>NZ_JBIYDB010000003.1:0-281957 GCF_044908325.1 Arthrobacter sp. GAS37
GCGACCAGGATGATCCAGAAGAACACCGTGATCTTCACCTCGACCCCGCCGATGCTGATCGAGGACGCGAACACCGCATGGGCCGAGTCGAACCCGTCCAGCTTGGAAATCGACGGGGAAGACACGGACCCCCCGATCAGGCGGGTCAGGGCCAGGTTCAGGCCCGTGAGCATCAGGAACGTCGCCAGGGTCACGATGAAGGACGGCAGTTTCGTCTTGACCAGGATCCAGCCGTTGATGAAACCGATGCCGAGCGAAACGACGAGCGCCAGCACGACACCGACCCAGGCGTTCATTGAGAAATACCAGCTGAAGAGGGAAGCGGTGAGCGCCGAGGAAATCACGGCGACACCGGTGGAGAGGTCGAACTCGCCGCCGATCATCAGCAGGGACACCCCTACCGCCATGATCCCGATCGTCGAGGAACCATACAGGACGGTGGCGAGCGCGTTCGGCTGGGTGAACGTCTGCGACACCGAAGCGAAGAAGATGAAGAGGACAACGGCCCCCACGAGGGCGCCGACTTCGGGCCTCCCCAAAAACTTCTGGACCGGGCTCCGACGTCCGATCCGCTCATCGCCAGGGGCCGAAGCCGGCGCCGGCGGCAGGGTTGCTGTGTTTGCCATAGGAAGAACTCCTTGTTGGTCAGGCTGCGCGGCGGTCGCCCGCCGCGCAGCCAGAATCCTGGATCTAGCGGACGCCCTGCTGGGCGAATTTGAGGACGTCGGAAGCGTTGGACTTGTCCACGATGGTGGGACCGGTCAGAACGGGCTGGCCGCCACCGAGCTTGAAGCCGCCGCGCTTGGCCTGCCACAGGGAGTCAACGGACATGTAGCCCTGGAGCCACGGCTGCTGGTCCACGGTGAAGATCACGGAGCCATCAACGATCTTCTGGGCAAGGTCCGCGTTCAGGTCGAAGCTGGCAACCTTTGCCGAGCTGCTGGCGTCCGTGACCGACTTGAGGAGCGTGAGGGTGATCGGTGCGCCCAGGCCGATGATGACATCAGCGTCCTTGGCTGCTTGGAGCTTCGCAGTCGCGGTGGATTGGACCGACGTCATGTCCTTGCCGTCGACGTAAAGGATTTCCGTTCCGGGCACTTTCGCCTTGACACCGGCACACCGTGCCTCAAGGCCAACGTGGCCTTGCTGCTGGATCACGCAGACCGGGTGCTTGAAGCCTTGCGATGCGAGCTTGGTTCCAACGGCCTCGCCTGCGAGCTTCTCGTTCGAGCCGAAGTGGGTAAACGCCCCGAGTTGCGCCGAGACGCTCTCGCCCGCGTTGAGGCTCACCACGGGGATGCCGGCGTCGGTGGCCTTCTTGAGGACGTCCTTGAGGGCATCCGGAGTGGCAAGTGTGACGGCGATGCCGTCAACCTTCTGGTCGATGGCCTGCTGGACGAGCTGGGCCTGGCGCCCAGCCTCGGGGTCGCTTGTGTAAAGGAGGTCGACGTTGTCCTTCGCGGATGCTTCCTCAGCACCCTTGCGGACGATGTCCCAGAATGTGTCGCCGGCCGCTGCGTGGGTGATGAGCGCCACCTTCATGCGCGGAGTGCTTACGGCTTGTCCGCCTCCGGCGGCATTGGCACTGTCAGCTGGCTTCCCGCCTTGGCTGGAACAAGCACTGAGAGCCATCATCGGAACGACGGCCGCCACAAGTGCCGCCTTCCGCCAGGAAAACTTCTTCACGATTTATCTCCTTTGATAGGGGTTACGGCGCCTGCTACTCTGCAGGAGCTCAAAGCCCTCTACACAGATCATGGTGACTAGCCTCACAGATGTCAATACTTTGTCCTGACATTAGGATGTTTTTACGTGAGACGGTTACGTGATCCCGTGCGAACACCGTCAGATCGGGGCTAGGGAGCCGGTCGGGCCGTGGTACTTCGCACAACCAGGACGGGATCAATCAAGGTGCGCTCGGGCTTGATTGCGGGGTCTTCAATCCTCGCGAGCAGCCTGTGCGCAGCGTCGATGCCGACGAGGTCGCTTCGGTTGTCGACGGAAGTGATGTCCAAGTACCTCGACTTGGCCAGCGGGGAATTGTCATAGCCGATCACCGAAATGTCGCCGGGCACGCGAAGGCCCCTGGCCTTGAGGACGGCGAAGGCGCCCACGGCCATGGTGTCGTTGGCCGCGAAGATCGCCGTCGCGTCCGGATGGTGGTCCAGGAGCCAAGAAGCGGCGGCGTAGCCGTCTTCCTCCGAAGTACCTTCGGACTCGGCTATCAGGAGTTCGACGCCGGCCGCCTGGATCTGCCGCCGGAAACCGGCACGCCGGTGGGCTGACGCGCCGTCGGACCCTGAGAGATGGCCGATGCGGGTATGACCGAGCCCCAACAAGTGGTTAGCGGCCATGCCGCCTCCGCCGTCGTCGTCGTTCGTTATGAGGTCGGCACCGGCCGGCACCCCCTTGCGCCACCCGGCCACCACCGTGGGCACCCATGTCCGGTCCAGCATGGACTCGCTCGGTTCTGCGGCGATGACAAGCGCGTCAACATGCATGGCAAGAAGTCCGTCGGCTGCTTCCTTGATGCGGTTCTCGCCGGGCCGGGAGTCGGCCAGCGTGACGTGGTAGCCGAGCTCCGAAAGTACCGACTCCATTCCCCTGAGGAGATCGACGAACCAAAGGTTCCTGTAGTCGTCAATGAGCAGGCCAATACTCTTGGTCCGATTGCTCGCCAGCGTGGTGGCGGCCCTGCTGGGACGGTAGCCGAGCTCAGACATGGCCGACTGGACAGCTTGGCGGCGCTTGTCACTGACCCTTTCCGGCGACTGGAGGACCAAGGACACCAACGACGGCGAGACGCCGGCATGTTTGGCAACGTCATAGATGGTCGGGCGGCGGGATTTAGGACTTGTCGCACTCACGATTCGGGGAACCTTTCCACTCTGTTGTCAAGGGTATTCGGAGGACATTGACAGGACATACTCACATGATTAGGATTTGAGTCCAGTGCTAAATTGTAGCGCTCCAAAATGCCGCAAGGGGTGTTCGGCACCCAGGCTTAATTTCGAAGGAGAAATCAATGGCTGAGAGCCTAGGGGTCGCCGTCATCGGCGCAGGAATGGCCGGCAAGGCCCACGCGGCGGCCTACCGCGCAGCGTCCGCCCTTTACAGCCCGGTGCTTCCGCCGGTGCGCCTCGTGTCCATCGGCGATGTGAACGCAGAGTTCGGGTCCCTCGCCGCCCGACGTTTTGGCTACGAACGCAATGACACCTCATGGCAGGCGATCGCGGAAGCCGACGACATCGACGTCGTGAGTGTCGTCATCGCGAATTCCCACCACCGCGAGGTGGTCAAGGGACTCCTGGCCGCAGGAAAGCATGTCCTCTGCGAGAAGCCGCTGAGCGACTCGATCGAGGACGCCCGCGCCATGGCGGAAGCCGCCCGCAACGCTTCCAGCATCGCGCGCATCGGCTTTACGTTCCGCCGCACGCCCGGCATTGCCTACATCCGCGACTTGATCCGCACCGGCGTCCTCGGCAAGGTGCTGCACTTCAGCGGACGCTACTGGACCGACTACGGCTTCAGCCCGTCGGCTCCCATGAGCTGGCGCTACAAGGGCGGCCCCGGTTCCGGCGCGCTGGCCGACGTCGGAAGCCACCTGGCCTACGTCTCCGAGTTCCTGTGCGGCGACATCAAGTCCATCAGCGGCGGGCGCCTCAGCACCGTCATCGACAAGCGCCCCCTGCCGCTCGCCGCCGTGATTGGCCACGACCACGCCGCTGTCAGCGACACCTTTGAGGCCGTGGAGAACGACGACTACGCCGCCTTCAACGCAGAGTTCGAGAACGGCGCCGGCAGCTTCGAAGTTTCCCGCGTTGCCGCCGGCCACGCCAACAGCCTCAACTTCGAAGTGTTCTGCGAGAACGGTGCAGCCAAGTTCGACCAGCGCCGCCCCTCCGAAATCCAGCTGTTCCTCAACGATGGCTCCGGCAACGAGAACGGCTACCGCCAGGTCATCCTCGGCCCGGGCCACCCCTACATCGCCGGCGGCCTCGCAATGGACGCCCCCGAGGTTGGCTTCGGCCAGAACGACGCATTCGGCTACCAGGCCCGCGCGTTCCTCGAAGAGGTTGCCGGTTTGCCGGAATCCGAGTCGCTCCCCCGCTGCGCCACGTTCGACGAAGGCGTGCGAAACATGGAGCTGCTCGGCGCTGTCACGGAATCCGCACTCAACAACGGAAAGACCATCACGCTATGAAACTCGGCGTCTACAACGCAATCCTGCACGACAGGCCGCTTCCTGAAGCCCTCAAGGTCATCGCGGATCTGGGTCTGACGGGCATCGAGATCAACACAGGCGGGTTCCTGCCTGCCGTCCACGTGCCCACCATGGACGACATCCTGGTTTCGGATGCCGCGCGGGACGACTACCTGGGCATCTTCGAGGGGACCGGCGTCGCGATCGCAGGACTGAACTGCAACGGCAACCCCTTGCACCCGAATCGCGAGATCGGCGAGAAGCATGCCGAGGACATCCGCCGCTCCATCCGGCTTGCAGAGCGTCTCGGCCAGAACCGGGTAGTGACCATGTCCGGCCTGCCTGGGGGTGAGCCTGGAGCCACCGTGACGAACTGGATCGTCAACGCCTGGAACTCGGCGGCTTTGGATGTGCTGGACTACCAATGGGACGTCGCGGCGAAGTTCTGGCGCGAGACCGACCGCTTGGCCGCTGACCATGGCGTCAAGATGGCCCTCGAACTGCACCCGCAGAACATCGCGTTCAACACCGCCGACGTGCACAAGCTCATCGAGCTCACGGGAGCTACCCATGTGGGCGTTGAACTGGATGCTTCGCACCTGTTCTGGCAGCAGATGGATCCGGTAGCCGTGGTCCGCGAACTCGGCCCGCTGGTTTTCCAGGCAGCCGCGAAAGACGTCCGCGTCAATACCGAGAACGCCGCCCTCTACGGCGTCCTCGACAACAGCTTCCGTCGCCTCTCGCCGGACGAAAGCCGCACCAACCTCGGCGGAGATGAGTGGGCCAACGAGTGGCCCAAGAACTCCGCGTGGGACTTCGTGGCGCTCGGCCGCGGGCACGATACCGCCTACTGGACCGAGTTCCTGCGTGCCCTGCATGAAGTGGACCCGAACATGCTGGTCAACATCGAGCACGAAGACACTTCCTTGGGCCGGATCGAAGGGCTCGAGGTCGCCGCCAAGGTCCTGCGGGACGCCGACGCAGCGCTCACGGCGTCGCTGAACGTGACGGCTTAGGAACTAGTCGCGACACCACGGAAATTGAGAGGGAGGGTCGGGTTTCCCGGCCCTCCCTCTCAATTTTCACACCGATTCACACCGGGCGGTCGATTTCCACGAGAGTCAGTGCGCCGATGACCATCATTGCCATTCCAATCCCTCCAGAACCTACGAAGGTGAATTCTTTGGCGCGGGTACCTGGCTTCAGGAACGTGCTCAGTGAAAGCCCGAGCACCAGGAGGCCAGCGCCTGCTGCGGTCATGCTCGCTGAGGCTTTACGAACCGGGTAGCTGTCTGTCCACAGGGCAGGCAGCGCTATCGCGATCACAATAATTAGCATGCCCAGCAATGCCGTAAGCGCCGTGATGGGACGGCGCCGTAGCTCACTGATGGAAAAACCGTTCTGTTCGACCATGTGCGGGCATCTCCTGGAGTTTCTTCTTCGTTCGTATTATTTGCCCTTGGGGGCCACCTACTTGACATCTCTCGTGGCTATCCTCTGAGCGTCCGAGGGCATCCACGCCCTCTAAATTTCGGGGGGAAATTTGAGACTACGCAATCAAACTCGTCTTTTTGCCGTAACGCTTGGGACCATAATTTTGGCTGCAGCTGCTGCCATCCCGGCGAACGCCAACATCACTGTTCAATCACATTCCGGGGACAAGACAATTGTACCGGCATCGAAAAAGGAAAAACTCGGAGTTCCGACCACAATCTACGACGCGCTCAAGTCAGTGCAGAGGGAAATCAACTCCCTGACTGAGTTCAACCACTACGAATGGGATGAGTCAGCGGCTCGACTGGTTGTACACCACCGCGGAGGAGCGGACAAGATTGCCAAGACCTTGAGCAGCGCAATGCCAACAAGGGATTTCGCTCTTGCCGAGGACAAGTATTCAGTTAGGGAACTACGGGCGGAAGCCGACAGGATCGTCGCTGCGTATCCAACAGTCGATGGTGCCGCCGTGGTCTCGGCCGGTCCGACGAAGAACGCCGACGGTATCGTTATCCAAACTCAATCGGGACCACAACGGCTGTTAGAGACCCCGGCAGACTCGTCTGTCGAGTCTGTCTACCCTCTCATCGTTGAGGAAGGCCCGCGGGCAGAACCGATTGACCGCCAATACGACCCATCTCCACCGCACTGGGGCGGCGCTCTCATGAGTCGACCGACAAGTCCGGGAAAAGCAAGCATCTGCACCACTGGATTCGGTGTCGGCTACATGAGCGGGACGACACTGGTCACCAAGAATCTGACTGCCGACCATTGCGGACCTACGGGAGCCGTTTGGCGCACCGGCAACTACTCGGATTCATCAATACTTGGAGCCTTCGCAGACACCAATAGCGGTGGATCCGACTTAAAGCTGATCAGCACTCTTGCTGGCAGCGCAACGTCATTCGGCGGTGTTATCTATGACGGACCCACCAACAGCAACACAGGCTTGGGAGTCAAGGGAGCGGTACCCCCAATCCTGAATGACTATTGGTGCTATTCCGGGTCCCAGTCGGGGATGATTTGCAACAATAAGGTCACGGAAATCAACAAGAGCGTCTGTTACGGCTTCGCTGGACGTGGGCCTTGCTATGGCCAGATGGCAATCTCTGTCCAGCAGGACGGCATTTCCGCGGCCGGCAACGGCGACTCCGGAGGGCCCGCGGTCGCTGCACGTAACGGTTACGCATATTCTGCAGGCATCATTAGCGGAATTCGCAGCGGTGGCAACAACTGCCAAGGCGCGCCTGCGACCGAAACACGGAAGTGCAGCGCAACGGTCATCACCGCTCCAGTCCAGGCATTCTTCAACGCCAATCCCAACTATGGAATATTGACCAACGGGTAGCATCGCTTCTCAGGGCGCTGAAGGCGACGACGCTGGAACCTGCAACAAGCCAGCGTAACGAGAGAGCCTCATCCGAGATTCGGAGAGGCCCTCCTTGTGTTGGCACGCAGGGCTTTCTGTTCCCGCCCTTGCTACACTGGATGATGAATCCATAAAATAGTCAAGCAACGGTTTGTGCTGGCGGGCAGGGAGCAGTCATGGAAGAGTTCGCGGATTTCCGGGCACCGCTGTACGAGGTGAAGGCCAATCTGTTCAAGGGGCTGGCCCACCCGGTCAGGATCCGGGTACTGGAGCTGCTGTCGGCGGCGCCCGAAGTCTCAGTGACAGAGCTTCTGGCCGCAACGGGCCTGGAGGCGTCGCACCTGTCCCAGCATCTGTCGGTGCTGCGCCGATATCAGCTCGTCAAGGGAGAGCGACGGGCGCTGCAGATGTTCTACACCTTGGCGTACCCGCAGGTCGCGGAACTCCTCTCCGTGGCGAGACTGCTGCTCAACGACATGCTGCACACCACCCGGGCGCAGCTTGAGTCCTCAGAAGCGACTGCACCCGCGTCAGCCGCAGCGGCCGGCACCCGATGAAGATCCTGGTCGCGGCCCGGGCCTTCCTGCCCGCGCGGCAGGATTACGCGCTGTTGCCGCGTACCTGGAAAGGAGACCTGGTTGCCGGGGTCACCGTCGGCATCGTCGCACTGCCGCTGGCCCTCGCGTTCGGTGTCAGCTCCGGCGCGGGTGCGGCCAGCGGACTGATCACCGCCGTAATCGCCGGCGTGATCGCGGCCGTTTTCGGCGGTTCCAATATCCAGGTCTCCGGACCTACCGGCGCCATGGTCGTGGTTCTAGGCCCGGTCATCGCCGCCCACGGGCTCGGTGCACTGGCCGCTGTCTCGGTCCTTGCCGGGGTGATAGTGGTCGCCGCCGGGCTGCTCAAACTCGGGCGGGTCGTGACGCTCCTGCCCTGGCCGGTGATCGAGGGCTTCACCGTCGGAATCGCAGTCATCATTTTCCTGCAGCAGGTCCCTGCTGCGTTCGGCACCAAGCCCGGGCCCAGCAGCAACGCCGTCATCTCGGCCATCCAGGCCATCGGCACCGTGTCACCAGCCTCGGTTCTTGCTCCGCTTGCCCTGGTAGCTCTGGTGGCGGTGATCATGGTTGCCTCACCGCGGATCCATCCCCGGATCCCGGGCTCGCTCATCGCGATCATCATCGCCACCGTGGCCGCGCAGCTCCTCGACCTGCCCGTGACCCGGATCGGCGCCCTGCCCGATTCCCTGCCGGCCCCCATGATGCCTTCCCTGGACCTGGCGACGATCACCGCGCTGGCCGGGTCCGCGGCCACGATCGCGGCCCTGGCCGCGATCGAGTCGCTGCTCTCGGCACGGGTCGGGGCGTCGATCTCCGATACCGGCCCCTACGACGCGGACCGTGAGCTCCTGGGCCAGGGCCTGGCGTCCGTCGCGTCCGGATTCTTCGGCGGCATGCCGGCCACGGGTGCCATCGCCCGCACCGCGGTGAACATTCGCTCGGGCGGCCGGACACGCCTCGCCGCCATCACCCATGCGCTGGTCCTGCTGGCCGTGGTGTACCTGGCCACCGGCCCGGTTTCCCGCATCCCCCTTGCCGCGTTGGCCGGGGTGCTGATGGTCACCGCTACACGCATGGTCTCCCTCAAAACGCTGCGCAGCGTGATCGGATCAACCCGCGCCGACACGGTCGTGTTCTTCGTCACCGCACTGATCACCGTGTCCTTCGACCTGATCGAGGCCGTGGAAATCGGGATCGCGGCCGCCGCCTTCTTCGCCCTGCGTGCCCTGGTCCGGTCCAGCGGGGTGCACCGGGAGGAAATCCCCGGCCCGGTCCACGAAGGCGACGAGCACATCGCCGTGTTCCGGCTCGACGGCGCCCTGTTCTTCGCCGCCGCCGAACGCGTCCTGGAGAGGGTCAGCGCCATCCGGAACGTCGACGTCGTGATCATCCGCATGTCACAACTGCAGATCCTGGACGCAACCGGGGCCAGAACCATCACCGACATCGTCCAGGCCCTGGAACGCCGCGGAATCACCGTGCTGATCAAAGGAATCCAGGAGCGCCACCTCCGACTCGTCACCCAGGTGGGGGTCCTGGACTCCCTTCGCCACCACAAACACCTCTTCACCGAACTAGCCCCCGCCGTGGAACACGCCCGAAGCCACGTCGCCCGCGCACGCACCGCCCGCAACCCCGGCAAGAACCCGCAACCGGTCCAGCCGCAGGCGACCCCACAGACGCCAACCTTGAAAGAAGACTAATGCCTTCCTTGAACGAAACCAGCGCCCGTATCCGGGCCGCCCACCTGCTCGTGCGGTCCACCGAAGAGTGGGACACCCTCTCCAAAGAGTTGCTCCGGGCCTACGATCTCAAAGACATCGACAAGATCGAGATGCTCCGCGAATCCTTCCTTGCCGCCTGGAAGTCGGTCGCTCGCAACCTCCTCACCGACACGCTAAACGCCATCGATATTGCCGTCACACCGGCCGTTCACCCTTGGGGCATCGCCACCCTGGAAACCGCCGGGCGCAGCTGCGAACCGCTGGTGTCCTCCCCGGGAGAACTCCCCGCATTTCCCAAAACAACCACCGTTTACGGCAGGCCGCGACTGCTCAGCTTCGAGGAAGTTATGGCCGAATACAACACCTGCCTGGCATCCCTGCTTCGGTAGCCGGGACAAAGGGAGGTGGCAAGGAATCGCCGCCTCCCTTTCAGGCGCCCCTACTGGGCCTTGGCGATGTACTTGCCCATGGTTTCCAGCTGGTAGCGGGACACCTCGTTGGCGTTATCGTCCTCGGCGAAGACGCTGGACACCATGACGGTGTTCTCCCTGTCCAGGAAGCCGATTTCCTTGAGTCCGGCGAAGAACTCGTCCCAGTTGACGTCGCCGTCGCCGATCTTGAGGTGCTGGTGCACGCGGACGGCGTTGCCGGGTGGGTTGGTGATGTAGCGCAGCCCGTGGGAGCCGTGGTGATCCATGGTGTCGGACACGTGGACCAGGCGCAGCTTGTCCCCCGCCGCCCGCATGATGTCGAGCGGCTTGTTGCCCATGTGGAAAGTGTGGGAGGCAACGTAGACCATGCCGATGTTGGGCGAGTTGACGCCACGGATGACGCGCAGGGCGGCGAGTCCGTCCTCCACGAAGTCGTCCGGGTGCGGATCGATGAGGACGTCCAGGCCCTCACGCTCGATGATCGGAAGAAGCTCTTCCATGGAGCGGTAGAAGGCCCTTTCGGACTCCTCAGCCTTCTCCGGCCGGCCGCTGAATTCGGTGTTCATGGTCTGCACGCCAAGATCGACCGTGATCTGAATGGCACGCTTCCAATAGCGAACGGCAGCCTCGCGTGCGTCTTCATCCGGCCCGGACCAGCGCAGCACGGGAAGCACCGAGGCGATCTCGACGTCGGCGCCCTTGCAGGCCTTCTTCAGCTGGCCGACCAGTTCGTCGTCGGCCTTGGGGTGGTTGAAGAACGGGATGAAGTCAGCGTGCGGGGTCAGCTGGAGGTATTTGTAGCCGAGATCGGCGGCTAGCCGCGGAAATTCCAGCAGATTGTGGCTGTGGTGGAACGGGGTGGGATCGAGGGCAATCTTCATCGTCACTCCTACTTGTACAGTTCAGGCTTGGTGTTGAGCTGTACCGCGACCTTTTCGCCCGACTTCTGGGCATCGACGCCGGCTTCGCAGCAAGCAGCGGTGGCGTAGCCATCCCAGGCGGTGGGACCGCCGATTTCGCCGCGGTGTGCCGCGTCAACCCAAGCCTGGACCTCGACGTCGTACGCGGCACCGAAGCGCTCTTCGAAACCAGGGGTGACCTTGCCGCCCCAGCGGCCGGCGCTGCGGACGTAAGGACCGCCGTCGCCGCCGATGCTCACAATGCCGTCCTCGAAGGACGCCTGGGTGGCGACTTCGTAGCCGAACTTGGCGTTCACGTAGATTTCGACGTCGGCCAGGACACCGGATTCGGTCTCGATCAGGACGTGCTGGGGATCGTGCTGGCCGTTGGGGGCGTTGCGCGTGGCCTTGCCCAGGCGGACCTGCACGGAGGTGATTTCCTCGCCGGTGAAGAAGCGGATGGCGTCGAATTCGTGGACCACGGAGTCGTTGATGAGCATCTCGTTGGTGAAGCCCGGCGGGGTGGTCGGGTTGCGGTGCTGGTGGTGCAGCATGAGCAGCTCGCCGAGTTCACGGTCGCGGATCACGGAACCCAAAGCGGCGTACTCGGCGTCGAAGCGGCGCATGAAGCCCACCTGGATGCGCTTGTGGCCGAGTGCCGTTTCGGCCTGGACAACCTTCCAGGCACTCTCGGCATCCGGAGTCAGCGGCTTTTCGCAGAGGATAGGGAAGCCCTTCTCCAGCGACTTGTAGAGGATTTCCTCGTGCAGGAAGCCCGGGGTGGCGATCAGCACGGCGTTGACGTCGCCGTTGTTGAGGGCCTCTTCGGCGCTGGCGAGGGCGACGGCGCCGTCGATCCCTGCGATGGCGGCCTGCGCGCGGGCGAGGTCGACGTCGACGACGGCGGCCACTTCGGCGCCGTGGATGCGGGTGCTGAGCCGCTTGATGTGGTCGGCGCCCATGCGGCCTGCGCCGATGACGGCCACGCGGAGAATGTCAGTCAATGTTCTGTCCTTAGGTATCTGGGCTGCTGTGCTACTGCACAGTAGTGCGGGAGCCGCACGAGAGCAGGTAGTTGCGGGTGCGCTTGGCGATGGGCATGGGGACGTCGAAAGACACGGGGTACATGTCCTGTTCCACGATGCCAAAGATCGGGCGGTTGAGTCCTTCAACGGCTTCGATGACTGCACGCAGGTCCGGGAGGCCGTTCGGCGGTTCGGTCATGACACCGGCCAGGTTGGCTGCCGCCCAGGTCATGTTTTCCTCGTTGACCTGTCTCAGGATGTCCGGGTTGATCTGCTTCAGGTGCAGGTAGCCGATGCGGTCCGGGTAGTTCTTGATCAGTTCCAGGCTGGAGGCTCCGCAGTATTCCGCGTGTCCGGTGTCCAGGCACAGGTTCAGGTACTGGGGATCGGTGGACGCCAGGAGCGTTTCGATGTCCGCCTGCGCCCCGACATGTGAATCGGCGTGCGAGTGGAACTGCTGCTTGAGGCCGAAGTCTTCCAGCAGGGTTTTGCCCAGACGGTTGTGGCCGGAGAACAGGTCGCTCCAGGCTTTCTCGGTGAGCTCCCCGCTCTCCACTGCTTCCCCGGTGACGTCGTCGCGCCACATGGCCGGGATGACCACGATGTGCTCGCCGCCCATGGCGGCCGTGAGCTCGGCTACCTTACGGGCAGGTTCCCAGGCGGTCTCCCATTGGTCCAGCCCGCGGTGGAAGGCCGTGAAGACCGTTCCTGCCGTGACCTTGAGGTCGCGCTGCTTCAGTTCCTCGGCGAGGCGGGCGGGATCGTTCGGCAAGTAACCATAGGGGCCAAGTTCGATCCACTTGTAGCCGGACTCGGCCACTTCGTCCAGGAAGCGCTCCCAAGGGGTTTGCTTGGGGTCATCCGCGAACCAGACGCCCCAGGAGTCCGGGGCCGTGCCGATGATGAGTTTGTTCTCTGTCATTGCGGGATCCTCAGTTGGAGGGGAAGTTGTAGGAGGCGCCGGAGGCGTGGGTGGGTTCGGGCCAGCGGGAGGTGACGACCTTGCCGCGGGTGTAGAAGGAGACGCCTTCGGGGCCGTAGATGTGCTTGTCGCCGAACAGCGAGGCCTTCCAGCCGCCGAAGGAGTGGTAGGCCACCGGGACCGGCAGGGGCACGTTGATGCCTACCATGCCCACGGTGACGGAGCGCTGGAACTTGCGGGCGTTGGCGCCGGAGGAGGTGAAGATGGCGGTGCCGTTGCCGTAGGGGTTGGCGTTGATCAGCCTGATGCCTTCGTCCAGGTCCTCCACCCGCACGACGACGAGGACGGGTCCGAAGATTTCCTCGGTGTAGGCGGTCATTCCGGTCTTGACGTGGTCGATCACGGTGGGGCCGACCCAGAAGCCTTCCTCGTGGCCGGGGACCACGAGGTCGCGGCCGTCCACGACCATCGCCGCTCCGGCGGCTTCGGCTTCGGTGACGATCCGCACGATGCGTTCCTTGGAGGCCGGGGTGATGACCGGACCCATTTCGGCGTCGGGCTCGGCGCCGTTCTTGACCTTCACCGCGAGGGCGCGTTCCTCGACCTTCTTGACCAGCAGCTCGGCGGCCTCCCCGACCGCGACCGCGACGGAGATGGCCATGCAGCGTTCCCCGGCGGACCCGAACGCGGCCGCGGCCAGGTGGTCGGCGGCGTTGTCCAGGTCGGCGTCGGGCATGATGATCGCGTGGTTCTTCGCCCCGCCCAGGGCCTGGACCCGCTTGCCGTGCCGGGTGGCGGTTTCGTGGACGTACCTGGCGATCGGGGTGGAGCCGACGAAGGAGATGCCGTCCACGTCCGGGTGGGTCAGGAGCCCTTCGACGGTTTCCTTGTCGCCGTGCAGGACCTGGAACACGCCGTCGGGCAGGCCGGCCTGCTTCCACAGCCTGGCCAGCAGCATCGAGGCGGAAGGGTCGCGTTCGGAGGGCTTGAGGATGAACGCGTTGCCGGTCGCGATCGCCATCGGCGCCATCCACAACGGCACCATGACGGGGAAGTTGAACGGCGTGATGCCGGCGACGACGCCGAGCGGCTCGCGGAAGGAGAACACGTCGATGCCGGTGGAGACCTGGTCCGAGTAGTCGCCCTTGAGCAGGGTCGGGATGCCGCAGGCGAACTCGATGACTTCCAGGCCGCGGCCGATCTCGCCCTTGGCGTCGGAAATGACCTTGCCGTGCTCGGCCGTGACCAGGGCCGCGAGTTCGTCCACGTGCGCGGCGACCAGCTCGCGGAACTTGAACAGCACAGCGGTGCGCCTGGCCAGGGAGAAATCGCCCCACTTTTCCGCCGCGGCCTTCGCCGCGGCGACCGTCGCGTCCAGATCGGCCCGGTTCGCGAGCCGCAGCGTTGCGGTCACGGCGCCGGTCGCCGGGTTGTAGACCGGCTGGCTGCGGTCGCCGGAGCCGGCGGTTTCAACACCGTTGATGAAATGCTTGATGGGGGTCATGGTGGTCGTCGTCGACATGTGCGGACTTCCTTGTCTGTGGCTTTGAAGAGGTCTGAAGCTTGAGGGGGTTAGCCGAGCAGCTTGCGCTGGCGGTTTTTGTGGTCTGTGTACGTCTGGTAGGCCTGCTGGGTGGATTCGAGTTCGGAGACCTGCGAGACAGGAACGTCCCACCAGGATTCGGAGCTCGGGGCGTCCAGCAGGGGATCCGATTCGACGTGGATGACGATCGGTCCACTGTCTTCCGGTGCCGCTTTCGCGTCGCGGATGGCTTGTTCGAGTTCGGCGATGACCTTCTCGCCCGGTTCGATCCGGATCACCTTCGCGCCGAGGGACTCGGCGTTGAGGGCCAGGTCGATGGGCAGGTTCTCGCCGGCGTCGAAGGAGTGCTGTTCCTTGTCCAGGACCCGGTACTGGGTGCCGAAGCGCTGCGAGCCCAGGGATTCGGAGAGCGAACCGATGGAGGCGTAACCGTGGTTCTGGATCAGGACGACGATCAGTTTGATGCGTTCGGCGACGGCGGTGACCAGTTCGGTGTGCATCATCAGGTAGGAGCCGTCCCCCACCATGACCACGACGTCGCGGTCCTTGCCGCCCGCGGCGGCCTCGGCCAACGCGGCGCGCTTGACACCCAGGCCACCGGGGATTTCGTAGCCCATGCAGGAGTAGGCATATTCCACGTGGTAGCCGAACGGATCCCGGACGCGCCACATCTTGTGCAGGTCACCCGGCAGGGAACCGGCGGCGCAGATGACAACGTCCTGCTCATCCATGGCCCGGTTGGTGGCGCCGATGATCTCGTTCTGGGCCGGGAGCGGGGTGTGGCGGGTGTCGAAGGCTTCGTCCACGATGCCGTCCCAGCGCTTCTTCTCGTCCGCGATCTTCTGCTCGAGGTCCGCGCCGACACGGTAGCCGCTGAGCACCTGGTTCAGCTTGACGAGGGCCTTGCGGGCGTCGGCGACGATCGGCAGCACCGTGCCGTGCTTGTACGCGTCGATCGCCGCCACGTTGATGTTCACGAACTTCACGTCGGGGTTCTGGAAGGCAGTCCGCGACGCCGTCGTGAAGTCCTCGTAACGGGTACCGATGCCGATGATCAAGTCAGCTTCGGCAGCGATCGCGTTCGCCGCCGTCGTGCCCGTGGAGCCGATGGCTCCGAGCGAGAACTGGTGGTCCCACGGCAGGACGCCGACGCCGGCCTGGGTGTTGCCCACCGGGATGCCGGTCAGTTCGACGAACTTGGCGAGTTCCTCGTTGGCGAAGGCGTAGAGGACGCCGCCCCCGGCGATGATGAGCGGCCGCTTCGCGGCACGGATGGCTTCGGCGGCGCGGCGGATGTCGTCGTCGTCGGCTTCGGGGCGGCGGATCCGCCACTCACGCTCGGCCAGGAATTCTTCCGGGACATCCAAGGCCTCGGCCTGGACATCCTGCGGCAGCGAAATGGTCACGGCGCCGGTCTCGGCCGGGTCCGTCAGGACGCGCAAGCCGTGGTGGAACGCCGAGAACAATTGCTCCGGACGGGACACCCGGTCGAAGAACTTGGACAGCGGACGGAAGGCGTCGTTGACCGTGATGTCGTAAGCGTAGGGCAGCTCGAGCTGCTGCAGCACCGGGTCGGCCGCGCGGGTGGCGAAGGTGTCGCTCGGCAGCAGCAGCACCGGCAGCCGGTTGGTGGTGGCCAGGGCCGCACCCGTCAGCAAGTTCGAGGAACCCGGGCCGATCGAGGTGCTGATCGCGAAGGTCTGCCGGCGGCGGGTGTGCCGGGCGTAGCCGACAGCCTGGTGCGCCTGGGCCTGCTCGTTGCGGCCTTGGTAGTACGGCATGATCGCCGGATCAAGCTGCTGGTACTGCTTGAGGGCCTGGCCGACGCCGGCGACGTTGCCGTGTCCGAAGATCCCGAAGGTGCCCGGGATCAGGCGCTCCCGGTACTCGCTCCCGCCGATGGTGTCCACCGTGTACTGCTTGGACAGGAACTCGACAACCGCCTGGGCGACCGTCATTCTGCGCGTTGACATTACTCTTACTCCGATACTTTCGCAGGTGTCTTCAGCAGCTCTGTCGTCTTCAAGAGCGAGGCGGCGGTGGCCACGGCTCCGGCAACATCCCCGTCGGCCGGATACAGAAGGGTCCGTCCCACAGTCAATCCTTGGACTCCGGGCAGGGCAAGCGCTGCCTGCCAGCTGGCGAAGACCTCATCCTGGCCCGCATCCGGATCTCCGCCCAACAAGACTGTGGGCAGCGTGGTGGCGGCCATGACGCGTTCCATCTCCGCCACGACCGGGAGCTTCATCCAGGTGTAGGCGCTCGTGGAACCCAGGCCCTGCGCAATCGCGACCGACTTGATCACGGCGTCCGGGGAAAGATCGTTGCGGACCTTGCCGTTCGCCTCACGGACGGACAGGAAAGGCTCCACCATCGCGATGAGCTTGCGCGCGGCGAGGGAGTCTACGGCTTTGGCTGTGGCTTCCAGGATCGACGCCGTGTCCGGGTCCCCGAGGCAGATCCGGGTGAGCATCTTCCCGCCATCGGCACCGAGGGCGTCCAGGGCGGCTGCGGTGTGGCCCGTGAAGCGGTCATCGATTTCGTTGACCAGCCCGGCGAGGCCGCCGCGGTTCATCGAGCCGAAAACAAGCTTGCCCTCGAGGGCGCCGAGCAGGAGCAGATCGTCCATGATGTCCGGCGAGGCCAGGACACCGTCGACGGCGGGATTCGCCAAAGCGATCTGCAGCCGGTCCAAAAGGTCGCGGCGGTCCGCCATGGCCACCGGGTCCGAACCGACGCTCAGGGCGCCGCGGGCCGGGTGGTCGGCGGCCACGATGAAGTTCTGGGTCCCGTACTTCAGGCCCGGGTGGCGGCGACGTGCGGCAGCGGCGCGGGCAACGGCGTCGGGATCTTCAAGCCGGATGGCACTGAGGTGCTCGTAACGGCGGGGGTCATCATTGAAGCTCAACGTGTTGCTCCTTCGGAAACTGCTGCGTGGGAAGCTGCTGCGTCGGTGCCGGCGGCGCCGGCCGGGGTCAGGCGGCCGCGTTCGGCGAGCAACGAGGTGACTTCCTCCGGCGTCGGCATCGCGTCGGCGCACGAGAGGCGGGAGGCGACGATCGCGCCTGCGGCATTGGCGTAGTCCAGGATCCGGGCCAAAGGCCAGCCGGACAGCAGGCCGTGGCAGAAGGCGCCGCCGAAGGAGTCGCCGGCGCCCAGGCCGTTGACGGTCTCGACGGGAACGGGAGCGGAGACAACGCGTTCGGTGCGGGTTTTGGCCATGACGCCTTCGGGGCCGAGCTTGACGACGGCGATCTCGACGCCGGCGGCCAGGAGGCGGTCGGCCTGCTCGTCCGGGGTTCCCTCGCCCACTGCGACGGCACATTCCTTGTCATTGCCGATGGCCACCGTGACGTGCGGGAGGATCTTGGCGACCTCTGCCCGGGCCTCATCCTCGGACGCCCAGAACATGGGGCGGTAGTCCAGGTCCAGGATGGTGTACTGGCCCTCGCCCAGTCCGGTGCGGGGCCGGGCTTCGTGCGCCGCGAGGTGGGCGGAACGGCTGGGCTCCTGGCAGAGGCCGGTCACGGTGGACCAGAAGATACCGGCGTCCTTGATGGCCTCCAGGTCGAGTTCCTCAGCCTTGATCTGCAGGTCCGGCGCCGTCGGGAAACGGCCGTAGAAGTACAACGGGAAGTCGTGCGGAGGCTGGATAGCGCAGAACGTGGCCGGGGTCTGAAGGCCCGGCACCGGGGTGACGAATGCGTCGTCGACCTTGAACTTGCGCAGCTCGCGGTGCAGGTAGATGCCGAAGGGGTCATCACCCGTTCGCGTAATCACGCCGGAACGGCGGCCGTGGCGGGCGGCGGCAACAGCCACGTTGGACGGCGAGCCGCCAAGATACTTGCCGAAGGACTGCACGTCCTCCAGTCCCACACCGATGTCGTTCGGGTAGATATCAACGCTGATGCGCCCGATGGTGAGCAGTTCGTGGGTCACGGTGATCGCGGACCTTTCTGTAGTGAACTCTTCTTGCGGGACGGTGAGAGCTCCGGTGCTTTTGCCGGCCCGCAGTGAGCGGGGCCACAACCACTACTTTGCACCAGAATTCATGTCCTGTCAAAGGTTTGTACTGACATATTTACAACGAAACGTAATGGCCTAAACCACGCGGTGAGTTGGCCTTGAATCCGCCCCGAAACGCCGGAGTTACCGCGCGGGAACGGAAAGCTCGCCAGTGACATACTGGGCGCGGCCAAAGCCGAAGGACCAGTCATCGGCACTGTTTTCGACGTACCCCAGGAAGACATCCTCACCGGCGACACCTATCTCGCCGAGCCCGGCGGCGATGGCGGCGAACAGGGACTGCTTGGCTTCGCGACTCCGCCCGCCCTGGGTGAATATCTGGATCATGACCACGCCGGTACTTCGTTCGAAACCGAGGCCGGCATCCTGCGCAACAATCTGGCCCGCGGGATGCTCCGTGATGATGTGGAAGTAGTCGCGCTCGGGAATGCCGTACTCGGCGAGGATGGCATCGTGGATTCGCTTGCTAAGGTCACCAAGCTGCTCTGGTGTGCGGCCTTCGTTGACATCAATGCGGACGAGGGGCATCTGCTCTCCTTGAATAGTTTGTCCTGACATACTAACAAACTATCGAATCGCGTCACAAGAGGGCGGCCCTGACGCCCCTCCCACATCGACGCTCGCTCACATATCCGGCCTTAACCGCCAACGCTCGCTCACATATATGGCCTTAACCGCCAACGCTCGCTCACCTATCCGGCCTTAACCACCAACGCTCGCTCACAAGATGTGAGCGAGCGTCGGGCCAAAAGCCGCCAAAGGTGAGCGAGCGTTTGTCGTGGCAACGCCCGCCCGGCTGTTCGACAGTTAAACGACGACGGCGCCCGTCACCTTCGCGTGGAAGGTGACGGGCGCCGTCCCCAGACGCTCCCACCGCTCGCAAGCTCGCGGCGGGTCCCTCGCGTCCGTGGGCCCTGATTTGGTGTGTGTCCTAGAGGGTTGCGAAGACCTCGCGGAGGAGCTTGGCGGTCTCGGACGGCGTCTTGCCGACCTTCACGCCTGCAGCTTCGAGAGCTTCTTTCTTGGCCTGTGCCGTACCCGCGGAGCCGGAGACGATGGCGCCTGCGTGGCCCATGGTCTTGCCCTCGGGGGCGGTGAAGCCTGCAACGTAGCCGACAACCGGCTTGGTGACGTTGGCCTTGATGAAGTCGGCTGCGCGCTCTTCGGCGTCGCCACCGATTTCGCCGATCATGACGATGGCCTTGGTCTCCGGGTCAGCTTCGAACGCAGCCAGGGCGTCGATGTGCGTGGTACCGATGACGGGGTCGCCACCGATGCCGATGGCGGTGGAGAAGCCGAGGTCGCGCAGTTCGTACATCATCTGGTAGGTCAACGTACCGGACTTGGAGACCAAGCCGATGGGGCCCTTGCCCGTGATGTTTGCCGGGGTGATGCCAACCAGGGCTTCGCCCGGGGTGATGATGCCGGGGCAGTTCGGCCCGATGATGCGGGTGATCTGCTTGCCGTCAGCGTCCACCGTGGCCTGTGCGAGTGCCCAGAACTCGGCGGAGTCCTGAACCGGCACGCCTTCGGTGATGACAACAACCAGGCCGATGCCTGCTTCGATGGCTTCGACGACGGCGGACTTGGTGAATGCCGGCGGAACGAAGACGATCGAGACGTCGGCGCCGGTCTCCGCAATGGCTTCCTTGACAGTGCCGAAGACGGTGATTTCTTTGTCGCCGTGCAGCACGGTGGTGCCGGCCTTACGGGCGTTGACGCCACCGACGATGTTGGTGCCGGCCTTGAGCATCAGGGCGGTGTGCTTGGTGCCTTCGCCGCCGGTGATGCCCTGGACGATGACCTTGGAGTCCTTGTTCAGATAAATAGACATTGTGAGGTCCCTTTACTTCGCTGCGTTGGCGAGCTCGGCGGCCTTGTCGGCGCCCTCGTCCATGGTGGCTGCCAGGGTAACCAGCGGGTGGTTGGCCTCGGCCAGGATGCGGCGGCCCTCTTCGACATTGTTGCCATCGAGACGGACAACCAACGGCTTGTTGGCATGGACACCAAGCTCGGCCAGTGCACCGACGATGCCCTTTGCCACGGCGTCACACGCGGTGATGCCGCCGAAGACGTTCACGAAAACGCTCTTGACCTGCTCGTCACCGAGGATGACGTCGAGGCCGGCGGCCATGACCTCAGCGGAGGCTCCACCGCCGATGTCCAGGAAGTTGGCCGGCTTGACGTTGCCGTGGTTTTCGCCTGCGTAAGCCACGACGTCGAGGGTGGACATCACAAGACCGGCGCCGTTGCCGATGATGCCAACCGAGCCGTCAAGCTTCACGTAGTTGAGGTCCTGCGCCTTGGCCTTGGCCTCGAGCGGGTCAGCCGCGTCCTTGTCCTCAAGGTGAGCGTGCTTGGGGTGGCGGAAGCCGGCGTTCTCGTCCAGCGAGACCTTGCCGTCAAGGGCAACGATGTCGCCAGCGCCGGTCTTGACCAAGGGGTTGACCTCAACAAGGGTTGCGTCTTCCTTCTTGAAGACGTCCCAGAGCTTCAGGATGACGGAAGCAACCTTGCCGCGCAGTTCCTCGGGGAAACCAGCAGCCGCAACGATTTCGTCGGCCTTGGCCTGGTCGATTCCGACGGCGGGATCGATGGCGACCTTGGCGAGTGCCTCGGGGCGCTCAACAGCAAGCTGCTCGATTTCCATGCCACCTTCAACCGAGCACATGGCCAGGTAGTTGCGGTTGGCCCGGTCCAGCAGGACGGAGAAGTAGTATTCCTCAGCAATGTCGGCGCCTTGGGCGATCATGACCTTGTTGACGGTGTGGCCCTTGATGTCCATGCCAAGGATGTTGGTGGCGTGCTCAAGCGCTTCGTCAGCGGACTTTGCGACCTTGACACCGCCAGCCTTGCCACGGCCACCGACCTTTACCTGCGCCTTGACGACGGTCACGCCGCCGATGTTCTCGGCAGCAGCCTTTGCTTCTTCAGGAGTGTGCGCCACGATGCCGGCGAGCACGGGTACACCGTGCGCTTCGAACATATCGCGCGCCTGATATTCAAACAGGTCCACGGTTTAGTGTCCTTCTACGTCGAAGTAGTTTCTGTACAGCCGGAAACCACGGTGACCGCGAAAACCGGCTGCGGATAGGTGCGCATCGAACGGCCGCCAGGCAGCCGGTCACATTGCGCAAGTTCCTCTCGAACTTTAGCCCCCCGGGGAGGCCAGCCTGTTCTACAGTACCTGTTAAGTGAGTAAGCACACACTTCTATCGACCGTAGAAAAACCGCTATATGACGCGGTTTTCCGGCGTGTCCGGGCACCGTCGTGCCAGGCCGACAAGCCGCCGGGAGCCGCTAGGAATCCAGTTTGGTCAGCGGCGCGTAACGCAACAGCAGCCGTTTCTCCCCGACGTCGAACTTCACCTTCGCCACGGTCTTGTCACCGGCGCCTTCGATGCCGATCACGGTGCCGTTGCCGAAGCTCGTGTGGTTCACTTTGTCCCCCACGACGACGGCGACCACTTCCTTTTGCGGCTGGACACGGTTGCGTACGACGGCGGCCGGCACGTCGGCGTTGAAGCCCGCCGTCGCGCTGGCGGCAGCCCCGCGCGACGTTCCGGCGCCCCAGAAGGATCCGCCGTAACGCCCGGAACCGATAGGGGCGTTGCCCCAGCCGCTCACTTGGCGGGAGGTGCCTTCGCGCTTCCACTCCACGAGACCCGTGGGGATTTCCTCAAGGAATTGGCTGGCGGGGTTGTATTGGCTCTGGCCCCACATGCTGCGGACCTCCGAACGGGTCACGTAGAGGCGCTTCCGTGCACGGGTGAGGCCCACATAGGCCAGGCGACGCTCTTCTGCCAGTTCCTTTGGATCCGTTGCGGAACGCTGATGCGGGAAAAGCCCGTGTTCCATGCCGGTCAGGAAGACAACGGGGAATTCCAGGCCCTTTGCCGTGTGGAGGGTCATGAGGGTGACCACGCCCATCCGCTTGGCTTCTGCCACGGCGGCGGCAGCGTCCTCGGAGGTTCCCTCCGGAGCGTCCGGGATCTGGTCGGCGTCGGCTACGAGGGAGACTTGCTCCAGGAACTCACCCAGCGAGCCTTCGGGGTTGTCGCGCTCGTATTCCCGGACCACCGCCACCAATTCGGCGAGGTTTTCCACGCGGGATTCGTCTTGCGGATCGGTGCTGGCGCGGAGCCCGGCAAGGTAACCGGTCTGTTCCAGGACAGCTTCCAAAGCTGCTGCGGCCCCGGAACCCGAGGCCACTTCGGCCAGGTCATCCAGGAGTTTCACGAAGCCCAGGACCGCGTTCACGGAGCGGGTGGCCATCCCGGGAGCCTGGTCGGCTTTGCGTGCCGCAGTCATGAACGACGTCCGTTCGCGTTCGGCGAGCGCCGCCACGGCACCTTCGGCACGATCGCCGATTCCCCGCTTGGGTTCGTTGAGGACGCGACGCAAATTGACGTCGTCGTCCGGGTTCACCAGGACGCGAAGGTACGCGAGGGCGTCCTTGATTTCCTTGCGCTCGTAGAAGCGGGTGCCACCCACCACTTTGTACGGCAGGCCGACGCGGACGAGGACGTCTTCAATGGAGCGGGACTGGGCGTTGGTGCGGTAGAAAATGGCGACGTCGCCGGGACGCAGGCCTTCCTCGTCCTGGAGCCGGTCGATTTCCTTGGCGATGAACTGGGCTTCGTCGTGCTCGTTCTCCCCCACGTAGCCGATGATCTTCTCGCCGTCGCCCTCGGCCGTCCAGAGTTTCTTGTCCGGGCGGTTGGGGTTGCGCGAAATAACGGAGTTCGCCGCGCTCAGGATGTTCTGGGTGGAACGGTAGTTCTGCTCCAACTTGATGGTGCGGGCCTCCGGGTAGTCCTTCTCGAATTCGACAATGTTGCGGATGTCCGCACCACGGAAGGCGTAGATGGATTGGTCGGAGTCGCCGACGACGGTCAGCTCGCTCGCCTGGGGACCCTCGCCGACGATTTCGCGGACCAATGCGTACTGGGCGTGGTTGGTGTCCTGGTATTCGTCCACGAGGACGTGACGGAATCGACGCCGGTAGGACTCTGCGAGCGCGGGGAAGGCCCGGAACATGTAGACGGTCTGCGCGATGAGGTCATCGAAGTCCATGGCATTGGCCTGGCGCAAGCGCTGCGTGTAGCCCTTGAAGACCTCGGCGACGGCCTGCTCGAAGGGTTCGTTGTAGTTGGCGCTCGACGCAAACGCGTCGTCGTCGATGAGTTCGTTCTTGAGGGCCGAGATCTTGTGCTGGATGGCTTTGGGCGCAAACTTCTTGGGGTCCAGGTCCAGGTTCTTCGCTACGAGAGTGATGAGCCGCAAGGAGTCCGCGGAGTCGTAGATGGAGAAGTTGGACTTCAACCCCACGTTTGTGGCTTCGCGCCGCAGGATGCGCACGCAGGAGGAGTGGAACGTGGAGATCCACATGGACTTGGCGCGGGCACCCACCAGGGCCTCGATGCGTTCCCGCATTTCCGCGGCCGCCTTGTTGGTGAAGGTGATGGCCAGGATCTCGCCGTGGTGGGCCCGTCTGGTGGCAATCAGGTACGCAATGCGGTTTGACAGCACGCGCGTTTTGCCCGAACCCGCTCCGGCCACGATCAGCAAGGGGCCGCCGGCATGTTTGACTGCTTCCTCCTGCTGGGGGTTCAACCCTTCGAGCAATGCCTCCGCAGACGGCAAGCCCGAGTGGCCCCGGTCTTGCCCACCGCCGGGCGTGCCACCCCAGGACGCACCCCCACCGGGCGCAGAGTCGCTAGGCGCACCCCCACCGGGCGCAGAGCCACCGGGCGCAGCGCCGCTTCCGGCGCGTGAAAGCATGGCCGGAGCGGCCTTGGTGGCAGCTGTGCTTGCAGCTTTGAAGGGGCCATCCGCGTACGGGTCAAACAACATATCCATGGTGTTTACCAGTCTAGGCGGTGCCCCTGACACCGGAGGACCCGCATGATCTTCCTCGGTATCCGTCAAATACCGGCTCAGCCGGGAAATACCGCGGTAGCGAAGCTCTCTCCCAATTATGCTTCTTGGAAGCTACAAGTTCGCTGGCTCAGGGACACATCCGAAGGAACGGCATGCGGGGAAAACGAGGGGTTTGGACTACGCGCCGCCCCGGCGTGGTGTCGAAATACGGAACCCTCCTGGGGTTGTGCATCACCACGTCCTCAAGCTTCTTCCTGGCTGCGGCCAAGCGGCTCGAGCCGTGGGAATTCGTGGGCGCCTACCTTGTCCTTGCCGCTCCTTGCCGCGGTCCTCGCCTGCTTCGCACTGATGCTCCACTCGGATGCGTGGCCACAGCGCCTGGCGGTTCTGCTCGGGCTGATCCTGCTCGCGGAACTGTTGGGCTCCGAACAACGCGACGAGTTCAATCCCGTTTTCCTCCCTTACGCCCTGGTCCTTTCGGCAAGTTCCGTCCTCGTCCTCTCGATGCGCAAAACCTGGCGCTCGATCCTGTTCACATCCTTGGCGTTCCTTCTCGTCCTGGGCTACGCGCTTATCTCCGCTTCGGCGGTGGGCGTCCGTCCCGCGAGCGCTTTCATACTGGCGGCGACCTGGATCATCACCTTGGCGATGCGGCTTGGCGGACCGCGGGCTTTGGCCCTGTATTGGGCAGATTTCGCAGTGCGTCAGGAATCCGTGGCAGCCAACATCGTGGCACAGAACCGGCGCAGCTCCGTGGCCTGGAACACGAGGCATTTGCACGACACCGCCTTGCGCACCCTCACCGTGATCGGCCGCCAAGGCGCCGGGCTCTCCTCGAAGGAACTGGGCGAAATGCTCGACGCCGACACCTCCTCGGGAACGACAGCCCGACCGGGACCCCCGCTGCCAGGATGGACCGGCGTCGACTTTGGCGCTTCGCCACCCCCCGAGGCACCGGAACCCGGCGAGCTTGCCGTTCGGCTGCGGCGGATCGCCGAGAAACGGGCACGGGACGGCTTCAGCGTGGAGATCCACGGGATGTCCGGACCGCTGACCGAGCCTGTCCAGGCCGCCTTGCTGGCGGCAGTGGATGAATGCATCCTGAACGCCGACAGGCACGCCGGCGCAGGACATGTGGATGTCCTTCTCTCCAGGACCTCGGATCACGTATCAGTAGTAGTCAGCGATTCCGGTTGTGGATTTGATCCTTCGAAGCTCCCCGCCGACAGGCTGGGCGTCAAAGAATCCGTCCTCGCCCGGATGCGCGATGCCGGTGGACACGCGCAGGTCTTTTCCGCGCCTGGACGAGGCACCACGATCCTGCTCGAAGCGGTGAACTCATGACAATGCCGGCTATCTCGCGGACCAGCGTGGAGGGACCCCTCTTCGTGTCCCGTGGAATTCTGGCGACAGCCTGCGTCGTGCTGTGGATCCTCAATTCCTATCTCGCTTTTGAAGCAGGCAGCAAGACGGGGGCTGCCCCCTGGCACGTCCTGGCTACCGGCCTGGACTTGTTGGGACTCCTCGTCGCCGTCCAGGCATCCGATGCCGCTACGCCCGGGGGCCGGCTGGCAAATCTGCGTGCCACGTGGCTGGTCCTGGCCACGGCTTCCACTTGCTGCGCGGCATTGGCCACCGTGCAGGAACCGGGGCTCGCCCTGGTCGGATCGAATGCCCTGCTCTCCGCCGTCGCGGTCCTCCTTGTGTGCCACCGATGGAATCTTCGTGGATTCGTCGCCCTCGCGCTCGCGACCGCGGCGGTCAATTCAGCCCCCTACGCCTTCACTCCTGGAGCCGACCCACGAACAGTGTCGAACATCCTGTTCCTTTCGCTCCTTCCCGGTGTGGTCGGAACTGTGAGCGTTTTGCTGCGCAGGGAAGCCATCCAGCGGAAGGGGGCGAGCGGCCTGAGCGGACGGCTCGACGCCCTGACCCGGGCCATCAACGCCAAAACGTCCGCACGGGAGCTCGAACTGGCGATCACCAAGACCCAGATCGATGAATTGTTTGCCAAGGTGGCGCAGGCACCGTCCGTGCCCTTGGACCCCGCGGTGGCACGGGAAGCGAGGGAGCTTGCGGGTCATTTGCGCCAGTTGTTGCTGGAGGAATGGTCCGATAATTGGCTTGCAGAGGCGTTGGAACTGGAAGGCCTGGGCGGCAGCGTCATCATTTCCCAGCCCACTGACGTGGTGGAAGAGCTGCCGGAGAGCTCACGCCCGGCCGTCCTGGCTGCCACCATGCTGATGGCTGTGGGCGCCACGTTGCGGGGCACGCACAGGGGCGGCGCCGCTCCAAGGCCAGGGGAGGCACACCACATCCACCTCTTTGCCGAGAAGTCCGGCAAGGACCGCATACGCCTGACATGGCGCATTGGCGGAGTCCACAAGAATCAGCTCTCACCTTTGTTGTGGACCGAGCTGGATTCTCTGGGCCGTGCAAAAGCGAGCAATGACCGGGAAGGGTGCAGCATCGTGGTTGACACAGCGGGGTGGCGACGTTGACCCGCGTCCTGCTCATCGACCGCCACCAGCTCTTGATCGACTCTTTC
Organism: Arthrobacter sp. GAS37; assembly: GCF_044908325.1. NCBI lineage: Bacteria > Bacillati > Actinomycetota > Actinomycetes > Micrococcales > Micrococcaceae > Arthrobacter > Arthrobacter sp. GAS37. Next base: position 26,629 of record NZ_JBIYDB010000003.1, read on the forward strand.
TCGCAGTGGCTTCTCATGAATGCTCCGGAAATCCGCGTCCTGGCCGGGGCCTCTTCCTGGCCTCCCGAAGGCGGCATAGCCCAAGGTGACGGGGCGGCCAAGGCCGATGCCGCCGTCGTCGGTGAACTTCACGGAAGCGAAGCCCCGAATCTTTCCGGTATCGTCTCCTCGCTGAGGGCGTCGGGGATGCAGGTGGTCCTGCTGGCGGACCGGCAGCCTGTGATGGCCATCAATTCAGCCCTCGACGCCGGCGCGCTGGCCATTGTGCCCAAGTCCGCCGATCCTGGCCATACCGCGGATGCGATCCGCGCGGCGGCATCCGGCCGGCGATACCTTCATCCGGATATCAAGGGCATGCTTGAGTCAACAGCCAGCACGAGGGTCGAGTTGTCAGTCAGGGAACGGCGGCTAGTGGAGCTGTACCTTGGACCCACGCCTCGAAGCATCAGGGAGGTGGCGGAGCTTTTGGCGATCAGCGAGCAGACGGTCAAGTCCCACCTGCACCGGGTCCGTCAACGCTATGCAGCCGCGGGCTTCAACGTGGGAAACATCATCAGCCTTCAGGAACAGCTTCGAAAAGACGGCTGGCTGAGCTAAACGACGTGCGGCTGCGACTGTGGCTGGGTCGATTTCGACGCAAGAATGCTCACCAACGCCACCAAGAGCGGAACGCACAACGCCGACACGAACCCGGCCACAATCATCTGGCGGTGGATCTCCGGCTGCCCCTCCAAAATCAGGACAACCCAGAACTGCGCCCAGCAGCCGAGGACCATCACCACGGCAAGGCGCCCTATTCCGGACTTCCGTCGAGCGGCAACAGCGAAGCCCAATAGTAGTGTCAACAGGTGGAGGCCAAGCAACGCAACCGGTGCTGCTTTCATCGCCGTGTACAGGCCCAGGACAACAGGCACCCTGCGTTCCTTGACGCCGGGACCTTGGCCCGAATCCGCCATGTACGATCCCGCATCACTGAGTTCGGGCGTGAGCAGGGCGCTGATCCCCCGCTCCCCCAGGCCGATCAGGCGTTCCGGGTGGGTGGCAAAGAACGTGGCGATCTTGCCAGGATTGATCTGTTCCCCGAACTGCGGATAATGCGGGTTGTACACCGCTGAATTGATGGAGTCCATGGTGCTGCCCACGGCCGTCACGAAACTCCGGTCCAGTCCCAGCCATTTCAAATCCGCGACGGGATCCGGGCTGTCGGGCAGGATCGACGCGAAGACGGCGTTGTAGAGATTCATTTCGGTAGCGCGCTTCGGCTCAACCGCGAGGAACGCCACGGCAACCCCCGCAATGGCGACCACGGCTGCCGCGGGCATCACGAACGCCTGCCACCGACGACGCGCGGAGCTCGCCCGCCGTCGCGCGCCCACAGGTAACCACAGGAGAGCCAGGGCAACCGCCGGCAACCACGACACCATTTGCGGCATGGCCGAGACCGTGAACGCGGCCGCGAAGACCACCATCAGCACCGACGCCCAGCGTGGCCTTCCGCTGTTCCAGTAGCGAAGCAGCGCCACCGCCAAGGCAAGTGTCCCGAGTATCGCGGCGGGTTCGCTGTAGGGCGACACGAAGAAATCCGCGAAGACCCCGTCCGCCGTGACCAGCGTGACGAGCGCAGCGATCAGCACCCGGAACGGTTTCCGGCCCGGCAACGCCGCCACGAGTCCGGCGACGAGGGCGCCGAAGACAACACAGCAGACAATCCCCACCGCCCGCGTATCCAGGCCCGGTCCCCAACCCAGCACCGGCGTGAGCCATTTGCCGAGCCACAAGAGCAGCAATTGTGAGGAATAGACGGGCTCTCCGGATCCAGTGAAGCCGCAAGCCTCACCGAAGTACTGGTGCGGCACCCAGCTCGGATGGATGAAATTCGTGAAGTCCGTGTAGCCCCACGGCCTGAGGTTCCGAACGCCCAGCGAACAAAGCAGTTGTTGACCGGCCCCTTGCTCGGCCATGCCAACGGTTTGGGGCACGAACAAGCGGAGGATCATGACGAGCGAGGCAAGGGTCCCGGACAACAGGGCAACGCCGCGGAGGCGGGGTGACCCCGGCGCGCCCGACCTCACCTCGCCCAACCCCACCTCCCCCGGCCCGAACGTCCTGGCCAGGTAGGCGACCGCGGAGCGCAGCGGGCTCGCGGGCTCGCTCTTCCGACGGAGCGGTTCCGGGGCGAACCTTGTTGGCGGTTCGGATTCCGGGACATCCGGCCGTGCGTCAACCACGCCTCTGCCCTCCCGCCGGCGCGAGCGTGCCGGTGATGGTGCCTGGACTGGACTGCACATTGGAATGCAAGGGCGCGACGGCGCACCGCACCGTGTGCGCGCCGTTCACCGTCCGGATGATCGGACGCAGCGTGATTCCGGCGGGGAGTGCGTCAGCGCCGAGGAACTGCAAGGCATAAGGCAGGCACCGCTCGTTTCGCGCGGCGGGAGTGGCCACACTGCTCTCCAGGTTGAACCACGCGCTGATGTCCTCCGCGGTGTGGGGTTCGGTACACGGAACATCGGCGCCGTCGTCGCTCAACTGGCCGTCCGCGAGTTCCTGTCGATAGCAGAGCCGCAAGGCGGCCGAGTCAGAGCCAGCCAGCACGCCCCTGAGATCCAGAGCGGTAGTCCGGGGTGCGCCGTCATTCGCGGTCAGGAGCACGTCGCAACGCACGGCCCGGGCGCCGCGTTCCCAGTCGTCCCGGCTCGGGGCGTAAGCAGCGATGGCCAGCCCTGTTGTGCCGTCGCGTTCACCGGCGCCGAGATACGTCCGGAGCGAGGCAACGTCGCACAAGCGGGCGGTGAGGGCCTTGACCTGCTGTTGTCCAGGCCTTGTTGGCTGCCCCGACAAAAGGAACCGGAACCTGCGTGACCTTGTAGGTCTGGGTTGTGTGCTCCTCCGTGCAGGCAACCGGCGGGCTCGGTTCGCTGACGGCGTCGAATTGTTCCGGCGAGACAATCAGGCGGCACTCGCCCACTGCCGGGTTGCCGGTGGACGCCCCGGGAAGGGTCTGGTTGCATCCACTCAGGATCCCTGCAAGCAGCAACGCTGCAGCCCCCGATGTCGCCCATTTCGCCAAGCTACGCGGCACGCCGACCCCGGCTGGTCCTGCCTGCGCGGACCAGGACAATGATGGCCGCCGCAAAACCGGTGATCACCACGAAAGAGCCGAGGAAATGGTGCATGATGCTGAAACCCTGCTCGCCCCAGGCTTGCTGTGCGCCCGCAATCATGAAGAACCTCAAGCCGTTGCTGGCAACGACAATCAGCAATGCCGAAGCGGCGGCGCGGGCCAATCGTGGCACCGCGATGCGGCCCATGAGGAACAAAACACCGGACAAGGCCAGGACGGGGGCGATCAGTACCGCGCTGGAGCACAATCCGGTCACCATCAGGCCGAAGGGTTGCCCACCGCCGATGTTGTGGAAAATGATGTCGCGGACGCTGTAGGACGAGCCTCCGAGCACCCGATCGAACACCCAGGCCATGGCCCAGGCCTCGAAACTGCGGACGCTTTCCTGTTGCAGCATGGCCAGGACAGCCGCCGCCAAACATGCCAGGCCGGGGAGAAGCCCGCCCTGGCCCGTGCGGATCGATGCGGTGCGTGGACCGGGTGGCCTTTGTGGGCCTGCGGAGTACTCGACACTTGCGGACACTAGGCTTCCTTCGCTAACAGCTGGGCGTCGTTCTCATTGTTGCGCCGGGTTTTCGCCCAGCCGCGGCGTCCCGTGACCAAGCGGTATGTTGCCCTCAACACGGACACGTAGTTCTGGTACATGTAGAGCCAGTAACCGACGCCCCACAGGACTCCCACCAGGCGGCTCTTGTCCGGGGCTGCCTGCTTGCGGTAGACGGGACCCCACAAGGCGAACGGCGCGATGCCTGTGACAATGATGAGCGGGAGGATGAACCAGGACGCTGCCAGCCAGGCCTGGAAGCCACCCATCGTCAGGGAGCCCTGGGCCACCATCGTGATGAACAGCGTGGGCCACAAGACCAGGCCCAGGATCTGGATGAACGGTTGGACCAGGAAATAGCTGCATTCGATGGCCCCGATGTTGCTGAAGTAGGGAGACTCGAAAATTCGCCCCAGGTAACTGCTGCACTGCATTCCGCCGTGGCACCAGCGGGTCCTCTGGGTCAGCAGTCGGCGAAGCCCCGGGAGTGCCTCCTGGGACACGTGGGCATCATGCATGTATACGGTCTTGTAGCCGCTCAGCATCACGTGGATCGCAAGCTCGTAATCCTCCAGGAGTGCTCCATGCCACGGTTGCCCGGAGGTCCTGGCAATCGTGTCGAGGGCGGAAAGCCGGGTGAACTGCCCGTTGCCGCCCAAGCCAACGGTCAAGGTGTGGCGGCGGAGCGACTGCATGGCGGCGATGGTGGTGCGGAACTCCATGTCCTGCATGAGGATGAGGTACCGGGCGAAGCCTTGCTTCACACGTCCGAGTCCAGTAGCCGTCTTAAGTGCCGGGTCATCCACATTGGACATCCACACAGCGGTCTGCGCGGCTCCCACCTCAGGATCCCCGAAGGCAAGCGGACCGGCGGCCTGCCGGAACGCATTTTCGGACATGAGCCCATCGGCGTCGAGCACCATGACGATCACCGTTTCACGGTCGACGCCGGAAGGCAGCCAATCGTCCAGTGCCCGGTACGCGGCGTTCAGCGCATCACCCTTGCCCGAACGGGCGTCCGGGAGAAAACGGCGCACAAGGTGAACCAAGGGGTCGGCCCCGGATGCGCTCTGCACGATGTGGGCCGTGGCGTCTTCACTGGCATCGTCCACAACCCAAACGTGAGCCTCGGGAAATTGTCCCCGCAGCTTCGCCAAGGTATTCCCAATCACTGTTTCCTCGTCGCGGCACGGAATGAACACGTGCCAGCTGAAGCCTCCCGGTGTTCCCTCCGGATCGGGAGTCCTGCGCAGGAACGGAACCAGGATCACGCAGATGTAGGCCAGGAACACCACCAACAGCACGAATGCCAGAGCTTGCGCGGACTCGAGTACTGACATGTCTCCCCGATAGTGCTTTGAGGCTGTATATGGCCGTTTCAAGAAAAGTTGAAGCGGGGCGGCCCCCTGAGGTAGGGCCGCCCCGCGGATGATGCGGTCAGGAATCCTTGCGGTCCGCAGCCCGCTTCGCGGTCTTGAACCTGCTGTTGCGGAGGACCACGAACCCGGCAATCAACAACGCAATACCCAGAAGGATGACCCAGCCAAGGGCCGGCGCTCCGGTGACAGCGAGCGTTCCGCCGCCCGCCACCGCTCCCCCTGTCATCGTGCTATTTCCGTACATGTTGCACGTTCCTTCCGTCGTTCTTGTCTGTTGCGGGCTGGCGCAATCAGACCGCCAGAACCGCGGCCCGACGGCGTGCCCGGAAGAACAACCAGCAAACAAATGCCAGCAATGCCGCTGCGCCGCTGATGGCCAAGATGTCGTTGTTGACCAGCGGGATTGCTGCTGCAAGCAAGTTCGGACCCACGGAGGCGTTGGCCAGGTTGACAGTGGCGATGCTGCCGCCCGCTACACCCACCTGGAGCGCACGCTTGGTGAAGATGCCCCCGCGTGTTTGCTGTACGTTGACCTTGGCCGAGACCAGTGCGGTCAAAGCGTTGGACAACGGGGTCACGATGGTCGACGACACTCCCGAGACGACGCCGTTCAGGGCGGTGGTCAGGACAGCCAGTGCGGGGCCGGCCGTGATCTGCGCAATCGGTCCGAGGGCGTTGACCGCAGCAGTCGCGCTGGCCAGCGTGGAGTTGACCAGGCTGGTGATCTTGGCGGCAACAGCCTGCGGCAGGAACGAAACGAGGTCCGTGCCAGGGGGCAGGGCGTTCAGGCTCGGCACACCGGCAACGGCCAGGAGGTCTGCCTCGGTGATGGAGATCGTGCCAGCTGCAACAGGATTCGCCACAGTGACGCCCAAGGGACCCAGGACAAGGTTGGCGGTGTTGATGGCAGTGCCAATCGTGCCGGCGACTCCGCCAATGACCGTTCCACCAAGATCAGCCGATACGCCGGCAACGGAATAGGCGCCGGCGGGAGCTGCCCCCTGGTCCTGCTTGGCGGCGGCGGCCAGCGTAGTGATCTTCAGATCCAGGTTCACGAGATCGGCGCCACCAAGGATGTTGGCCGTGCCCGCTTTGATTTCAGCCGCCGGGATGCCGGGGCTTCCCGCCGTCGGCAGGCCACCGGGCAGCGTGACGAGGCCCGGTGCGCCTGAAACCGTACCGGAAAACGCCGCCGAGGACCCGTCATTGACGGCCTTGCCATACTGGCTGACGGCGCCCAGCTGGATGATGCCGTTGTTGCCCAGCAACGGAATGTTTCCCGCACCGACGTTCACGACGACAAAGGCGGCGGAAAGATCCAGCGGATTGCTGTTTTCAATGACCGCCGGGCCGGACGGCGGTGTGCCGATCTGCTGGGCCGTTGCCGCGCCATTTGATGCCACACCGGCAAAGTTCGGCATCGCAAGGAGACTGCCGTCGATAATCTGTCCGCTGCCCGAGGAAATAACGTCAGCGGGTCCGGCCGTGGCTGCTGGTGCCGCAACCAAGCCGAAACTCAGCGCTACGACGGCGCTGACACCCACCGCGGCGGACCATGTCCTGTGTCTCGTTTTCAAGTATTGCCCCCTCGGGAGAGTTGCAATCACGCCGGGCGCGCTGCAACTGAAACCTTGGAGGACACACGTCCCCCCGTGGAGAAAGTAAACAAGGCCCTCGGCGAGCGCTTCCTGAAGGTACCCGAATGGGTTAAGCGACGAAGTCCGGGCGTCGCTGACCCATCCCCAACATGGAGTCGATGGCCGCCACGGCACGGTCGGCCGCGCCGCCGTCGCCGTAGGGGTTCACTGCCGTGGCCATCGCCGAATACAGCGCGTCGTTCCCCATCAGGGCGCTGACGGCGTCCACGATGGTTTGCTCATCCGTCCCGATAAGCCGCGCCGTGCCGGCCGCCACGGCCTCAGGGCGTTCGGTGTTGTCACGCATCACCAGGACGGGCTTCCCGAGAGCCGGCGCCTCTTCCTGGACCCCGCCCGAGTCCGTGAGGACCACGTGGCACAGGCTCAGGAGCTTGGTGAAGTGCACGTAGCCGAGGGGTTCCGTGATGGTGATGTTCGGGACGCCCGCGACTTCCGGCAGGAGCGCCTCCCGCACAGCTGGATTCCGGTGCAAGGGAAGGACGATCTCCACTTCGGGGCACCGGGCCGCGATCCGCGCGAGCGCCCTGCCTACGCCCACCATGGCCTGGCCCAGGTTTTCACGGCGGTGGAGAGTCACCAACAGGATTCTGCGGCCTGAATCGGTGACGGTGCGGAGTGCGGGTTCCGCAAACTCAACGTCCCGTTTGACTGTCCCCAGCAGCGCGTCGATGACCGTATTTCCGGTGACCGCGATGTTCTCCGCTGGGATGCCCTCGGACAGCAGATTGTCCCTGCCTGTGCAGGTGGGCGCGAGATGCAGCGTGGTGATTTGTCCGAGCAAGCGGCGGTTCGCTTCCTCTGGAAATGGTGAATTCAGATTGCCGCTGCGTAGTCCGGCCTCAAGGTGGACCACCGGAATTCCCTGGTAGAACGCTGCAAGCCCTGCGGCCATGGCGGTGGTGGTGTCTCCCTGGACCACTACCGCGTCCGGCCTGACGTCGTGGAGGACTTCCGTGACTCCCTGCAAGGTCTTTTCCGTGATCCCGGCAAGGGTCTGGCGGGGCTGGATGATGTTCAGGTCATGCTCCGGGTGGATTCCGAAGAGCGCGTTGACCTGGTCCAGCATTTCCCGGTGCTGCCCGGTCACTGCTACTGGCGCCTTGTAACGGCCGGTTGCACGCAAGGCATGGACCAGCGGCGCCATTTTGATGGCCTCCGGACGGGTGCCGTAAACGAGCAGGACAGTGCGGTTATCCAAATTTTCCCCCCTGGGCTTGAGCTGCCGTCCGGAGATTAGCAACTGCCCAGCGCCGTGCGAGGGGTACTCCCCAATAGGGTCAATCCCCTCCAAGGGACATGCCCCCTCCAAGGGACATGCCCCCTCCTTGCATGTACCACTGGACATAACAGGACTATGTCCACTCCCCGAGCCGAGGAAGGGGCATGCTCATGGGGACCGTAGCACCATGTCCACTCCTCACGCCAAGGAGAGCGCATGCTCACAGGAACCGCAGCGTGAAATGACCACGGCAGCACAAACTCCGCGCGGCCCCCAAGGGACATGTCCCCTGCTTGCATGAACCACTGGACATAACAGCACTATGTCCACCCCTCACACCAAGGAGAGCGCATGCTCAGGCGAGTTGGGGCACCGAGGTGAGCGCCGCACGCAACTCGCGGACCGCCGTCGGGCCTCCCGCGAGGAACCAGTCCAGGCCGTTGACCCGCACGACGTCGGTGTCCCCGCCTGCCGCGCGGACGATCGCCTTGCCGGGGAGCCAGTCCCACTCGGGGCAGCTGTGTTGGAACCAGCATCCCAGCTCGCCGTCGGCCACGCGGCCGAGATCGCAGGAGCCGGAACCGAACATTCGCAGTGACGCTGCGGACACCGCTGCAGCGTGCCAGGGCATGGCGGCCCGGGGATCTGCAAGCCAGGTTGGGTGGATGTAGGTCGCGGCACCGAGTTGACTGAGGGCAGCCCCCGACGGTCCCGGGATCCGTTCGTCGTTGAGGGTGGCGGGGTGGCCTTCGCCGCCGGTCCAGAGCTTGTCCAGCTCCGGTTGATAGATGGCCCCGAGGATCACGTCGGCATCCGAGGCGACCCCATGTGAGGCCGGACGGTCGTGCTTCAAGGCAATCGCCGAGCACCAATACGTGGAGCCGTGCAGGAAATTGTAGGTACCGTCCACGGGATCGATCACCCAGGTGCGGCCGCTGCTTCCCGCCACCGAGCTTCCTTCTTCACCCAGGATGCCGTCGTCCGGGCGGCAACGGCGCAGTTGCTCAAGGACGTAGGCCTCAGCCGCATGGTCCGCGGCGGTCACCACGTCCGAAACCGAGGTCTTCCGTTCTCCCTGCAACCCGCCCATCCGCATCAGCAGGGCAAGCTGCCCAGCTTCCCGGACCAGGGCCGCAGCGAGTTCGTAGTCGTCGAGCGAAGGATCAAGTTCTGTGGCGGAGTGCCTGCCGGTGGTCATGGGTCCAGCTTATGTGGCGGGATAATGAATCACATGGCCAAGACCCCAGCCCAACGCATCAAGAAGCATGGCGCCAATGCCGCCGTCCCCCGGCACCACTTGCCGTCGGCGATCAATCCCACCACCCAGCGGTCCCCCGGGAAGGCGCAGAACAACGGCCGCCTCATAGTGATCGCCGGGGTCGTGGCCAGCCTTTTCCTGTTCTGGTACGTGCACCTGCTGACCCTGAACCAGATGACCCAGTTGTCCGGCGGCATGGCCATGCCCGATTCCCTCATCGGCGGGTTCTCCACCGACTATGTCCATCAATTGCATGGCGCCATGACGGACGACGCCCGCGGCCAGCTCAGCTATATCCACAAGACCGCCGGAACCCTGTTTCCGCTGATCTTCGGCTTCACCTGGCTTTTGCTCATTGGCACCAACGTGGCCGGAAAAGCACTGCGCTGGGCACTGTGGGCTGCTCCCCTGCTGTTCGCGGTGGTCCGCTTGTGGAGCAACGTGGCGGTTGACGCCGCGCTGGGATCTGCAACGCCCGACGCCGGCCAGGTGGCTTTGGCTTCCACGCTCACCGTTGTGGGCTGGGTGCTGTTCCTGCTGAGCCTTGTGGCTGGCGGCGCGGCTGTGTTCCTGGGGCGGCGGCGTTCCAAGAGCGCCTAGCAAGGCCTCCCCCCGCGGGCGCTATTCCGCCCGCCGGCGCCACTCCTGGTCCTAATCAGGCTTCCGAACCGGCCCCCGGCTCAAGCATCTCCCGGGCTTGGAGGGCACGCTGGTGCGCACCGGCTTTGTCGAAGCGATCGGCCGCTTCGACAAGGCTTTCCTTCGCTGCCTGCTTGTTCCCGGTACCGGCTTGGGCCCGCGCCATCAAGAGGTAGACCTCGCCTGCCATCTGCGGGGGCAACTGGTCAGCGCGGCCCACGATTTCGTCCAGCAACACAAGCGCCGCCCCGGCGTCTCCCGCCAGATAGTTCCAATGCGCGCGGTTGAGCCGAAGCAGGAGAATTTCCTCTTCGGTGCCCCCGACGACATCCGTGGCAAGCTCCGCCCGTTCAATGCACCGAAGGGTGGCCGCATCTGCCACTTCCGCCGCCAGCCTCATCGCTGCCGATGCCTTGTTGAATTTGGCCCAGACATCAAGGTTCCGTGAAGGGGAAAAGGTCTCCGCTGCAAGCTCATGGTAGTGGAGGCCCTCATCGACCTTGTCGCAAAGGAAGGCCACATTACCGATGACCCAGTACGCCTTGCCGGCCAGCTGGTCATCCATTTCGTCGGAGATTCTCGCCGAGAGGGAAAGACACTCCTCCCAGGCCTCCTCCAGCTTGCCGGACTCGCCAAACGCGGCAATCAGTGCCTGCCGGGCATGGACGTCGATTTCCATGTCTGCGTCATCATCGACCAATCCAACTGCCGACGCCGCAGCCGAGGTGGCCATCTCCAGGAGCCCTTCACCCCGCAGGGAGTTCGCCATCAATATGAGTGCGCGGGCCCGGTGTTGGGGTGAAGCCACAGCCAATGGTGCCTCGGAAAGGGACCTCGCCAGCGCAGTGCCCGCAGCGAAATCACCTGCGTCGAGAAGATTCTCTGCTTGAAGGAAAGTCATGTTCCACCATCCGGCGGAATCGCCCTCATCAAGGGCAATATCGGCGGCCGAGCGCGCACCATCGGCAGCCTTGGCGAAGTCGTGGCTGGCCCGGTGCCCTCTCGCCTGCAGTTCCGCAACGGCGTACGACGGCGCAACCTTCTTTTCTCCCATAGCTCCATTATGTCTCTGAGACACTCCGCCGATGGTTCAGGCGAGCGTTTAGCATGTTTCTGCACCGTGTGGACGAACACTGATGACACGGCGTGTCGCTGCTCTTATAATGAGCATGCTTCACTTCGTTCACTCCAGTCGCATCAGTCCCAAAACATCAGGAGCTTTCGCATGAAAAGAACTCTCGCCGCCCTCCTCGCGGCAGCAGCAATCTTGCTCGCAGGAATTACCGGCTCGGCAGCTGTGTCCGCCAGCAGCCAGAGCCCCTCACACGACTCGTCCATCGCCACTGGCTGGTGGCCGAACTTCGCCCAGAACTCGGCAGAGGCCACTGGCTGGTGGCCGAACTTCGCCCAGAACTCGGCAGAGGCCACTGGTTGGTGGCCGAACTTCGCCCAGAACTCGGCAGAGGCCACTGGCTGGTGGCCGAACTCCACCACTCAGGGTTCGCCTCAGGCCACTGGTTGGTGGCCGAACTCCACCACCAACTCCACCCCTTCCAACTAGCCACACCTGAAAGGCACCGGGCCACGGTCCGGTGCCTTTCTGTTGCCTCCGGAACTCCGTTCAGGTCCCGCGCAGCAGTTCCGCGAATTTTTCTGCTGCCATGGGCCGGCCAAAGTAATACCCCTGGCCACTGGCGCAGCCCAGGCGGGCAAGCTCAGCAGCCTGCTCTGCCGTTTCGATGCCCTCGGCAACGGCCTGCATTCCGCACGCATGAATGAGCTGGAGAACCGCCGCCACAAAGTTCCGTTCCTTGTCGTCTGCGCCCAGTCCTTGGATGAGGGAGCGGTCAATCTTGACCACGTTGACGGGAAGGCTCCGCAGATAGCTGATGGATGAATAGCCGGTGCCGAAGTCGTCGATTTCCAAGCGGATACCCAGACGCCGGAGCCCGGTCAGAGAGTATTTATCGATGTCGCTGCCGTTCACCGCCATTGACTCCGTCAGCTCGATGACCAGTTTGGATGCCTCCACCCCGGTTTCGGCGAGCACTTCCCGCACATGCTCGATCAATTCCAGGCTTTGCAGTTCGGTTGTCGAAATATTGACTCGCATACTGAAGTCTTCGTCCACGCCCGGGCCGTCCTGCCACTCGCGCAATTGCTGCATCGCCCGTCGAAGAACCCAATAGCCGAGATCGATGATGATGCCGGTTTCCTCGGCCAGGGGGATGAATGCATCCGGCATCAACAATCCCCTGTCGGGGTGGTTCCACCGCACCAGCGCTTCAGCGCCTTCAATCCGGCCCGAGGCCAACTCGACAACAGGCTGGAAATGGAGGACCAGCTGATCTGTCCGGATGGCTTCACGCAGTTCCGAGATCATGAGTCCTTGGAGCCGGCGCGCGTACAACAAAGCCGGCTCGAAAACCCTGACACTGCTCCCCTGCTCGGCCTTTGCCGCGTACATGGCCGTATCCGCTTCCATCACGAGGTCGTCCACAGACTGTCCCGGCTCGGCGACCCGGAGCCCGATGCTGGTTCCACAGATGATCCGGACTTCGCCAATGTCGATGCTCTCACCGACGGCCCGGAGGATCCGCTTGGCAACGCCCCGCGCGTGCGCCGCATTGGATTTGGGCATCATGACGGCAAATTCGTCCCCACCGAGCCTCGCCACCATGTCAGTGTCCCGGACCGCGGCGAGCAGGCGCCTGGCGGTGACCTTCAAGACGGTGTCTCCTGCGCCGTGCCCCAAGGTGTCGTTGATCCCCTTGAATGAGTTCAAGTCCAAAACGAGCAACGCAGGTGGGAGCTCACCGCGCTCTGATTCGACGAGTTCATGGCTCAGCGCCCTTTCGAGTGCCGTGCGGTTGGCCAACTGGGTCAGCGGATCAGTGAGCGCCATCCTTTCGAGTTCGATCTGGGCCTCGCGCAGCATGGCAGTTCGGCTTTCGACCCGTTCCTCGAGCTCCTGGTAGATGGCTTGAAGATCGTCCGCCATGAGGTTGATCCCGGTAATGACAGCAGCAACTTCGTCCCGCGGACCGGAGACCGGGATCCTCGTGCTGAGGTCGCCGTCCGCAATCCGGACCACCCCTTCAACAAGGGCAAGGAGCCGCGGGTCCTGGGGCTCATGATTCACGGTGGTGCTCTCTCAACCACTCGCGGGCTTCCGCCTCGGAGGTGAAGAACCGTGCCGGAACTGAGTCCGACCTTGCACGCAGGAGGTAATGTGCGATCACCCGATCCACCGGACTCTCCCCCAGCAAGGCACATGCAGAGACAACCACGGAATTCGTGTAGGTCAGCCGTGCGTCGTTCGTGACTGACAGTACGCCGGTCACGGTGAGCAGCAGCGGGAGCCTCCGTCCATCCGCGAAAGCACGGACGGCCGCGGCGGCAGCCTGGGCTTCCCGCGAACGGACAACAGTGTTGGGCGGCAAGGTGACCTCGACAATCCCGTCATCCGCCAAGTCAACGGTGATCTGAGCGGCAGGGGCCGTCGTGTCTTCGGATGAAGCATCCAGGGCATCATCGGGAAGCCGGGAGTCCCGGGCGGGCAGTGTCTGGGCACTCATCGCTACGTGGCCTGCCGACGTCGGACGATCGGCCCCTGAGGGTCCCGAAGGGCACAACCCGAGAGCTCGGAAGCTGCCCTTATGGGGAATATATCGCCTGCGTGTCCCGGACGACGCAGAACAAGCTGATGAGTCATGGGTCCTATGTTCTGCCGTGTCGGTCAATCTGGTCTGCGCCAAGACTGCGTGGAACCCTCGGCCCGGCGCCATTCCGGTGAGTGCACTCATGATAATGCAAAGATTGCCTTCCCGCTGACATGAGGCTACCCGCGAAAACTCAGCGTTTTGCAAGCCGCGCCGCCGTTCGCCGTACTTCCCGAACCCTTTGCGCCACCACTAGCCCAGCGGCGGAAAATCCGATCGTGACCGGATAAGCCATCAGGCGTTCCAGGGTTCCAGGCTCGGGGACATCCATCCTTGTCAGGCCACCGACCACAAGGGCGCCCAGCGTCAACGTCCCGCACGCCACGATGAACCAGCTCATGGCGGTATGCGGCAGCCAGAGCACCCCGAGGAGCAACAGTGCGAATGCTCCACCGATGAAGAACATGAGGGCGCCCACAAGGTGGAAGGGAGATCCAAGGTCTTCCGGCACGAAACCAACAACCACAGTTCCCAGCCCGGAGATACCCGCCAGGACCCGGACCGCGACGGCGGTGGGCCGAGCTTTGCGGTAGGCGGCACCTTGCAGGATGCGCACGCCGGGACGGGCTGCAATGCACAGGAGCGCCGAACTGAGCAGCAACGCCCCGAGAAGCATCCCGAGGCCCTGCACCACAAAGGAGGCATTCATGAGCAGATGCAGGGGCGAACAGACGTCACGGTGCTCGTAGATCCCGCACTTGAACGCGCCAAGATCGCTGATGAACCCGGTCCGGCGATCGTAGGGCTCAGGACCCCGCCAGGCTTCGATCACCGCCGATTCGGCGACGAAATACTGCACCACGCTCAACTGGGCCCAGCCGCCGATGTTTGAGCGGACCGTGCCCAGGTCCGGGAGGTGGTCGCCGAAGGCGGCCGGCGCCGTCATCTGCTCTCTCATGGGGGCCAGCCTAGCGCCAGCGCACCCACGTGCCGCGCCCTCTTTGTCGCCGCCGCCTGTGTTGCCGGCCTCGGTGTTCGAGGGCTGCCCCGGCAGCTTGTATGCTTGTATGCGTGCCCGGCCAGCGGCTCCCCGGAGCTTCCAGCACTCGCACAGGCCCTCGTAGCTCAGTGGATAGAGCACGGCTCTCCTAAAGCCGGTGTCGTTGGTTCGATTCCAATCGAGGGCACTTGAAAGACCAGCTGCGCGATTCGTCTCCGACGCAAGACCTGCGGGCCTACCTGCTGGGCAGCTGGACCGTGGAACGGTCGCTGTGGGACCGGGCGAGCGGCACCCGCGGTACGTTCACCGGCGTCGTGCGCTATTCAGGAACCCCCGACGGCGGGCTCCTCCTTCGCGAAAACGGCACCATGACCTGGCCCACCCACACGGGACCGGCATTCCGCGAATACCTCCTGCGCCCTTCTGACTCCCCTGCCGCCATGGACGTCTACTTCCCGGATGGGAAGCCGTTCCATCGCATGAGCTTCCGCGACCACGCCAACGAAGACAGCCACTGGTGCGATCCCGATGACTACAAAGTCAATTACCTCTGGGACGGGCCGGATGCTTTCAGCTACGCCTGGGACGTCCACGGACCGGCCAAGGATTTGCTGCTCGAATCCCGGCTAAGGAGAGAGCAATGACCCACAACAATCCAGCCAAGGACCTGATCGTCGTCAGCGCGGTCTGCGTGTACGACGACGCCGGACGGCTGCTGACGGTGCGCAAGCGTGGCACGGACAAGTTCATGCACCCCGGGGGCAAGCCCGAACCAGGTGAAACCGCGGCGGAGACGGCATCCCGCGAGCTGGCCGAGGAAGTCGGAATCGACGTCGACCCGGCCGATCTGGAGCCCTTGGGGAGTTGGCTCGCCGTCGCCGCCAACGAGGCCGCCACGGATATCGAGGCTACCGTCTTCACCGCACCAGGCACGTGGGAGGCCCATCCTTCGGCCGAGATCGCAGAGATCCGGTGGCTGGATCTCTCTGCTGAACTTCCGGACGATTTGGCTCCACTCCTGACGGATCACGTCCTGCCCCTGCTCGCGAAAAAGTAGGCCTGCCCGCACCGGGACAATGCTGCGCGTATCAGTGCCTGAACTTCCCGGTTTTCCCATGAAAATCCGGTGAGAACTGGCTATAGTGATCGCACAGTTTGTTTTAATTTGATACAGGCTGCATTGTCAGATCCAGCTGGGGGATCGCATGCAATCTCTTGAACAGCGTCGACGCGCCTGGGGAGACGTCGGCGCGGAATCCGGCGTGGAAGTCCGCCGGGAGCCGCCGCGGTTCCGTGACACTCCTATGGAGGTCAAGGCCTACTCGACGGCGGGAATGGCCGGCTGGGCGGCGCAACTGGGTTCTCCCGCGCCCGAGGCTCCGCGTTCCCGCAGAATGGCCAGGACCGGTGGGATAGCTGCGATCGCAGCGTTGTTGCTCTACCTGACGTGGCGGATCGCATTCACCATGCCGCTTGGAGGCGGCGATCTTGTCATCGCTTGGACGCTGGTGACGTTTGAGGCCCTTCCTCTGACGGGGCTGGTTCTGAAATCCATCACGCTGTGGAACATCGGGTCGCAGTGTTGATCCCCACGTACAACGAACCCGTTGAGGTCCTTGCCCCCACCATCGCTGCGGCCTGCGCCCTTCAGCCGGGCCACGAAACGTGGGTGCTGGATGACGGAAGCCGCCCGTGGGTTGCGGAGATGTGCGCATCCTTCGGTGCGCGAGTGGTCACCCGCACCGAGCATGACCATGCCAAGGCGGGCAACATGAACCACGCGTTGGAGCTCATGGCCGCAGAGGAAGCGGCCGGCAAGGACGCAATAGACATCATTGCCGTGCTGGACTGCGACCACGTACCGCTTCCGACATTCCTGACAGCCACCTTGGGATGGTTCGCCGACGAGGAAGTCGCCCTCATCCAGGGGCCGCAGGCGTTCTACAACTCCGGAGCCTTCGACGACGACGGCATCTCAGGGGAACAGGGTTTGTTCTTCAATGTCCTGATGCCTTCGCGCAACGTTCCCGGCGCAGGGCCGTTCTGGTGCGGCTCAACCTCGCTGCTCCGGATCAAGGCGCTTCGCGAGGTAGGCGGAGTGGCCACCGAGACGATCACCGAGGACATGCACACGACCCTCAAACTCATCCGGCGCGGATGGAAGACCGTCTACCACCACCAGACGCTGGCTGTGGGACTTGCCCCGGCGACAGCGGATCAGTACCTGCTGCAGCGCCGACGCTGGGGCATGGGCGCGATGCAGATCCTGACCCACGAGCGCCTTTGGGCCGCCAAGAGCTGGATGACCTGGCGGAACTTCCACGAATACATCAACGGAACTTTATGGTGGCTGGAGGGAATTGCCACTTTGATTGCCTTCATCATTCCCATGGCGGTCATGGTCTCAGGCGCCCAGACCTCCACCGCCGGGCCCGTGGAGTTCACCCTAGCCTTCGCAGCCATGTTCTGGGTCAGGTTGTGGGGCGCAAAGAGACTCATGCGCCACCAGATCCACTGGCCGACGGCGTTCGCCCTGCGGATTTTCCGGGTTCCCGTTGGGATGGCTTGCCTTTGGTGGCTCGTTTCCCGGAAGTCCCCGGAGTTTCAAGTCACCCCGAAAGGGGCTGCGGAACTTCGGCTCCGCGGACGGGCCCCGCGGATCCTCATTGTGCTGATCGTGATCGTGGCCGCAATTATTCTCTATGCGACCGCCGGAGTCTTCGGTTGGGTGCCTTGGCGGACAAGTCCGGGCTCCACGATTGCCGCCGGCGTCTGGCTGGTTCTTGCCGGGGTTGTCTTGGTGCTGGGGACGCTCCGGATCAGAGCCGCCGAATTCGCCTCATCACGCAGGAGCGCCCACAGGGTCACCGTCAAGGTGCCTGTCACGGTTGCCGGGATCCCCGGCCAACTGGTGGACATCTCCATGGGAGGCGCCGCTGTTCGCGTAGGGGCCGATGCGCTGCCGGAATCCGGTCGCGTCCTCTTGGAGCTCCCGGGAGCCGCACAGATCCCCCTGGATATCGTCCGGGTCTGGTCGAGTTCGAAGGGAGAGCACACTGCTTCGCTGCGGGTTCGCGACCGGGACTGGGAAGCGTATCGCAGGCTCTCACTCTGGCTGTTCCACACTCCCGATGACGCCCTGCCCGGCTTGCCCCCTAGTGTCCCCGCCATCGCAATCCGCGAGTCGGCATGAGGGGAGACAAAATGCGCAAGCCCAAGCTGCTTTGGATGATCGCCGCTGCCGGCATCGCAGTGGTCATCCTTGGGATGATCCTCGGAGCCAACCAAGGGTCGTCGGCGGCACAGACCGTCGGCGATTTCGCTATCCTGGCAGCCGTGCTGCTCGCTTCAGCCAGTTGCGCGGGCGCTGCCCTGCGGCAGGACGAAAGTGCCCGCGCCTGGTGGTTCATGGCCCTGGCCACGCTCGTCTGGGCCGTGGCCCAATCAATCTGGACGTTCTTCGGACTCACCCTGGACCACGACTATCCCTACCCCTCGATAGCCGACGCCGGTTTCGTCGGTTATTCGATACCGGCCGCCATCGCCCTCTTCTTGTTTCCGCGCCCGCCGGTATCCCGCGTTGCCTTCGTGCGTGCACTATTGGATGCGGCCGTGATCGCCGCCGCCGTGCTGTTCATGAGCTGGGCCACCGTCCTCGGTTCCATGTACAGGGCCGGAGGGCAGGAAACCCTTGTCTATCTCACCGGCCTTGCCTACCCTGTTGCCGACATCGTGATGGTCTCCATAGTCCTCATGCTCACCATGCGGAGGGCACCAGGTGAGCGCCTCAGGTGGGTCTGCCTGGGTGGCGGGCTCCTCGTCTTGGCGATCACTGACAGTACCTACGTGAAACTGACCTCCGACGGCGTCACGGGGCTCACCGGAACACCCCTGGCGGCCGGCTGGATCGCGGCGTTCCTGCTGATCGCCCTCGCACCGTTGGTCCCACACTCTGCGCGCCCCCAGACGGACCGCCGGATATATACGCTGGCCTTGGAACTACTGCCCTATGTCCCGGTCTTCGGTGCGGTCATGGTGGCCCCCATACGCGTCGGGCGCCCCAGCGACCCTTTCCTTCAGACCGTGGGACTCATAGTGCTGGCTCTGGCCATTGTGCGTCAGGTGCTGATGGTTCTTGAAAACATCACCCTGACTCGGGACCTCGAATCCAAGGTGGCCCAGCGGACTGCCGAACTCGAAGGTCTGGGCGCCATTGTCAACTCATCGGCCGATGCCATCATGGGCAAGACTCCGGACGGCGTCATCACCAGCTGGAATCCCGGGGCTGAACGGATCTACGGGTACAGCGCCGCTGAGGCAATTGGCAGGCATGTTTCCTTCCTGATTCCGGATCATCTCCGGGTCGAGGAAGAAAGCCTCATGGCGGCTATCGGAGCCGGCGGAGAAACTCGCAGCTACGAGACGGAACGACTACGAGGCGACGGCTCCATTGTGCCCATCTCCCTGACGATGTCCCCCATCCGCGGTGCTGGCGGCATCCACGGAGTTGCCACGATATCCCGTGACATCACAGAACGTCGGCTCGCGCAAGCTGAGCTGGTCACGGCCCGGGAAGCCGCCGAGGAAGCCAGCCGCTTGAAGTCGGAGTTCCTCGCGACGATGAGCCATGAGATCCGCACACCGATGAACGGCGTCATTGGATTAACCGGCCTGTTGCTGGACACCCCCTTGGAGGAAACCCAGCGCCAATATGCCGAGGGCGTCAAGGGGGCGGGCGAAGCCCTGCTGACCCTGATCAATGACATTCTGGACTTCTCGAAACTCGAAGCGGGCAAGGTCGATCTGGACCCTGCGCCCTTCAATCCACGCACCCTGGTGGAGGAACTCGCAGTCCTCCTGGCCGAAGCCGCCCAAGCCAAAGGCCTGGAGCTGATTGCATACTGCCGGCCGGAGGTTCCGGCGATGCTGGTGGGCGACGCCGGCCGCATCAGGCAGATCCTGCTCAATCTGGCCTCAAACGCAGTGAAGTTCACCCCCTCAGGGGAAGTCGTCATTAGCGTGAAGCTCGTGGAGCAGGAATCCGCGAACGCGCGGGTACGCTTCGAAGTCCGTGACACCGGGATCGGGGTCGAGGCGGCAGACCATCTCAGGCTCTTCGAGTCGTTCTCGCAGGCCGATGCCTCAACCACCCGGCGGTACGGTGGAACCGGCCTTGGACTGGCGATCTCGCGGAGGCTTACCGAGGTGATGGGCGGCGAGATAGGGGTGGACAGCTCTTTGGGCAACGGCAGCACTTTCTGGGCAACCCTTCCCCTGGCAGTGAGCGAGTCTGCAGCTGCTCCGCCGTCGATCTCGCCCGAGCAACTCACCGGACTCCGTGTGCTCGTGGTGGACGACAACTCGACCAACCGGCTGGTGCTGCAGGCGCAATTGGCGGGCTGGCGGATGAATCCGGAGGCTGTCGGAGACGCCCAACAGGGCTTGGACCGCTGCCGCGAAGAAGCCGCCGCCGGACGTCCCTTCGACATTGCGGTGCTGGACATGTGCATGCCCGACATGAACGGCTTGGAGCTGGCATACAAACTGAGCACCGACGTCGCGCTCGCATCCACGCGGATCATCATGCTCACGTCCACCATGAATGTGGACAAAGCCGAACTCGTGGCCGCCGGGGTCCAAGAATGGTTGACGAAGCCCGTGCGCAGCTCCGAGTTCTACGACCGCCTCATGCGTCTCGTCGCGACACGCCCGATCGCGGCTCCCATGGTTTCTGCTGCAATCCCAGTGACCATGAGCCAACCTTCGCGCGGCCTGATTTTGGTCGTCGAGGACAACGAGGTCAATCAGCTCGTCGCCCGGAGCATGGTTGCGAAGCTCGGGTACGAGGCCGACGTCGTAGCTGACGGCAGCGAAGCAGTCGCCGCGACTGCGGCAACCGAGTATGCCGCGGTCCTGATGGACTGCCATATGCCCGTCATGGACGGATTCGAGGCCACCAAGGCCATCCGGGCCCGGCACGATGGCCGCAGAAGGCTCCCCGTCATTGCCATGACCGCAGGCGCCCTGGATGAGGACCGTGAGCGCTGCCTTGCGGCCGGCATGGACGACTATCTGACCAAACCGGTTGACGTGGAAAAATTGGACCAGGTTCTCTCGCGATGGATACCCGAAACACCGAAGGAAAGTGCCGGACCCGCACTCGACCCCGCGAGGCTGGAAACGTTGCGTGACCTCGGCCCGGCAGACGGACTGGGGTTGCTGCCCGCCGCGGCCCAAGCCTTCAGGCAAGACATCCAACCGAGCCTGGAGGCACTCCGGCGGGCTCTGGACAACGGAAACGGAGACGCTTTCAGGCAAGTGGCCCACAAATTGAAAGGCGCCGCAGCCAACATCGGAGCTGCCCGCGCGGCCAGGATGTGCGAGGAATTGGAACGTAGCTCATCAAGCGGCAAACCTGTCGATCCCGCGCTCCTGGCCGACCTTGAAGCCGAACTTGCCCTCGTTGACAAAGCGTTGGACCACGCCCTGTCGGTGGCCTCGTGAAGGTCCTGGTGGCGGACGACGACTTCGGTTCGCGCCTGGTGGCGAAGGCGGCAGTAGAGCAGTCCGGCCACGAATGCATCGTGGCCGCGGACGGCAGCTCCGCCTGGGAGCTGTACAAGCGACACCGGCCGCAAGTCGTCGTGACTGACCTGATGATGCCCGGGCTCAACGGGCTGGAGCTCTGCCGCGCCATCCGCAGCGCGGAAGAAGACTCCTACACCTATCTTGTCCTTGTCACCTCGAAGGATTCACGTGAGGACGTCGTCGCGGGCATGAAGGCCGGTGCTGATGACTACGTGGCTAAGCCGCTTGACCCGTTCGCTTTGCATACCCGGCTGCTGGTGGCGCAAAGGGTGACTTCGCTGCATACGGATCTTGCGCGCTACCGTGCCGCGCTCGCGGAGCAAGCGCGGACCGATCCCCTGACAAAACTCCATAACCGGCTGAAGCTCTCGGAGGACCTGGAACAGCTGCACCACACAAGCGCCCGCTACGGAACCGACTACAGCCTGGCGATCTGCGACGTGGACAATTTCAAGAGATACAACGATCTTTACGGCCACCAGGCCGGTGACCTCGCCTTGCAGTCGGTTGCGGCCTCCCTTGCCGGCGAAGGGCGGGAAAGCGACGGAATCTACCGCTTCGGCGGGGAGGAGTTCCTCTTCCTGCTGCCCGGCCAGACGGTATCCGGCGCTGAAACAAGGCTCACAAGGGCGCTGGAAGCCGTGCGGGACCTGGGCATTGCGCATTCCGGAAACCCCTCGGGCACCCTGACCTTGAGCGCCGGTCTCTCGGCCTTTGTGCCCGACCACCGGGTCAGCAGCGAACGCCTCCTCAAAGAAGCCGACATGGCGTTGTACACGGCCAAGTCCGCCGGCCGGAACCGCGTGGAAGTCGCGCCGGAAGTTCGTCAACACACCCGGAGCTGAAACCCCGCCCCGCGTCTACAGCTCCGGAACAGCTTCCTGGGCCACAGCCGTCGCCTCCGCGAACTGCGTGTTGTACAGCTCCGCGTAGCGACCGTCCGCGGCGAGGAGCTCGGCGTGCGTGCCGCGCTCAACGATCGATCCGTCCTCCACCACCAGGATGACATCGGCGGCCCTGATGGTGGAGAGGCGGTGGGCGATCACGACGGCGGTGCGTCCCTCGAGTGCCTCGCCCAAGGCCGCCTGGACGGCGGCTTCACTCGTGGAATCCAAGGCCGCCGTGGCTTCGTCGAGGATGACGACCCTCGGTTGGGCGATGAGGAGGCGTGCGATGGTGAGCCGTTGGCGTTCCCCGCCGGAAAGGCGGTAGCCGCGCTCCCCCACCACGGTTTCCAGGCCATCCGGCAAGGAGCGGACCATGGCTTCGAGCCTGGCTCGCCGGAGCACGTCCCACATTTCCTCGTCCGTCGCTCCGGGCCGGGCCAGCCGCAAGTTGGAGGCGATGCTTTCATGGAAGAGGTGGCCGTCCTGCGTGACCATGCCCAGGGTCGCCCGGAGGGAATCGAACGTGACGTCCCGGACATCGAGGCCGGTACCTT
This sequence comes from Arthrobacter sp. GAS37, assembly GCF_044908325.1. Lineage (NCBI taxonomy): Bacteria > Bacillati > Actinomycetota > Actinomycetes > Micrococcales > Micrococcaceae > Arthrobacter > Arthrobacter sp. GAS37. The sequence continues at coordinate 49,141 of NZ_JBIYDB010000003.1, forward strand.
GATCGCGGCCGCCCAAGCGCACGGCGCCGGAGTCGACGTCGTACAGGCGGGACAGTAGCTGGGCCACAGTGGACTTGCCCGCACCCGAGGACCCTACGAGCGCCACGGTTTGACCGGGCTCCACACGGAAGCTGATTCCGTGCAGGACCTCCTCACCGCCGCGGGTATCAAGCGTCGCCACTTCCTCGAGCGACGCAAGGGACACCTTGTCCGCGGACGGATAGGCGAAGCGGACGTCGTCGAACTCCACCGCAACGGGTCCCGAAGGCACCGCGACGGCGTCTGGCTTCTCCTGGATGAGCGGCTTAAGGTCCAGGATCTCGAAGACCCGCTCGAAGCTGACCAACGCGCTCATGACCTCAACGTGGGCACTGGACAGCGCGGTGAGCGGCGCGTAGAGGCGGGTGAGCAGCAGCGCCAGCACGACGACGTCGCCCGCCGCCAGCTGCCCGCTCAGCGCAAGCCAACCGCCCAGTCCGTAAACGAGCGAGAGGGCGAGGGCGGAAACGAGGGTCAGCGCAGTGATGAACGTGAACTGCAACATGGCGGTGCGGACACCGATGTCCCGCACGCGGCCGGCCCGCAGGGCGAACTCGGCGGATTCCTCGTCCGGGCGGCCGAACAGTTTGACGAGCGTGGCGCCGGGTGCGGAGAAACGCTCCGTCATTTGGGTTCCCATGGCCGCGTTGTGGGACGCGGCTTCACGACGGAGGTCGGCCAGCTTGGAGCCCATGCTGCGTGCGGGGATGAGGAAGATCGGCAGCAGAACCATCGCCAGGACGGTGACCAGCCAGGAGGTGTTGAGCATGACAATGAGGGTCAAGGCCAAGGACACGACGTTGCTGACCACTCCGGAGAGGGTGCCCGCGAAGGCCGATTGGGCTCCGATGACGTCGTTGTTGAGCCGGCTGACGAGGGCTCCCGTACGGGTCCGGGTGAAGAAGGCGATGGGCATGCGCTGCACATGATCGAACACCCGCGTCCGCAGATCAACGATCACGCCTTCGCCGATCACGGAAGACAGCCACCGGGTCAGCAGTCCCACCCCGGCGTCGGCGACGGCCACCGCAGCGATGAGCGCGGCCAGCCCGATCACGACATCCACGCCTGCATGGGCGATGAGCGCGTTCACCACCTTGCCGGCCAGCACCGGGGTGGCCACGGCAAGGAACGCGCCGGCGATAGAGGCCAGTACGAAGGCGATCAGCTTGTTGCGGTACGGTTTCGCGAAAGCGAGCACGCGCTTGATGGTTTCCCGCGAGAACGGCTGGGAGCCGCTCTTGGCGCGGGTGATGTTGTAGAGCGAGCGCCAGGCGACGCCATCCATGCTCATGGCTTGTGATTCCCCATTCCGGAAGTGTGGTGCAGTTCGGTCACGGTGCCGTTGTCAAGGTGCCAGCGGGAATCGAGCCGGACGTTTTCGAGCAGGCGGCGGTCGTGCGTGACGAGCAGGAGCGCGCCTTCGTAGCCGTCGAGCGCTTCCTCAAGCTGCTCGATCGCCGGCAGGTCGAGGTGGTTGGTGGGTTCGTCCAGGACCAGCAGGTTAACGCCGCGGGCCTGCAGCAGCGCGAGCGCCGCGCGGGTGCGTTCGCCCGGGGACAAGGAATCCACGGTCCGGGAGGTATGGTCCGCCTTGAGGCCGAATTTGGCCAGCAGGGTGCGGACATCCGCGGAGTTCCATTCGATCAGGACGGATTCGACGGCGTCTGCCAGGGTGAGGTGCCCCGCCAGCAGTCCGCGGGCTTGGTCGATCTCGCCGATCGCCACGGATGCACCCATGGAGGCGTCTCCGGCGTCGGGCTGTTGGAGCCCCAGCAGCAGCCGCAGGAGGGTGGACTTTCCTGCGCCGTTGGGTCCGGTGATGCCAATGCGTTCGCCGGCGTTGAGCTGGAGATTGACGGGTCCCAGAGTGAAGTCGCCTTGATAGGCCACGACGTCGCGCAAGGTTGCGACGACGGAGCTCGAGCGCGGAGCCTGGCCGATGCTGAACTGCAGCTGCCATTCCTTTCGCGGCTCTTCCACTTCGTCAAGCCGGGCGATGCGGGACTCCATCTGCCGGACTTTCTGGGCCTGCTTTTCCGAGGACTCAACGCTCGCCGCCCTGCGGATTTTGTCGTTGTCCGGGCTCTTTTTCATGGCATTGCGGACGCCCTGTGAGCTCCATTCGCGCTGCGTCCGGGCCCGGGACACGAGATCCGCCTTGGTGTTGGCGAATTCCTCATAGCGTTCGCGCGCGTGCCGCTTTGCCACCGCCCGCTCTTCGAGGAAGGAATCGTAACCGCCGTCGTAGACCGCCACGCTGTTCTGGGCCAGGTCCAGTTCCAGCACCTTGGTGATGCAGCGTGCGAGGAACTCGCGGTCATGCGAGACCAACACGGCGCCGCCGCGAAGGCCCTGGACGAATGATTCAAGGCGGGCGAGTCCGTCGAGGTCCAGGTCGTTGGTGGGTTCGTCGAGGAGCACGACGTCGAAGCGGCTCAGCAGGAGCGCCGCCAAGGCAACGCGGGCGGCCTGTCCGCCGGACAGGCCCGTCATGAGCGCATCCGGACCGGATTCCAGGCCAAGTTCCGCCAACACCGCGGGGATCCGGTCCTCCAGGTCCGCCGCACCCGATGCCATCCAGCGGTCAAAAGCCAAGGAGTAGGCGTCGTCGGCATCCGCGGTCCCGGCTGCGAGCCCCTCGGCGCCGGCTTCCATCTCGGCCGTGGCCTGGGCGCAACCCGTGCGGCGGGCAATGTAGGCGGCAACAGTTTCGCCGGGGGTGCGCTCGTGTTCCTGGGGCAGCCAGCCCACAAAGGCGTCGCTGGGAGCGAGGCTGACCGTGCCCTCTTGGGGGCGGTCAGCTCCTGCGAGGATGCGCAGCAGGGTGGATTTCCCGGCGCCGTTGGCACCGACGACACCCACGACATCTCCTGGCGCGACGGTGAGGGAGAGCTTCGAGAACAAGGTACGGTGACCGTGGCCGCCGGAGAGCTCTTTGGCGACAAGCGTTGCAGTCATTGGTCTATCCTCTCACTGCTCCGCTCCTGACCGAAAAGACCGGGGCATGGAAGAACCCGCTGGTCCGTACTTGGGGGGTGTGCGGACCAGCGGGTTCGAGAATCAAGCATAATTCAAAGTGCCCGCATCGTAAAATCGACCTCGCAGTCCTTGCCGGAACCGTCTTCCAGAATCCTGCCGCAGGAAACCGTCTATCAGAAAGTGGTTCATGTCCCTCCCTTCCAAGGCGTTCCAACGCTGGCTGCACGGGATCGCCCCGAACACCAGCACGGCCGATGTCTGCCGCTTTTCGGGAGTGAAACGCACCACGCTGGCCCAGCAATTGGTCCGCGGCAAGGTGGCCGAGAGTTCCCTCGTGAGCATCAGCCGGGCCTTCGACATGAATCCCTTCGACGCGTTGGCACAATTCGAGGCCTACGCGGCGCTTCGCGGGACCCCGGTTCCCCCCACTGATGCGGAACTCGTCAGCCAGGTCTCCACCATGGATCTGCTGCGTGCAGTCGTTGAGCGCTCAGACCCCCGGGACGGCGTCCCGACCTTGGTCCTGGCGGAAACCCCGCACCCGGGTTCAGTCAGGAACTGGGTCGACGCGATCGACGACGGCGAGCTGCGCCACCGGGTGAGCGGCGCCACGGGGATCGCGCCGCAGAACTTCTCGGCGCACCTGACAGCCAACCGCCTGCCCCCGGAGCTGGCCTTGGCAACGTCCCGGGCGGCCGGCGTCGGACCGGCCGGAGGCCTCGTGGCCAGCGGCCTTGTCACCGAGGCCGAGGCCGGATGGTCCCCCGGAGCGCGGCGGGAGGCCTTGGACAGGATGACAGAAGGCGAACTGGCCCTGTTGGCCGGCGAGCGGCTGCAGGCCCTGGGCAAGGCCCTGCGCCGCCATGAGCACGAGCTCGACCACAGCAACAGAATCTGGGAGAACCTGGGATGACCACCGTGTTGGCGTGGGCCACGCTCTTCATTTGCCTCATTTTGACGGCCATTCGCATTCCCAGCGCCGTCCGGGGCGAGAACCGGATGATGTTCGTCCTGTTCGCACTGATTTCCCTCGACATCCTGCTCAGCATCGAGGGTCCTTACATGTTGATCGACGCCTGGCTGGGCAACTTCAACCTCTGTAACCTGCTGCTTCGGTTCATGCTCTACGGAACATTCCTGCTCATGGGCATCAAGGTGGCGAGGGCCTTTGCATCACCCGGCGGGGAACATGCCATCCGGGGACCCATCGGCTTGGCCGTTTTGGGGGCAACCGCGGTCCTCACAGCCTTCTTTTTCTTCTCGATGGATACCTCGGACTCCACTGTTGGCCTGAATGACCTGGACCCGGGGCCAGCCCTGGATACTTATGCGGCCTTAGGCAGGTTCTACCCGGGCTACGTTGCCGTATGCCTCATTCCGGGCATGTGGCGGTCCGTTCGAGGCTCGGGTCCGGTTCTGCTCCGGGCCGCCTCCGCGACATTGCTCCTGGGCCTCGGTTTGCTGATCGTTTCGCAGGTCTTTCCGCTCATCCCGCTATCCAATACGTGGCTGCGGCCGCTCATCAACTACTCTGCCGCTTTGGCGACTGCGATTGGATTGGGAGGCATCTGGCTGTCCAAAATCGTTGCCAGCCGGACTCGGCGCACGGTAATGTAAAAACATACCGCGTAACCTCTTTCATAAATCCATTATATCGTGCCATAATTATGAATGTGTGAAGGCGACGCAGCCTGACCTTTGAATCAATGAACGGGTTTCCAAGGTTCGTGGCGCGTGCGGGAGCACTTTTGGGGGGATGAGTGGTGGCGGGCTGTTGGGGACCGCCCCCACTCAGCCTTTTTAAGCGTCCTTCCGTGTACGACCGCAGCAACCGGGTACGGTCCCGTGACTAAGATGGCTTTCATGAAGAGCCTGCCCACTCGCCGCATCGCACTGTCCGCAACACTTGCCGCCGTCGCGCTCGCACTGTCCGCTTGCGGCGGCGGTTCCTCGCCGTCGTCGACGTCGGGTGGAGACACTTCGCTGTCCGCCATCAAGTCCAAGGGCGAGATCGTCATCGCCACCGAAGGCACGTACCGGCCGTTCAGCTTCCACGAGAACGGGGCCGGTCCCCTCACGGGCTTCGACGTCGAAATCGCCCAGGCCGTGGCCGGCAAGCTCGGAGTAAAGGCAACCTTCCAGGAAACCCAGTTCGATGGCATCTTCGCGGGCCTTGATTCCAAGCGCTTCGACACTATCGCCAACCAGATCTCCATCAACCCCGAGCGCACGGCCAAGTATGACTTCTCGGCCCCGTACACGATCTCCAATGGCGTCGTCGTGACCAAGTCGGACAACAACTCCATCAACAGCTTCGCCGATCTCAAAGGCAAGACCACCGCCCAGTCATTGACCAGCAACTTCTACAAGATGGCAGTTGACGCAGGCGCCAACGTCCAGTCCGTCGAAGGCTGGGCGCAAGCCGCCACCTTGGTCCGCCAAGGCCGCGTCGACGCAACCGTCAACGACAAACTGACCTACCTCGACTACGCCAAGAGCACCCCGGACTCCGGATTGAAGATCGCCGCGGAGACGACGGACAAGACGCAAAGCGCCCTGGTCTTCCGCAAGGGATCCACCGAACTCAAGGCCTCAGTCGACAAAGCGCTCACAGACCTTCGAGCCGACGGCACCCTCGCCAAGATCTCCCAGAAGTACTTCGGCGCAGACGTCACCAAGTAGCCGGCGGCCAAACAGATGACCTTCAACTGGGACCTCGTCTGGAGTTCCTTCGGGCCAATCATCGGCGGCGCCGTCACAGGAACCATCCCCCTGACCCTGGCCTCATTTGCCTTTGGCCTGGCGTTGGCGCTGCTCGTTGCCCTCTTGCGCCTGAGCCCCAACAGGCTGCTCTCGGCCGTCGCGCGCTTCTACGTCTCCGTGATCCGGGGGACGCCCCTCCTGGTGCAGTTGTTCGTGATCTTCTATGGCCTCCCGAGCCTCGGCGTGAAGCTGGAGCCATGGCCGAGCGCCATCATCGCGTTTTCGCTCAATGTGGGCGGCTACGCGGCCGAGGTCATCCGCGCCGCGATCCTGTCCGTGCCCAAGGGCCAATGGGAGGCCGGGCACACCATCGGAATGTCGCGGGCGCAAACACTCGTGCGGATCATCCTCCCGCAAGCGGCCAGGGTCTCGGTGCCCCCGCTGTCCAACACCTTCATTTCCCTCGTGAAGGACACCTCGCTGGCTTCACTCATCCTGGTCACCGAGCTTTTCCGCAACGCCCAGCAGATCGCCGCGTTCAGCCAGGAATTCATGATCCTGTACCTCGAATCCGCTTTGGTCTACTGGGTCATTTGCCTCGTCCTCTCCACGGGCCAGTCCGCCCTGGAGCGTAGATTGGACCGCTATGTCGCCCACTGAGCCCAGCAACGCCTCCCAGGGGAACACCGGGCTGGTGTTGTCCGCCCGGGACCTCGCCAAAGCCTTCGGCAGCAACGAGGTGCTGCGCGGCATCGACATCGATGTCCTGCGCGGCCAGGTGGTTGCCTTGGTCGGGCCCTCCGGTTCGGGAAAGACGACGGTCCTGCGCTCGCTCAACGGTCTCGAAGTGCCCGACGCCGGCACGGTCACCTTCGGGGACGCCGACGCCGGTACAGTCCGCGGATCCGGCGCAGGACTGACCCTCGATTTCGCCGGCACCGTGGGCAAGCGCGAGATCGCCGCCCTCCGGGACCGCAGCGCCATGGTGTTCCAGCACTACAACCTGTTCCCCCACATGACGGTGCTCAAGAACATCATCGAGGGACCGCTTCAGGTCCAGAAGCGCCCCCGGGCGGAAGTAGTGGCAGAGGCCGAGCGGCTCCTCGCCCGGGTGGGCCTCGCGGACAAACGCGATGCCTACCCCTTCGAATTGTCGGGCGGCCAGCAACAACGCGTGGGAATCGTGCGCGCCTTGGCCCTCAAACCCCAACTGCTGCTCTTCGACGAGCCCACCTCTGCCCTGGACCCGGAACTCGTGGGTGAAGTGCTGGGTGTCATCAAGGAACTTGCCGACGAAGGGTGGACCATGGTGATCGTGACGCACGAGCTCGCCTTCGCCCGCCAGGTCGCCAATGAAGTCATCTTCATGGACGGCGGCGTGGTGGTGGAACGCGGGCCGGCCGCGGAGGTCTTGCGGGAGCCGCGGGAGGAACGCACCAAGCAATTCGTCAAGCGCCTCCAGCACGACGTCTGAGGCCCAACTAGCTCGCATTTGTTGTCGTTTTGGGCACTCTAAGCGACGTTAACTGCGAGTCAGTTGGGTGGACCGGAGTGCAAAAACTCAGCGGCTGAAACGCAAGGTCACCAACTGGAACGGGCGCAGGGTCAATTCGGCGGCGCCCGCTCCGGGCGTCACTCCGGGAGCCTCAACGGGGCGCTCCAGGAGGTCCACGGATTGCACCATCCGGGATTCGAAGTTGGCTGTGATGAGGCCCGTGGAGCGTTCTCCCAGCGATTCATAAAGCCTCACAATGACATCTCCGGAGCCGTCCTCGGCAAGCTTGACGGCTTCGATGACCAGCGCCTGGTTGAACACGGTGAAGAGCGGCTCCACAGGATTCGCGCCCGCCAGCAGCCTCGGTTTGAGGTTGGTCCGGTAGCCCTCCTCCACGGCGCCGCCGATGCTGGCGCCGGGCCGGATGCTCAGATCCAGGACGTGCACACCAAGGTCGGCCCGGGGGTCCGGGAACTTGGGCGCCCGCAGCAGCGACACACGCACGTTAGTGGTGGTTCCGCCGTCGTCGCGGATGGTCCGGGTGACGTCATGCCCGTAGCTTGACGCATTGGAAATGGCGACGCCGTAACCCGGCTCCGCCACGTGGATCCAGCGGTGGGCGCAGAATTCGAACTTGGCAGCTTCCCAGGACGTGTTGGTGTGCGTGGCCCGGAACACGTGCCCGAACTGGGTCTCCGAGGCGGAACGGTCAGCACGGACATCCAGCGGGAAACCGATCTTCAGGAGTTTCTCGTGTTCCTGCCAGTCCACCGTGGTGGAAATGCCGAGGGACTCCGCTCCCGCTTCGAGGGAAATGCGCTGCGTGATGGTGGAGGAGCCCACAATCCGCTCCACGACGACGACGGCGTCCCAGCCCGCGCTTTCCAGCGTCACCGATCGCGCCTCGACTACCGAGACGACGTTCCGGCGGTAAAACTCGTCGATGTCCCAGGCATCCCATTCATTGGGTGTGTCCCGGTGGAGCTCAAGGTGGTTTCCGAACATCCCGGGCGCAATCGCTTCGCGGCCGGTTGCGTAATCCGAGAGCGAGGTCAGCAATCCGTCGGCGTCCAGCACCGCGCGGATGATGCCGTTGTCCAGAACATAGCCGCCGGCGCGTTCTGTGACATTGACTGGACGATCCTCGTGGACCGCCTCTGCAGCGGCGAGCGCCGGTACGCCGGTACGCTCGTGCGGCGCCGCATTGAGCAGGAACATGGTCTCTCCCTCGCCCAGTAGGGCCGAGGCGGCACCCGCGATGATGCCTTCCAGCTCCCGGGCGATCGCGGCATAGTTCCGCTCCGCATCCTGGTGGACCCACGCGATGGCGCTGCCCGGCAGGATGTCGTGGAACTGCTGCAGCAGCACAAGCCGCCACAAGCGTTTAAGGTCCGCCGCAGGATAGGTGAACGAACCGCCCGTCCGTACTGCCGCCGTCGAGCACCAAAGCTCGGCCTCGCGGAGCAGGTGCTCCGAGCGGCGGTTTCCCTGCTTGGTGTTGGCCTGGCTCGTATAAGTGCCCCTGTGCAGCTCAAGGTACATCTCCCCCACCCAGACCGGGAGATTGCGGTACTCGGCCTCGGCCTGCGTGAAGAACTCCTTCGCGGTTCCCATGCGCACCTTCGGCGAGCCTTCCAGGTCCGCCGTCCGGTGGGCTGCGGCAACCATTTCGCGAGTTGGTCCGCCACCGCCGTCGCCGTAACCGAAGGGGACCAGCGAAATGGTGCCCCGGCCGTGCTCCCGGTAGTTGCGCTGGGCATGGGCGAGTTCGCGGCCGTGGAGCTCGGAGTTGTAGGTGTCCACGGGCGGGAAATGGGTGAAAAGCCTCGTGCCGTCGATGCCCTCCCAATTGAACGTGTGGTGCGGCATCTTGTTCACCTGGTTCCAGGAGATCTTCTGGGTCAGGAACCACCGGGAACCAGCGGATTTGACGATCTGCGGGAGGGCCCCGGAATATCCGAACGAGTCAGGGAGCCAGGCTTCCTGGCAGTCGATGCCGAATTCCTCCAGGAAGAAACCCTTGCCCTCCACGAATTGGCGGGCCATGGCCTCCCCGCCCGGCATGTTGGTGTCCGATTCCACCCACATGCCGCCAACCGGCACGAATTGCCCTGCCTTCACTTTCTCCCGGATCCGGATGAACAGCTCAGGATAGAACTCCTTCATCCACGCCAATTGCTGCGCCGAGGAGCAGGAGAAGACGAAATCGGGGTTCTCATCCATAAGGGCGACAACGTTGGAGAACGTGCGGGCGCATTTGCGGATGGTTTCCCGGACCGGCCAGAGCCAGGCCGAGTCAATGTGGGCGTGGCCGGCGGCCAGCAGTTCGTGGGCCGAGGCGTAAGCGGGCCGGCTCAAGACCTCGGCGAGGGCCTCCCTGCCGGCGGCTGCGGTCCCTGCAACATCGTCCGGGTCCATGACGTCCAGCATGCGCTCAAAGGCGCGGAGGATCTCATACCGCCGGGGCAGTTCGAAGGGCAGCTCGTGCATCAGCCCGCTGAGGGTCCAGATGTCCTGGTGGAGCTCCCACACCACCTCGTTGAGTTCGGCTATGGCTATGCGTCCGAGCCGGTAGCGGGGCTCGTCTCCGGAGGTGCGCTTGTCCCCGAGGGGGGTTGCTGCGAAGGTCCATCCCTGGCTGAGATCCGGATTGGCGGCGGCTTCCACGTAGAAGTCCACCGAGAGGCCGCCACCCAGAAGCTTCAGCGGGACGTGCTGGTTGCGCGGAGAGATGGCCTTGATGATGGTGCCGTCCGGCCGCCAGGCGATGCCTTCGCACTGGAATCCGGGAGCGTCGATGCTGAAACCGAGATCGACGACGATCTCCACCGTAGTGCCGTCGGCAACTCCCCAGCCCTCCGGGACCTCGCCCCGAAGGCGCAGCCACTTGGTGCTCCAGGCCTTGCCCCACGCAGCACCGTGTTCCTGGGGTTCAAAGACCTGGCGGAGTGCTTCCGAGACCGGAACCGGCTCTCCGGGGGCATCCCAGCTGCTCAGTTCAAGAGGCAGTGCGCGGCCATAGATGGCAGGGGCTATGCGCTCCCGGACAAAACGTTCGAGCCGCTTCTCGGTGATCCGGCGGTCGTCGTGCAATTGAAGTCCCCTTTAGCGCTGGGCTGGGTTGATTGCTTCCTTACCGTTATGGGCAGCCTACTAAGCAAGGTCACTGTCCGGAGGAAACGGATTCCATTCGATGGATAAAATCTACGTTGTTCCTGAACAATAGCCAAGTGATTGGCGGCTATCCTTACAAGTCCCTAATCCCCACCGGCTCCCAGCCTTCGCAAGCTCAGGCCGGGGCCCTCGCCGGCGTGGGCCCGCGGCCGGGGCCCTCGCCGGTGTGGGCCCGCGCCGGAACACCCACCCGGTCACTGCCCGCGTAGACGTTCAGGCTGGTCCCCCTGCTGAATCCCACCAGGGTCAGGCCGGTCTCCTGTGCGAGCTCCACAGCGAGGCTGGAGGGCGCGCTGACGGCGGCCAAAACCGGGATTCCTGCAAGCGCCGCCTTCTGGACCAGCTCAAAGGATGCCCTCCCGGAGACCTGCAGGACGGTGCCGCGCAGGGGCAACATTCCTTCGCGCAGCGCCCAGCCGACCACCTTGTCCACAGCGTTGTGCCTACCCACGTCTTCCCGCAGGCATAGTAGCTCGGCAGCACTGCCGGTGCTGTCGTCGTGGATTCTGAAGAGGCCGGCGGCATGCACTCCCCCGGTCTTGTCGAAAACCGCCTGTGCTTCGCGGAGACGGTCCGGCAGCGAGGCCAGAACCTCGACCGGAATGCTCAGGGGGTCGCCAGCGGGGCTGAAGTGTGAGGACTTGCGCACTGCTTCGATCGAGTCGGTGCCGCAGATCCCGCACGAGCTGGAGGTGTAGACGTTGCGGCCGGTCTCCGGAAGGACGACGTCGGGACGCAATTGCGCTTCCACCACGTTGAACGTCTGCACGCCGTTCTCGTCCTCGCCGGCGCAGAAACGCAGCGAAATGAGCTGGGCAGCGTCCCAGATGACGCCCTCTGAGACCAGGAAGCCCGCCACGAGGTCGAAGTCGTCGCCGGGGGTTCGCATGGTCACCGAGAAGGACATGTGCCCCAGGCGCACCTCGAGCGGTTCCTCAACCGCCAGGAAGTCCTCGCGGTAGCGGACCGGGTGCTCCAGCGCCTGGGCGGAGCCATCCAGGACAAATTTGTGCACCTTGCGGCGCTGGGTCACCCGCCCCATCTCAGACACCCACCGTCCCGGCAGCTTCCCTGGCGGCTTCCCCATGCTTGACGAACCGCACAGTCATGGCCTTGTAGCCGGGAGTGTTGGATTCACGGGCAACGAGCTCCCGGTGGACCAAGGCGTTGGCCTCCGGGAAGTACGCGGCCGCGCAACCCTTCGCCGTGGGGTAGGCAACCAGCCGGAACTTGTCCGCCCGGCGTTCCGTTCCGCCGAAAGTGGAGATGACGTCCACCATGTCCCTGTCCTCGAAGCCGAGTTCGCTGAGATCGTCCTCGTGGACCAGGATGACGCGACGGCCTTCGGAAATGCCCCGGTAGCGGTCGTCCAAGCCGTAGAACGTGGTGTTGTACTGGTCGTGGCTGCGGACTGTCTGCAGGATCAGGTGGCCGGCCGGGGCTTCCAGGTACTCCAGCGGGCTCACGGTGAATCGTGCCTTGCCGATGTCCGTGGCGAACGTGCGGGTGTCGCGTGGTGGATTGGGCAGCACGAAGCCGTTCTTGGTCCGCACCCTTGCGTTGAAGTCCTCGAAGCCGGGGATCACCCTGGAGATGTGGTCCCGGATGACGTCGTAGTCCTCGGCCATAGCACGCCAATCCACAGGGTGGTTGTCCCCGAGGACCGCCTGTGCCATGCGTGCGACGATGACGGGTTCGCTGAGCAAGTGCTCCGAGACCGGGGTCAAGCGGCCTTGGGTGGTGTGGATGACGGACATGGAGTCTTCCACGGAGAGGATCTGCCGTCCGCCCGGGTGTTTGTCGTCCGTGTCCGTTCGGCCCAGGGTAGGCAGGATCAGGGAGGTCTTGCCGTGCACCACGTGGGCGCGGTTGGGTTTGGTGGAGATGTGCACCGTGAGCCCGGCCCTCTTGAGCCCTTCCTCCAGCGCGACGGTGTCCGAGCCTGCCGCGGCGAAGTTGCCGCCCATGGAAACGAACACGTCCACCTCGCCCTTCTCCAAGGCGTGTTGGGTCTCCACGGAGTCGTATCCGTGTGCCCGGGGCGTGGTGAATCCAAACTCTTTGTCCAGGGCTGCCAGGAAGCCCTCGGAAGGCTTCTCCCAGATGCCCATGGTGCGGTCGCCCTGCACGTTGGAGTGGCCGCGGACGGGGCAGGCGCCGGCGCCACGCTTGCCGAAGTTTCCCTGCAGGAGCAGCAGGTTGATGATTTCCCGCAGGGTATCCACGGAGTGGGGCTGCTGGGTCAGGCCCAGCGCCCAGCAAATGATGGTGCCCTTCGACGCGGCCAGCATGCCGGCCACCTTGGTGATTTCGATGCGGCTCAAGCCCGTGGCGCGTTCCGTCTCGACCCAATCCAGCGCCGCCCGGGCCTCGGCGTAGGCCTCGAAGCCGTCGGTCTGCGCGTCGATGAAGGCGCGATCAACCACTGTTCCCGGCTGCCGCTTCTCCTCCTCCAGCAGGAGGTGGCCCAGCGCCTGGAACAAGGCAAGGTCGCCGCCTACCTTGATCTGCAGGAATTCATCGGCGATGTCCGTGCCACCGCCCACCACGCCGTTGAGCGACTGGGGATCCTTGAAGTTCAGGAGCCCGGCTTCCGGCAAAGGATTGACGGCGACAACCTTGCCGCCGTTGTTCTTGCAATCACGCAGGGCGGAGAGCATGCGCGGGTGGTTCGTGCCCGGATTCTGGCCTACAACGAGCACAAGTTGCGCTTCGTGGATGTCTTCCAGTGAGACTGTGCCCTTGCCGATCCCGATGGTCGGGTTGAGGGCGCTCCCGGAAGACTCGTGGCACATGTTCGAGCAGTCTGGCAGGTTGTTGGTGCCAAGGCTGCGGGCGAACAGCTGGTACATGAACGCGGTCTCGTTGGCCGTGCGCCCGGAGGTGTAAAAAACGCAGCGGTCCGGCGTGGTGGCGTTCACGTGCTCGCCGATCAGGGCGAAAGCATCCGTCCAGCTGATCGGCGAATAGTGTGTGTCGCCGGGGCGGATAACAACGGGCTCGGCAATGCGGCCTTGGCTGCCGAGCCAATATTCGGTCTTGTCCTCAAGCTCGGCCAGGGAGTGCCGGGCCCAGAACTCCGCGTCGACCACGCGCGTGGTGCTCTCCTCGGCAATTGCCTTGGCCCCGTTTTCACAGAACTCGGCTGGACTGCGTTTGCCGGTGATGGACTCCGGCCAGGCACAGCCGGGACAGTCGAAGCCGTCCCGTTGGTTGACGCGAAGCATTGACTTGACGGTCCGGCTGACGCCCGCTTGGGCCCAACCGCGTTCCAATGCCACGGTGACTGCCTTGATGCCTGCGGCGGAGCGCTTGGGTGGGTGGATCTGGAGGTCATCTTCGTTGATGTCCTGCTCGGGAGCATGCCTGTTCATGCCCCCATCATTGCAAGGCCTGACTCGCTAATCCACCCGGGTCCATTCGGCACCGGAAACTTTCAGCCCGTCAGGGCGCTCCAGTCCACCGGACCGGACGAAACCTTGCGGGCTGGCTTGGCAGGAGTCTTCTTGGTTTTATCCTCCGAGGACTTCGGCAGGGGAAGCGGCGGCCCCCACGGCAACGGAAAAGCGGGCACTGCCTCTCCCAGTTGCACGCCGTGCGGTGGCACCACCATGATTCCGTCCGCGCTGGCGAGGCCGCGCATCATCCCGGGACCCGCATGCTGGGCCGGCGAGGCCAAGCCGTACACGAACCTGAACGGAAGCAAGCGCGTGCGCCCGGGGTCGGCGTCGAGTATGGCACCGCAAGGAACCTCGCCGACCTCCGGCAGCGCCCTGTGCCCCAGTCCAGCGAGAAGCGGTGCGCCGATCGTGAAGAGGACCATCATGGCCGCGAGCGGATTGCCGGGGAGACCCAGGACAAAGCGCCCGTCCGGCAGTTCAGCCAAAACGCCAGGATGTCCCGGACGCATCGCAATTCCATCAATCAGCAAGCGGCCGCCAAGCTCCGCGATGGCCCGCCGGAAGTGGTCCGTGCCCGAACGGCCGGTTCCCCCGGTGGTGATGACGACGTCGGCGGGAGGCGCGTCCGGCGACAGCTCGCCTTCTTCAAGGCCCGAGAGCCACTCGTCATAGGAGTCGCCCACCTTGATTTGCTCGCCGCGGATCCCGCCAAGAAGTTCGACGACGGCGCCAAGCTGGGGACCGAAGGTATCCCTCACCCGGCCGGGGGCCGGGACACCTGCGGTCACCACTTCGGAGCCGGTCAGGAGCATTTTCACGAGGGGCTTGCCCAGCACGTCGAGTTCATCACGCCCGGCCAGGGCAGCCAGGGCGAGATGGGCCGGGTTCAAGACGACGCCCGACTTGATCAGCAGCTCGCCTGCCGCGGCTTCTTCTCCCGCGTTGCGGATATGTTGGCCGTTGCGCGGTTCGCCCGGCTTCGCGTTCCCGCCGAGCGCGAGCAGCGGTAAGCCATCTTCGTCCGTGGCCAGGACCCCGCTCTCGCTCCGCAGTACGGCCTTGGCCCCCGGCGGGATCAGGCCGCCGGTGGCGATCGGGCTCGCTTGGTGTGGGGCCAGCCGATGGCCGGCTTCCGCGAGGATCCATGGGCCGCTGCCATTGACCGCCCAGCCATCCATCGCCGAGGACGCGTAGTGCGGCAGGTCTTGCAGGGCGTGGACATCCGAGGCCAAGGTCCTGCCGATGGCGTCCTTCAGCGCAACGGGTGCGGCGGGAATGGGCGTGGCACTATCGAAGGCAAGTTGGCGCGCCTCGGCCCACAAGTGGTCGGCATGCAGGACATGCTCGGGGGCTTCGGTCATCCGGCGTCGGTTCCGGGGTTCGTGTAGTCCTTCGCGAGCGTGCGTGCCAGGCCCATCGCGGCATCCATCGACGCAGCTTCAGTCGCTTGTCCCGAACCCGCAGCGAGTCCGGCCGCGAAGCCCGCAATGAAGGTGGTCAAGGGAGCCGCCGGCCGGACCACTGAATGGGCTGCAACGCCCGCCAAGGAAAGGATCTCGTTGATGTCGATCTCGACGTCTTCCAGCTCATATGCTTGCAGCAGGCTCCTGCACCATTCCTCAAGCGTTTCTTCCTGGCTCTTCACGATCCGCCTCCACTGTCCGGTACAGCTGTTGTCACGGCAGGTCGCCGTCCACTCCAAGCGCCGCGGCATCGTCCCAGGTATCCACGTCATCGGTGGACCCGGCGGGGACAGGCACGGCCAGCAGATCAAGCCTAGCAAGCAGGCGGAAAACCGCGGCGTTGGCCAGGCCGCCCTGTTCTTCCGCAGCCTGCACCTCCCGTTGCAGAGCGGATACCCGGTAGATCCCGAGCAGCGGCTGCTTCCGGCCATCGGCGGATACGGACATGGCCCCTTCCGCTTCTTCGTGGCCGGCAAGTACCCGGAGCAGGACCGGAACCGCGGCGGCGGCCAGGGGCATATCGCAGGCCAGGACGAGGACCCAGGGCGCGTGCTTAGTGGACGGGCTCTCGCCATCCTGCCCTTCGCCGTCTTGCGCTTTTAGCGCGGCGAGTCCGGCGGCGATCGCGGCAGCCGGTCCGGCGAAGGGCGGGTCCTCCCGCGCGGTCAATGTGCCGTCCGGCAAAGTGCCGGGATCCGGCCCGACGACGACGACCCTCCCGGCCCCGCGCACGGCCGCCACGGCACGCTCAAGGAGGGTGGCGCCGTCGTACCTCAACTGGGCTTTGGGCACGCCGCCGAGGCGGGAGGACTTGCCACCCGCCAGTATCACCGCATCAAAGTCCACTCGCCCAGATTACCCGGGAAGCAGGCTCAATTCCGGTTCAGGCCGCCGATTCAGGCAGGAGGAAGGGATCCCATGCGGGCGCAGGTTTCTCAAGCTCCTTGATCTGCCAGATAGTCCCGGTGGGCGCCGCCGGCGTGAACCTCAGTTTCCAGCCCATCTCGGCTGGAGTGTGGTCACTCTTGGCGTTGTTGCAGCGCAAGCACGCTGCCACCAGGTTTTCCCAGGAATCCGCGCCGCCCCTGGATTTGGGGTGGACGTGGTCAATGGTGTGGGCTGCTTTCCCGCAATAGGCGCAGCGGTGACCGTCACGGCGCAAGACGCCGCGGCGTGTAACCGCCGTGATGGTGTTGTACCTCGGCCGGATGTAGCGATTGAGCAGAATCACGGAGGGACGTCCGAGAATCTCCTGCGGCCCGACGACAGGCTCGTCGCCTTCGGCCACTACGCTCGCTTTTCCGGTGAGCACAAGGACCAGCGCCCGGCGGAAGGTTACTACCGCCAGCGGTTCATATCCAGCATTCAGAACGAGTGTGCGCATGCACGTACCTCTTCACGGCCGCACCCGTCAGGGGCGCGAGGGCCGGCTGCCCTCTGCATGTACGGGCTGTGGATCGACAACCTAAGAGTAAACACTCGGAGGCCAGATCAACGAATCCTTGCCGGAGTTCCAGCGCAGTGTCGGTCAAAGTTCACGTGCCGGACACATAGCGCATGCTGGTTAAAACAGAACATCCCCGCGGGCGGACCAGCGGGGATGTTCCAGTGAAGCTATGTAACCGGAGCTATTTAGCCACCAACGCGGATGAAGACCGGGCCGGAGCCGACATTGACGCTGTAAAGGGCGGTGGTGCCACCGTTCCAGCCGCCGTGGACTGCCATGCCGTTGCCGACGTAAACGGCGATGTGGGCCATGCCCATGCCACCGTTCTGGTAGTAGACCAAGTCTCCCGGCTGCGCTTCAGCGGCGCTGACCGTACGGCCAAGAGAGAGGTAGTCTGCCGGCCAGCCGTGGAAGTTGATCCCAACAGCGGCCAGGGAGTTCGAAGCCAGGGCGGTGCAGTCCTGGGCAACGCCAAGCTGTGCGTAAGCTGCGGCAGCAATTGCTGCGCCCTTGCCGCTGGCAACCTTCGTTGCAGGTGAAACAGCAGCGGTGACAGAGAGCGTCGAGGAGCCGGTAGCGGCACCCGTTGCAGCCTGCGTAGCCGGAGCAGCTTCCTGCGTGGCAACCGGAGCTGCGACAACCGGAGCAGCCTCGGTAGAGACCGCCGGGCGCTCGTACTTGATGGCGACGGAGGAGTCGGCCGAAATGCTGGCTTGGGCGATGGACTGGACTTCCAGGGCGGAGGTCGAAGTGGACTCGCGAGGGACGTTGGTTTCTGCAGCGTTGGCTGCAATACCGCTAGTGAGCACCAGACCTGAAGCAGCTGCGATAACAGCTGCCTGACGGCCTACGCCACCGGCGTTGCTGCCGACAGTCTTAGCGATAACGGCAAGCGAGTTGGTCTTGGTGACCGCGGCACGGTGGCGCGCAACAGTAGAGCGTGAAGACACGTTAAGAGGCCTCTCCCTATGCCCGCGAGGTAAGCTGTCGGATTCGGATGGGAGTCATCCGGCCACACTTCTCCCTCTCGGAAGTTGTGCGACTTAACCCCAAGGCCATCGGTGAAGATGACCAAAAGTGGGTCCCCCGCCTCTGCCAGACGATGTTTTGCGAACGGAACCTCGAGCAGTGGCAGAGCTAGGCAATCCACTCGAGTGCATCAACTCTCTAAAAGTTGATGCGTCTTAGACGGTACATGAGTTTTGGCTCAATGTCACATTCAGGTCACGGAGCGTGACAAGCATGCGAGAGGCTTCCATCGGATTGGCTACAGCCAGCCCAGGGGGTCAACGACGTCGCCGTTGACCATGACTTCAAAATGGAGGTGGCAGCCCGTAGAGGCGCCGGTGGTGCCGCTCAATGCGATGACATCGCCGCGGCTGACCGTCTGGCCCACCTGGACGTTGAACGAAGACAAATGGTTGTACGTGGTTTCCAGGCCGTTGCCGTGGTCCACCAC
This sequence comes from Arthrobacter sp. GAS37, assembly GCF_044908325.1. Classification (NCBI taxonomy): domain Bacteria; kingdom Bacillati; phylum Actinomycetota; class Actinomycetes; order Micrococcales; family Micrococcaceae; genus Arthrobacter; species Arthrobacter sp. GAS37. The sequence continues at coordinate 67,304 of NZ_JBIYDB010000003.1, forward strand.
AATGCGGTTTCCGCCGCCATACGGATGCCAGCCAGCGAAAGTGACCTTGCCGGCGGCGGCGGCATGGACCTGGGTGCCGCACTGGGCCACGAAGTCCTGGCCCCGGTGGAACTCCCCCAAGCCGCCCGTGATGGGATTCACACGATAGCCGAAAGGCGAGGCCGTGGTCAGTGTGTCCAGCGGCGCCCCCAGGGTGCCTTTGGAGGACGACGTCTTGATGGTGCCGACGGACTGCGCACTCAAGAGCTGCTTGAGTTTGCTGTCCGGATCCGCCGTGGTGGAAACCGCAGCACGGCTGAAGTCGATCGTGGCGCTTGCCGCGGCCGGAATCTCAGGCTGGGTGCCCACCGCCGAGGCGGCCTGGTTCGATTCGGCCGTGGCCGTCATGGCGCCGGTGCCCGGCATGGCGACCGTCAGGATGAGGCCCGTCGCGGCAAGGGCCACTCCGGCCTTCTGTCCCGCCCCGCTCGCCGCAGCGAACTCGGCTATCTGCCGCAAAGGACCCTTGCGGCGGCGAAGTTCGCGATGGGGATCGCGGGGCCGATCGTGCTCGACGGCGCTTGTGCTCCGCAGCTCAGCAGTAGGACCGGACGCGCGCCTGCGGCCCCTGGTGTTCTGCGTAGTCAAGGTTTTCCTCTCTGGCAAGCCTGCGAAGTTAGCTGTCGGATTCGGGCCAGAGAGATCGTGGACCCGGTCCGCGTGAAGGGCGCGAAGCGCAGAGCTACCGAAGGGGCCCTGCGCTGTTTGCACTTCCGCTGCGGACTTCACCCCAAGGCCGTCTTTCGACAGCCGATGGTGGTTCCTCCGCTTCTGCCAGTGAATGGACTAATCCACCTGATCCGCTGGCAGAACTCGGCTTCGGATCAGGTAACGCTTTGGTATCGGCGCCAGTAATAAACTATAGGGGATTAAGCCCCCGCGGTAATAATTTCGTTATCTTTGCTGGCCGCCTCGCCAGGCCGGCTAGGCGACCGTGACAAACACGTGCGAGGCTACCTCAGGCGGCAGCTCCAGCGCGCCGTCGATATTGGGCACGCGAACGGAGATGTACTCCCCCACACGTTCCAGGGAAACCCTGGCTCCGGGGCGGATTCCGCCCTCGTCCAGCTGCACCAGAAGTTCCGGTTCCACCTGGATCGGTTCAGCCAGGCGGCTGACGGTGACCCGGTTTTCAGGTGAGTATTCGTTCATCGCGTCGAGAAGGTTGACCACGCCATCCGTAAAGGCGTGGGAGGCGACTCCACCCAGCGCTTCGAGTCCGGGAATGGGGTTGCCATACGGCGATTCCGTGGGGTGGTCCAGCAGCTCATAGAGCCGCCGTTCCACGCGCTCACTCATGACATGCTCCCAGCGGCACGCTTCATCGTGGACGTAAGCCCAGTCCAGTCCAATGACATCTGCCAGGAGCCGTTCGGCGAGCCTGTGCTTGCGCATGACCTCGGTGGCGCGTTTCCGGCCCGTTTCAGTCAGCTCAAGGTGCCGGTCATCGGACACAATCACCAGGCCGTCGCGCTCCATCCGTCCGATCGTCTGGGAAACGGTGGGGCCGGAGTGCCGCAAGCGCTCGGCGATGCGTGCGCGAAGAGCCACGATGTTCTCTTCTTCAAGCTCCAAAATGGTCCGAAGATACATCTCAGTGGTATCGATCAGATCCGTCATCCAGCTCAGCTCCTCGAGCGCAGTATCTTGCGTATTTTCCACCGTACCGCAGCCGCCTCAGTGGTCGAACAGGTGGCCGAACCGCCGGCGGTCCCGGTCCGGGCGCCAGCTCCAAGCTTAGCTTATTTGGAATTACTCCGGATAATTCCGGCGCCCCCGTCCAGCGCCCGGTCCAGCGTCCCGTCCACTGTCCCGTCCAGAGCCGGCGGAACAAATGCTTTCCACGTGGCGGACTATGACACCTTCGGTTCTGCCCCCGCCTCCGGCGTCAGGCAGAATTGGGGAGTCGAAGGGGCAGCTTGCCACCTGCCACGACCCATCTAGGCCGCTACTTCACCATTGGAGCATCCCGTGAGCGACAACAGCATCACTATCCCCGCCGATTTGCTGCCCAAGGACGGCCGCTTCGGCGCCGGGCCCTCCAAGGTCCGCCCGGAGCAGATCGAGGCCCTGTCCGCCGCCTCGACAACGATCCTCGGTACCTCCCACCGCCAGGCTCCGGTCAAGAACCTGGTGGGTTCCGTCCGCGAGGGACTTAGCCAGTTCTTCCGTGCGCCCGAGGGCTACGAGGTGATTCTCGGCGTCGGAGGCTCCACTGCGTTCTGGGATGTCGCCAGCTTCGGCCTGGTCGAGAAGAAGGCCCAGCATCTCTCCTTCGGTGAGTTCGGTTCCAAGTTCGCTTCGGCAACCAACAAGGCACCTTTCCTTGAAGCTTCGTCCATCATCAAGTCCGAGCCAGGCACCCGGCCGGTTTCCCAGGCCGAGGCAGGCGTGGACGTGTACGCGTGGCCGCAGAACGAAACCTCGACGGGTGTGGCCGCTCCGGTCAAGCGCGTCCAGGGCAGCGACGACGGCGCCTTGGTCCTGGTGGACGCGACGTCCGCAGCCGGCGGCCTGGATGTTGATGTTGCCGAGGCTGACGTCTACTACTTCGCGCCGCAAAAGAACTTTGCCTCCGACGGCGGCCTGTGGCTCGGCCTCTTCTCCCCCGCCGCCCTGGAGCGCGCCGCCCGCATCAAGGCAAGCGGCCGCTGGATCCCCGATTTCCTCGACCTGCAGACGGCTATCGACAACTCGAAGCTCAACCAGACCTACAACACGCCGTCCCTGTCCACCTTGGTGACATTGGATGCCCAGGTCCAGTGGCTCAACAAGAGCGGTGGCCTGGACTTCGCGTCCGGACGCACCGCGGACTCCGCAAGCCGCATCTACAACTGGGCCGAGGCCTCCGAGTACGCCACGCCGTTCGTCGCGAAGGCCGAGGACCGCTCCAATGTCATCGCCACGATCGATTTCGATGATTCGATCGACGCCGCGGCCATCGCCAAGGTCCTGCGCGCCAACGGGATCGTGGACACCGAGCCGTACCGCAAGCTGGGCCGCAACCAGCTGCGCATCGCTACCTTCGTTGCCATCGAGCCGGACGACGTCTCTGCATTGCTCGCCAGCATCGACTTCGTGGTGGGCGAACTGAAGAAGTAAGGGCCTGCTGCGTTCCCGCGGTCAGGACTGGTCGGCGTCGTCCGGGTGGGGATCCCGGGCGGCGCTGGCCTCTTTAACAGTGCTGCCCCTTTTAAAGGCCATTGGCTGGACCCGCGCCCTGGGACTCAATGCGGAAGAACCGCATGCCGCGGGCGGTGCTGTCGAAACGGAGCCGCAGCCGGCGCGCGCGGATGATCCACACGATGCCGACGACGGCGGTGCTGCCGCCCGCGACGGCGGCCACGCCCACAGCCCATCGGGGTCCGGCCACGTTGGACACCCAGCCGACGAACGGTGCACCGATGGGCGTTCCACCCATGAAGATGGCCATGTAGAGTGCCATGACCCTGCCGCGCATGACAGGTTCCGTGGTGGACTGCACGTAGCCGTTGGCGCTCGTGATCATGGTCAGGGCAAACAGTCCGCAGGGAATCAGGGCCAAGGCAAACATGGCGTAATTCGGCGCCAGGGCAGCCAGTCCGCTCGCTATTCCGAACCCGCCCGCCGCGGCGAAGATGAGCCGCATCCGCGGCCGGCCGCGCCGGGCTGCAAGCAACGCTCCTGCGACGGAACCGATCGCCATGACTGAGTTGAGGAGCCCGAATGCTCCCGCGTCCATGCCGAACTCCGTGCCGACCATGGCCGCGATGAAGAGGACGAAGTTCAGGCCGAACGTGCCCATGATGAAAATCGCAACAAGGACAACCACGATGTCCGGGCGATTGCGGACATAGCGAAGCCCTTCGCGGATGCGGCCCTTGCCCGCGGCGGCCCGGGGTTGGACGCGCAAAGAGGAAAGGGGAATGGCCCGGATCGCGCCAAGCATTGCGAGGAAGGTCAGGGTATTGATCATGAATACCCAGCCCGGCCCCACCGCCACCGTCAGCACGCCGGCCACGGCGGGACCGATCATGCGCGCAACGTTGAAGGATGCGCTGTTCAATGCAACGGCGTTGGAAAGATAGTCGTCCTTGACCAGCTCCGACACGAACGTCTGGCGAACCGGGGCGTCAAGTGCCGAGACGACACCAAGCAAGAGCGCGAACACGTAGACATGCCACAACTGCGCTGCACCGCTCAGAACCAGGAGTCCCAAGCCAGTGCTCAGGACCGCCATGGCCGATTGGGTCATGACCAGGAGGCTGCGCCGGCTGTAGCGGTCGGCAAGCAGTCCGGCCCACGGGGCCAGGAATAGCTGCGGACCCAGTTGGAGGGCCAAGGTCACGCCCATCGCGCCGGCATCGTGGTTGCTCAGATGGGCGAAGACCAGCCAGTCCTGGGCCGTCCGTTGCATCCACGTGCCGACGTTGGAAATGAGGGCACCAATGAACCAAATGCGGTAGTTAAGGACACCCAGCGATTTGAAGGTGGACATCAGTTGCCACCTTCAGGGAATTCATTCGCCGGGTCCGTCAAGGGCTAGTCAGCCTCGATGTCGTCGGCGTCGTCGTTCTCTTGTCCGTCACCGGAGGGGCCGCCGTCGTCGTCCTCGTCAACGGCTACGCCAGCCTCCTCCGCCAACTCTTCGGCCTCGGTAGCCTCGTCCTCCGGACGGACGCGTTTTGCCCAAGGCACCCATTCAGGCGCGAGGATGGAGTCCTCCGACGGCAGCAGGCCAAGCTCGCTGACCGTGACCACTTTGGAGCGCGAGTTGCGGGTCACGACGGCGTACCACTGCCAACCACCGTAGCCGGCCAGCCGCGATTCGAACAGGTGCGTGACCACGCGTTCGCCTTCGGAGCGCGCGGCAATATGCGGTCCGATTTCACCCGGTTTGGCAATGGTCTCCACCGCGTTGCGGGCGACGTCGACGGCGGCCGCCAGGAAAGCGTCCGGCTTGCCGACTCGCCACACAGGAATGCCGGTGCGGGGTTTCGCCGTTGCCGGCTTCCGCTCAGCACCGGGACCAGCCGTTGCCGGAGCGGCACCAGTGCCGTTTTCTTCAGGACGGGCTTCAGCGGATTCCGATGTCATGGCAGGTTTAGGCTTCCAGCTCGTCGGCAACCTTGCGCAGGGCGGCGGCGATGGCCTTGCCCTTGGCGCCTTCAGGGTACTTACCGGCGGACAACGTGCCAGAGAGGTTGTCCAGGACAGAGACGAGGTCCTGGACTACCGGAGCGAGCTCGCGGGCGTTCATGCGCTTGGCTTTGGCGATGGATGGCAACTTGTCCAGCACGCGGAGGCCAAGCGCCTGGGCGCCCCGGCGACCGTCGGCGACGCCGAACTCAACCCGGGTGCCCGCCTTGAGATCCGCTACGCCTTCGGGCAGTGCGGATTTGGGCAGAAACACTTCCTGGCCGTCCTCTGCTGCGAGGAATCCGAAGCCTTTTTCCTTGTCATACCACTTGACCTTGCCGGTGGGCACGTAATCAACCTTCTTCGTTCTTACTTGCGAGACACAGCCGGCGCGCCACCGCATCCGCAGGATACTGCGGGAATAGGGGTAACTGCCTGGACCGTGTTGGTCTATTGCTTCAAGGTTATCCTGCCCGGCCACGGATTCGCGCTTTGAGACCCCGCAGGCAGGTCCCGCCGTCTTTTGTCCGCAACCGGACTGCATCCTGGCCTGGAACAGGGGATGCGGCCCGGGACTGTTAGCGTTGCTTCCATGATTCCCCACGACTTCCGCCGCCCGCTCACGATCGTTGCCGCAGTCGTCGCAGTCCTTTCCCTGGCGGCCGTAGCCGCCGTCATGGCCGTCGCCTTCGCCAACGGCGTGGCGCCGGTCTGGGTCACCTCCACCGCTCTCTACGGGCTTCCGCTCGCCTTCATTTTGATGGCCGCGTTGGTGGTTGACTCTGTGTGGGCACGGCGTCGTCAATGAGCAGCCGGAAAGCCCGACGGCGGACCCGGCTGGCTGTAACGTTGAACTGATGTCCCTTATTCGCGCGCTCAGCAAGGAACTGGAAGCGCGCAGCGATGATTCGCTGCGGGCCCTGTTTGCCGCGCGGCCGGACCTCATCTCCCCCGTGGTCCCGGACTTCGCTGCACTCGCGGCGCGGGCAAGTGCCCGGGTCAGCGTGCAGCGCGCCCTGGAACGGCTCAACAAACCGGAGATGCAGGTACTGGAGACACTCCACCTGTGCACCAACACGGACACTGGCCACAGCGTCTCCGCGGCGGGACTGAAGAAGTGCATCAATGGTGCCACCCTTGCCGCGCTCGAGCCGATCCTGAACAAGCTCCAGGAACTGGCTCTCATCCACCGGGCCGATCCGCCGGCCACGGTGCACAATCCAGGCCGTCAGCGTTTCTACTTGCCGGTGGGCAGCCTCAAGGACGTCATCGGCATCTACCCGGCCGGTTTGGGCCGCAGCTACACCGAGTTGGTGCGGCTGCAACCGGCCTTCGCCCAGCGGGTGGTGCATCTTGTTGCCGAACTTCACCAGAGCGGCGCCAATATCCTGGCCGCCACGACGCCCATGGACGCGGCGTTGGCGCTGCAACGTTGGACATCGACGCCGGAGAACCTTCAGCACATCCTGTCCGAGGCGCCCGTACGGACGCGTCCCCTTTTGAACAAGTTCGGCAGTTGGGCCATGGGCGCCGTTCCCCAGGCCCAGCGCAAGGCCTCCGTGCTCCATGAAGGCCGCGACGTCGGTCCTGTGGACTGGCTCTTGGCCCGAGGTTTGCTTGTCCCCTTGGACGCCGGGCACGTTGAGCTCCCGCACAGTGTCGGTCTGTCCCTGCGCGGCGGCGCGATCGTGGACCACTTCACGTTGAAGCCTCCCGTGCCGGAGCTGGGCCAGACGAGTGCTGCCTTGCGCCGGAATGCCGCCATGGGTGCCATCGCCGAAGTACTCCGGCTGGTGGGTGAACTCCTGTACGCGGTCCGAGAGCAGCCGGTGGTTACCCTGCGCAGCGGAGGGGTAGGTGTGCGTGAACTCAAACGCCTGGCCGACAGCCTCCGCCTGGGGTTGTCCGAGACCGCCCTGATCCTCGAGCTCAGTGCCTTGTCAGGATTGGTGCGGCTCGATGTGGACAGTTCCACCTGGGTGCAGCCGCCATCGGTGGAATGGCTCACGCTCCCCCGCCAGGATCAGTGGCTCTGGCTGGTCAACGCCTGGCTCGCCAGCGAGCGCGCTCCTTCCCTCGTGGGACAAACCCTCTCCGGGCCTGCCACCACGGCACCGCGATCCGGCTCTCCGGCAGGTTCCATCAATGCCCTGTCCGCCGAGGCCCAACGCCCTGACGCCCCGCTGGTCCGCAAACGGATTCTGGAGATCCTCGAAGAGCTCACCCTCGAGGTACAAGCACCGGACGGCAAGGCTCCCGTGCTCAACGCCGAAGCCGTCATGGAACGCGCGGAATGGGCCCAGCCCCGGATGTCGCGGCGGTTCAGCTCCCTTGTCCGCGGCATCCTGCACGAAGCCGAACTCCTGGGGCTCATGGGCTCGGGCGCCCTGACCCAGCTTGGTTCTGCGATCGCCACCGAACAGCCCGAGCTGGCCCTCAGCATCCTCGGCGAACACCTGCCCGCCGCGGTCAACCATGTCCTGCTCCAAGCAGACCTGACCGCCGTCGCCCCGGGTTACCTGGCACCTGAACTGAGCGAAAAACTGCTCTTGATCGCCGACGCCGAAGGCCAGGGTCCGGCCACGATCTTCCGCTTCTCCGGAGATTCGATCCGGCGCGCGTTGGACGCCGGCCAGGACGCGGAAACCATCCTCGCGTTCCTGCGCACCCACTCCGCCACCGATGTTCCCCAGCCGCTCCGCTACTTGATCAAGGACATCGCCTCGAGGCACGGCCGGCTGCGCGTCGCCAGCAGCCCCAGTTTCATCCAAAGCGACGACGAGGCCGCCATCGCCGAGCTCGTTCGCGAGCCGGGAGCCGCAAGCCTGGGACTTGTCCGGATTGCCCCCACCGTACTGACCTCCGCCGCGAGCCCCCGGGAGACCGCGAGGGTGCTGCGCGAGCTGGGACTCTCGCCTGCCGTGCAGGAGGCGGAGACCGCCGTCGTGCGCTATAAGAGGACGACTGCGGTTGCCGGCGGCGTCCGCCCCGTTTACACGGCTCCCCGCATTGCCCCACCGGACGACGACGTCGACGCCCAGCTCGCGGTGCTGAGGCACCATCGCGCGGTCCACGGCGAAGTGACCGGCGAGGCGGCAACGCAACTGGGACTCGAAACCCTGCAGAGGGCCATCCGGCTGAAGCAAGCGGTCACCATGAACGTGGTGGACGGCTTGGGGAATTCCAATACCGAAACCGTTGTTCCGGTATCTGTGTCGGGAGGGCGCGTCAGGGTGTTCGACGCAGCCAGGGATACCGAAAGAGTCTTGTCCATCCATCGCATCATCGATGTGGAGCCCGCGGGCGATCCGCGCAAGTGAGGAAGCAATAGTGAGCGACGGTCCGCTGATCGTACAGAGCGACAAAACCATCCTGCTGGAAGTCGACCACGAGCTCGCTACCGAGGCACGGCATGCGATTGCGGCGTTCGCCGAGCTGGAGCGCGCCCCCGAACACGTCCACAGCTACCGGCTCACCCCTTTAGGCCTATGGAATGCGCGCGCCGCAGGACTGGACGCCGAAAAAGTCCTCGACACGCTCCTGCGCTACTCCCGTTTCCCGGTGCCGCACTCTTTGCTGATCGACATCGAAGAGACTATGTCCCGCTACGGCCGCTTGCGCCTCGAAAAGGACCCGCAGCACGGATTGGTCATGCGCACCACCGACTACCCCGTACTCGAGGAAGTCATCCGTGCCAAGAAAATCGCACCCTTGCTGGGGCCGAGGATCGACGGCGAAACCGTGGTGGTGCATTCCTCCCAGCGGGGACAGCTCAAGCAATTGTTGCTCAAGCTCGGATGGCCGGCCGAGGACCTCGCAGGCTACGTGGACGGCACTCCGCACCTGATCGCCCTGAACGAGGACGGTTGGCACCTGCGGCCATACCAAAAGCTTGCCACGGAGAACTTCTGGGCGGGCGGCAGCGGCGTCGTCGTGCTGCCCTGCGGTGCGGGCAAGACCTTGGTGGGGGCTGCAGCCATGGCTACCAGCTCCACCACCACGCTGATCCTGGTGACCAACACTGTCGCGGCCCGGCAATGGAAGGACGAGCTGCTCAAGCGGACGTCGCTGACGGAGCAGGAGATCGGCGAGTATTCGGGCGCGGTCAAGGAAGTCCGGCCCGTCACGATCGCCACCTACCAGGTCCTGACCACGAAACGCGGAGGCCTTTACCCGCACCTGGAACTCGTGGACGGGCACGACTGGGGACTCATCATCTACGACGAGGTTCATCTCTTGCCGGCTCCGATCTTCCGGATGACCGCGGACCTGCAGGCCCGCCGGCGTCTGGGACTCACTGCGACGCTTGTGCGTGAGGATGGTCGCGAGGGTGAGGTCTTCAGTTTGATCGGCCCCAAGCGCTACGACGCACCGTGGAAAGACATCGAAGCCCAGGGCTATATTGCGCCGGCGGACTGCGTGGAAGTCCGGGTGGACCTGCCCCGGGACGAGCGCGTGGCCTACGCGATGGCGGAGGATGCGGACAAATACCGGCTCTGCGCGACGTCGGAGACCAAGACCCATTTGGTGGAGCAGCTCGTGGCCTTGCACCAAGGCGAGCAGCTGCTGGTGATAGGCCAATACATCGACCAGTTGGATGAGATCGGCGAGCGTTTGGACGCTCCCGTGATCAAGGGCGATACCACCGTCAAGGTGCGGCAGAAGCTGTTCGATGCCTTCCGCGCCGGTGACATCAAGACCCTCGTGGTGTCCAAAGTGGCCAATTTCTCGATCGACCTGCCCGAGGCTTCCGTGGCGATCCAGGTATCGGGATCGTTCGGTTCCCGCCAGGAAGAGGCTCAACGCTTGGGGCGTTTGCTCCGCCCCAAGCAGGACGGCCGTGCGGCACGCTTCTACTCCTTGGTGGCCCGGGACACCCTCGACCAGGACTTTGCTGCCAAACGGCAACGCTTCCTCGCCGAACAGGGCTACGCCTACCGGATCATGGACGCCAAGGACGTACCCGCCGGGTAGGGCTAGGCACCTTAGGGGCTAGTCAACTTAGGGCTAGGCAACCAGCCGTTGCGCCCGCTCTTGTTGCTGCGCTGCGTGCAGCACGACGACGTCGACGACAGCCCAGGAGTCTTCGTCTTTGAGCTGCGCATCGGCGAAGCGTTCAGCAGCGGAGCGGTCGCTGAACTCCTCGTGCTCGATGCGTCCAGAGAGTGTGTCCAGGTAGCTGACACGGAATTCGACGTTCTGAGGTTGCGGGGCTTGTTTGTTTTCCATGGCTCCAGTGTGAAACGGGGCTCCGACAATTTAGGACTGTGCCCGCGGCGTGTTGGCTTTTCGCGGTTGTCAGGCCCGGCGCAGCACTTCCGCGGCGGTGCTCCGGACCGCCTCAGTCACGGCGTCCAAGATCCGCGACGGTGTCCGCCACCGTTGCCAGTACAAGGGCACGTCCAAGGGCTGCTCGGGCGCGAGTTCCACCAAATACCCATCGGCTATGTCCCGGCCGCATTGCGATTCAGGCAGCAGTCCCCACCCGAGACCCAAGCGAATGGCCTCGGCAAACTCCTGGCTGGACGGAACATAGTGGCGCGGCCCTGCCGGTTCCATCCCACGGCCAGCGCCGCCCAAGAGTTCCAGGAAACGGTGCTGGTATTCATCCTTGCGGTCGAAGTCCACGGCCGGAGCCGCGCGCAGCGAGGCGACATCGGCGCCGTCGGGAAGCCACCGCGCCCTGAACTCCGAGGTGGTGACGGCACGGTATCGCATGCTCCCCAGAGGCTCCACGCGGCAGCCCTGCACCGGCTCGGGAGTCGCGGTCACGGCGGCCATCACCGTTCCGGCGCGCAGCATGGACGTGGAATACTGCTCGTCGTCCCGGTGAAGATCAAAGACAGCGTTCAGCGCCGCGGGGACCCTGGTAAGGGCCTTGAGGAACCAGACGGACAAGGAATCCGCGTTGACCACGATCGGAACCGAAACCATCGGCGACTCGCCGGGCAGGCCCAGTTCCAGTTCGGCGTCAGCCTCCAACTGGGCGAGCTGCCGCGCCAGCCTGAGCACCACGTGTCCCGACTCCGTGGCCTGGACCGGATTGCTGCGCTGCAGCAATACCCTGCCGGATGCTTGTTCAAGCGCCTTGAGGCGCTGGGAGACCGCCGACGGCGTGATGTTCAGCGATCGGGCAGCGGCGTCGAGCGTGCCTTCCGTGAGCACGGCGGCGAAGGTGTGCAGCTGTTCAGAAGAGAATCTGGCCATAAGGCGATCTTACGATGCCTAAGAATATTTAGCTGGACTAATGTTGACGGTGAAACTTAGCCTCGAAGTATGAACTCCCCCGACGTCTTCCACGCTGCCGGCTTGGGCCTCGGCACAGGCCTGGCCCTCATTGTTGCCATCGGCGCCCAAAATGCTTTCGTCCTCCGGCAAGGAATCCGCGGCGAACATATCGGAGCAATCGTTGCCGTGTGCGCCATCTCGGACGCCGTACTCATCGCGGCCGGGGTACTCGGCACAGGCGCCCTGCTCACCGCGGCGCCTGCCGCCGTCGTCGTTCTCCGCTATGTCGGTGCGGCATTCCTGGTCACGTACGGCGTGATGGCGGCACGGCGGATCCTCAAGCCGCAAGCGCTCGTGTCCGCTGAGCCCGGGCCTTCGGGCGCCGGCCGAAGCGGACTGGCGGCAGCGCTGGCAACTGTCATGGCCCTGACATGGCTCAACCCCCACGTCTACCTGGATACCGTGTTGCTCCTGGGATCCGTGGCGAACGCGCAAGGGCCCGGGCTGCAGTGGTGGTTCGGCGCCGGAGCCATGCTGGGCAGTGTTCTATGGTTCTGTTCACTCGGGTTCGGCGCGAAACTGCTGCGCGGATTCTTTGCGCGCCCGGCGTCCTGGCGGATCCTCGACGGCGGGATTGCCGTCACCATGGTGGGACTCGGCGTCGGGCTGGCTTTCGGCAGTTAGCCCCGGCCCGCAACCACGACACCCCGATAATTCTCACAACAAGCATCCAGTCAACTCCCAGAAACTGGGAGCATCATGAATGGTATGAAAAAGAACGGCCCCGAAGCCAAGCTCCTCGTCGTCGACGACGAACCCAACATCCGTGAGCTGCTCTCCACCTCGCTGCGTTTTGCTGGCTTTGAGGTCGTTGCGGCGTCGAACGGCCGCGAAGCGCTCGCTGCCGCCGAACTTCACGCCCCGGACCTCGCGGTCCTGGACGTCATGCTCCCCGATATGGATGGGTTCACTGTCACCCGCCGCCTTCGCGCCGCCGGAAAGCATTTCCCTGTCTTGTTCCTGACCGCCAAGGACGACACGGAAGACAAGGTCACGGGCCTGACCGTGGGCGGCGACGACTACGTCACCAAGCCCTTCAGCCTGGATGAAGTGGTGGCCCGGATCCGCGCAGTGCTACGCCGCACGCAGCCGATGGAAGACGACGACGCCGTCATCCGCGTGGATGACCTCGAGCTCGACGACGACGCGCACGAGGTCCGCCGCGGCGGCACCATCATCGAGCTGTCGCCCACCGAGTTCAAGCTGCTGCGCTACCTCATGCTGAACCCCAACCGGGTGCTTTCCAAGGCGCAGATCCTGGACCACGTCTGGGAATACGACTTCAACGGCGACGCCTCGATCGTGGAGTCCTACATTTCCTACCTCCGGCGCAAAGTGGATATTGACCCGGATGCCACTGCCTTGATCCAGACCAAGCGCGGCGTCGGTTACGTACTGCGGACGGCCGAGAAGCGCTGACCTTGTTCAACCGTTGGAAGTCGGCCTCCCTCAGGTCGCAGCTGGTCGCCATCATCATGGGGCTGCTGCTCCTTGCCTTGGCCGCCACGGGCGCCGGGACGCTGACGCTCGTCAAGAGCTACCTCCAAGGGCAAGTGGATGACAAGCTCAAGGCTGCTGTCCAGATCGCCCAGCAACAGCAATCTTTCGCCAACCTGTCTGAGGCGGGCCCTGCCGTGCCCACGGACTATTCCCTGACGCTCTACGTCCAGGGCCAGCCACCCTATCCCTTCGGCGGCAGCAAGACCGACCGGCCGAGCATCGCCACCATCAGCCCGGTTGAAGCCAAGAACCGCAATTACGCACCCTTCCAGGTGAACGGCACCGCCGGCGGCGATTGGCGTGTGGTGGCGGTCAACGTCGTGGACAACCGGACCGGGCAAAACGCGGTGGTGATCGTCGGGCTGCCCCTGTCCCCCGTGGACAGAGTCATGGAACACGCCACCCTCGTGGTGGTCGGCGTCGGACTCTTGACCCTGGTGCTCGCGTTCTTCATCGCCACCTGGACTGTTGCACGTTCCTTCCGTCCCCTCTCCCGCGTTGAAAAGACGGCAGCTGCTATCGCTGCCGGTGATCTCTCACGCCGCGTGGAGGTCGAAAACCCTGTCACCGAAGTCGGTCGCTTGGGTGCTTCACTCAACGCTATGCTCGCCCACATCGAGGCGTCCTTCGCGGCCCGGGCGGCTTCCGAGGCCAGGATGCGGCGATTCGCCGCCGATGCCTCCCACGAACTGCGGACCCCCTTGGTCACCATCCGCGGCTTCTCCGAGCTCTACCGCCACGGCGCCCTTGCCACCCCGGAAGACGTGGGCACCGCGATGGGCAGGATCGAGAGCGAAGCCAAGCGGATGGGATCCATGGTGGAAGACCTGCTCCTGCTTGCCCGCCTGGACGAACAACGTCCGTTACAGCTCAAGCCGGTGGATCTGCACCTGCTGGCGAACGACGCCGTCGTGGACTCACTCGCAACGTCCGGCGAGCGGAAGATTTCGCTCACGGGGCTCGACGGCGGGGCGGCGGCGCCTGCCCCGGTCCAGGGTGACGAAGCCAAGCTTCGCCAGGTTCTCGGAAACCTGGTGGGCAACGCCCTGCGCTACACCCCCGAAGGAACGCCGATTGAGCTCGCAGTCGGGGTGCGGAACACGCCCGGCGGTCCGTTATCCGTTCTTGAGGTGCGGGACCACGGCAGCGGCATTCCGGCCGAGGAACTGCCCCGGATCTTCGAGCGCTTCTACAGGGCGGACACTTCACGCACGCGGGAGACCGGCGGCAGCGGGCTCGGTCTCGCGATCGTTGCGGCAATTGTGGGGTCCCATGGCGGTACCGTCAGGGTCGAAGAGACCGACGGCGGCGGGGCCACCCTGGTTGTCAGCCTCCCCTTCCAGGACGACATGTCCGAGGTGCCCGAAGATGCGGGTATTGCCGAGGCGGAGATCTCCGACTAGCGCTTTTCTACGCTGGGCGGCTTGATTTTGCGAGTTGTCCACATAGGGAGATTCGGCTCTGCCTGCGCCATGTGACGGCTTCTAGGCTCATTGTGTGGACCACAAAGCCAGCCGCACCTGCGGACCCCTTCAGTTGAAAGGCAATGCCCTGTGAGCGTTATATCCGTCGATACCGAACTTCTCCAGCTCAAGTCCGCCAGCGTCAAAGCCACTGTGGATCGCATCAGCGCCGACGTCCAAGCGATGAAACGTGGCCTGGACGAGCTCCAAGCCACGTGGAAGGGATCAGCGGCCAACAATTTCCAGGCCCTCGTCTCGGAGTGGACGTTGACCCAGAGCAAGGTGGAGGCCTCACTGGCATCCATCAACCTGGCACTGTCCTCCGCCGCGGCAAGCTACCTCCAGACCGAGCAAGGCAACACCCAGCGGTTCAGCTACTAAGAACGGCTGGGAAATCCCGGCGGGCGGCTAATCTACCCTCCCGCCGGGATCCGGTTGCGTCCTGGATCCGTTGCTTTCCAGTGTCCGTCTGCTTCTGCGCCGTTACTTCTCCGGCGTCGACTGGTGGAAGCGCAAACGCCAGCGGCCGTCATCCAGCAACCAGATCGAACTCCGCAATGCCGAGCCGGTTCGCCCATAACTTCTGTAGCTGAGCAGCATGGTGTTGCTGGAGAGGCGATCTGCGGAAATCATCTCTACCTCCGCGGTTTCGCCTGGATTGCCCTCCAACGCCATCATGAGCTCGTCGCGGGACCAAACACGTCCGGAGCTGCCAATCTCAGTGAAGTCCGGGTGGAGCAGGATCCCCGTACGCCCAAGGTCTCCCCTGACGTCGGGCCTCAGGAGCTCCCTCTCAAGAAGAATGACCGTTTCCTCGTCCGAGCGCCCGCCGGCCTCGCCAAGGACCGCTTCTTCGTCGTCACCGGCGAACAACGTGGGCTCGATGAACGTCGCCTGCTCCGTGAACACCGCCGGCGCGTTAGGCAAGGACGACCCGCTCAAGAGGTCCTGACCGCCGAACAATGTGAGGTCTTCATCCGGGGCATCGGCGTCGTCGTGGTCGTCGTCGAAGAGCGAGGGCGCCTCCGCAGGCGCTGTGCGGACTGACGGCGTGCGGGCTGACGGCGTGCGGGCTGATGGCGTTCGGGGCATGGACCGTGCAGCTTCACCAGCTCCCGGATAGCCCGGTCCGCCAGGAGCGGCTGTTCCCTGCTGGAACGCGGTGGCGACCGCACGGGCGCGATCGTCGGCAGCCTCGTTGAGGTCGTGGCCGGCGTGGCCTTTGACCCACTCGAACGTGTACTTGCGGCCAACAATGGCCTGGTCGATGTCCTTGAGGAGATCGACGTTCAAGACAGGCTTTCCGTCCGCCTTGCGCCAGCCCTTGCGCTTCCATCCCGGCATCCACTTGGTGATGCAATTGATGACGTACTGGCTGTCGCAGAGAATCTTCAGCTCTTCATCGGGAACATGTGCTGTGGACCTGAAGAGGTCGAGCACCGCCATGAGCTCACCCTGGTTGTTGGTTCCGTGCGGCCACCCCCCGGCCCTCCAGCACGAGTCGTTCACGTACCAGGCCCAACCGGCAGGCCCGGGATTGCCGAGGGCAGAACCATCGGCGGCAGCAATAATCGTCATGGTTTCCATCCTGCCAGACCACCCCGACACTCCCGGACCGCGAGGCCCTGAGCGAGCGTCGTTAAACGGCGACGACGGCCCCCACCTGAGGCGGGGACCGTCGTCGTGCGTGTGGCTAGTGAGCCGGCGCGGAGGCTTAGAAGCCGCCCATGCCGCCCATGTCGTCGCCGCCACCCATAGACGGAGCGTTCTTCTCCGGCTTGTCGGCAACAACGGCCTCGGTGGTCAGGAACAGACCAGCGATGGAGGCAGCGTTCTGGAGAGCCGAGCGGGTGACCTTTACGGGGTCGTTGACGCCGGCGGCCAGCAGGTCCTCGTAAACGCCGGTTGCAGCGTTCAGGCCATGGCCCGACGGCAGGCCGCGGACCTTGTCGATGACAACGCCCGGCTCGAGGCCAGCGTTGTAAGCGATCTGCTTGAGCGGAGCGTCGATGGCAACGCGGACGATGTTGGCGCCCGTTGCTTCGTCGCCTTCGAGCTGCAGGTTCGCAAATGCCTTGGCACCGGCCTGGATGAGGGCAACGCCACCACCGGCGACGATGCCTTCTTCAACGGCAGCCTTTGCGTTGCGGACTGCGTCCTCAATGCGGTGCTTGCGTTCCTTGAGCTCTACCTCGGTTGCGGCACCGGCCTTGATGACTGCAACGCCGCCGGCCAGCTTGGCCAGGCGCTCCTGCAGCTTCTCGCGGTCGTAGTCGGAATCGGAGTTCTCGATCTCGGCACGGATCTGTGCCACACGGCCGGCGATGGCGTCGGCGTCGCCGGCACCTTCGACGATGGTGGTCTCGTCCTTGGTGACAACAACCTTGCGGGCGTTGCCGAGCAGTTCGAGGGTTGCGTTCTCAAGGCTGAGGCCGACCTCCGAAGAGATGACCTGGCCACCGGTGAGGATCGCGATGTCGGCGAGCTGTGCCTTGCGGCGGTCACCGAAGCCCGGAGCCTTGACGGCAACGGACTTGAAGGTGCCACGGATTTTGTTGACGATCAGGGTGGCCAGGGCCTCGCCCTCGATGTCTTCGGCGATGATCAGCAGCGGCTTGTTGGACTGCATGACCTTCTCCAGGACCGCAACGAGTTCCTTCACGTTGGAGATCTTGGAGTTGACGATCAGGATGTACGGGTCTTCGAGGACCGTTTCCTGGCGCTCTGCGTCGGTGACGAAGTACGCGGAGATGTAACCCTTGTCGAAGCGCATGCCTTCGGTGAGCTCAAGCTCCAGGCCGAAGGTGTTGGACTCCTCGACCGTGATGACGCCTTCCTTGCCGACCTTGTCCAGGGCTTCAGCAATGAGGTTACCGATTTCGGAGTCGCCGGCGGAGATGGAAGCCGTGGCTGCGATCTCTTCCTTGGTCTCGATCTCCTTGGCGGAGGCGAGCAGCTCGCGGATAACGGCTTCAACAGCCTTCTCGATGCCGCGCTTGAGGGACAGCGGGTCGGCGCCGGCAGCTACGTTGCGCAGGCCTTCCTTGACGAGGGCCTGGGCCAGGACGGTGGCAGTGGTGGTGCCGTCGCCAGCGACGTCGTCCGTCTTCTTGGCAACTTCCTTGACCAGCTCTGCGCCGATCTTCTCGAACGGGTCGTCCAGTTCGATCTCTTTAGCGATGGAAACGCCATCGTTGGTGATCGTGGGGGCGCCCCACTTCTTTTCGAGGACGACGTTGCGTCCACGCGGGCCGAGGGTGACCTTGACGGCGTCGGCGAGGATGTTCAGACCCCGCTCGAGACCGCGGCGCGCCTCTTCATCAAATGCAATGATCTTGGCCATAACGGCGGTAGTCCTTTCGGGACAGTCGTTAAGAAGGTGCCTTCACTGCGGTGCCCGCGACGGACGATCCTTCACATTCGGCCTCTGTACGCCGCGTGCTCCGGACCTCACCCCAGCAAGGTTTTCTTTGTTCTCCCAGGCACCGCCACTATTTCCCTACGGCCGGAGCCGCGAAGAATTAGCAGTCAGTGCTTGTGAGTGCTAATCAATAATTAGCACTCACCCGAGGAGAGTGCAAGCAGCAAGGGCCGGAAACTACTCGCCACGCCATGGGAATTCGCTACGGGCTCAAGCCAATCACGGAGTCCGCGAGGCGGTCTCCTTGCCGCTCACGCGCGCAGTGTTGTCAGCTCCGTAGGTGAAGACGATGTAATTGGACGAGGTAACGTCGCCGTTGGCGTCGAACCCGATGGTGCCGGACTCGCCGTCGTAATCCGGGAGCTTGGGCCCCTTCAGCACCTCGAGGCAGTCCTTGTATGACGTACAGGACGTGCGTTCTTTCGTTGCCGCATCGCCGGACGCCGGACGCGTCCCGCCGGACACAGTTGTGAGCCAGGCCGCGATCGAGCCACCGGCGTCGTCGCCCGCCGCTGCGGCCGCAAGCGCCGCGAGGGTGACGGCGTCGTACGTCTCGGCAGCGTACGTCGTGTCCTTGAGTTTGGGGTCGATGCCAGTCAGATCGGCTTGGAACTCCGCACTAGGGAAGACGCCCGGAAGAATTCCCCGCGCGCCGTCGAGGCCGCCGGCACCGAGCGCTGTTCCATATTGGCGGATGGCACCGTCACTCAGGATCAGGCTCTTGCCTCTCAGCCCAGCGTTCAGGAGCTCGGCCAGGGCGCCCTGGGCACCATCACGGGCAACCACGACGACGGCGTCCGGCGTGCCGGACTTGATGCCCGCCGCAGCGGGAGCTGCTTTGCCGGGCGTGAATTCCGCGTTGGACACGGCGTTCATTCCGAGGCCGCGGGCAGCGTCCATGACCGCTCCGGAGACGCGCGTACCGTAGTCCCCGGCTTCGTGGAGGACGGAAATCCTCTTGGCGCCGGCGTCGTGGGCAAGCTTCGCCAAAACGCTGCCCTGTGCGGCGTCAGCGGCCGAAGTACGGAAGTAGAAGCCGCCATTCTTGTAGCTGCTCAGCCCCGACGCCGTGTTGGCCGGCGAGATGAGCGGAATCCGGGCGGGAGACAGCACATCGATGGCGGCGGGAGCATGGCTGGAATCCGTTGGCCCGACAACGACGTCGGCGTGGGCCGAGAGCAACGCCTTGGCTTGCGCCGCGGTATCGGCAGTGAAGGCCGCCGCGCTGCTGCCTTCGCTGGCCGCCGACGCCGGAAGCAACTCGACAGGGTGGCCTTTGTATCCGCCTGCGTCGTTGACCTGCTTGACAGCCAACTTGGCCGCCGCCAGCTCGGACTCATTGAGGAATGCGGAGCTACCGGTGTTGTCCAGAATCAAGCCGATGCGCAGGACGCCGTCGCCGCTCGGGGTAACGGAGCTGAGCCTGGCGTTGCCGATGGGGGCGGAACATCCGGCCAGTCCAAGGGCCAAGGCTGCGAAGCCTGCAAGAAGAGAAACTACCCGGGACCGGCGTCCTCGAAGGGGCTGGGTTCCAAAGGGCTGGGTTCCAAAGGGCTGGGACAGCCCTGTTGCCGCAACACCCACTAGATAAGCCGCACGCTTTCCGCCTGCGGGCCCTTCTGGCCCTCGCCCAGTTCGAAGTCGACCCGTTGTCCTTCTTCGAGCGCACGGAAGCCATCCATCTGGATGGCGGACCAATGCACAAAGATTTCGTCACCGGACTCATCCACGGTGATGAATCCGTAGCCCTTTTCGGCATTGAACCATTTGACGGTTCCCAAAGCCATGATCCCCACACTTTCAACTAGCAGTGGCCGGCTTCCGGGATCTCCGGGCCAGCTCACAACTACTGTAACCACAGTCACGTTGCCGTAGCGCAACCATGGGTGTGGGTAGCCGCAATGTTATTGAGGCGTAACCGAGTTGCTACTTGTAGCCGGGGCCCAGAATGACAACCACGGGCTGCTGGAATTCGGCGCTGTCCACAAGGTTGGAAATGCCCAGCAATTTGCCGAGGGCTTCGGCATTGCCCTTCTGGGCTGCGCCTTTGTAGAAGACGGACGACGTCTGCTGGGGCATGCCGCCCCAGTTTGCGACGGTGGACAACGGCCAGCCCCCGCCTTGAACGAGGCCGGCCACGCGGGCAGCCAAGCCACCAGTGGTGGTGCCGTTGTAGACCGCGACTGCCGCCGTCTTGTCCAATGGCGCCGTGCTGGGGGTTGCTGTAGTGGGTGTCGGTGTCGGGGCGCTGGACGGAGTGTCGCTCGGGCTCGGCTGGCTGGATGCCTGCGCAGAGCTGCTTGCGGAAGGTGACGCCGCGGCGCTTTGCTTGGAGGCGTCCGCGGTGACGACGGCTTGCGGCGCCGTCGATGAGGTGAAGCCAAGCTTCGGAAGGACGAGGAACGCAACGAGGCCTACGGCCAGCGCGATGCCGCCTAGGAGCAGCACCGGCCACAGGGCGGGCCGGGAAGCGGACGCGACGAGCCTGTGGACACCTTGGCGCGATGAGCTCTGCGGGACACGGTCGAATTCATCCCGGGCAAATTTGGTCATGGTGAAGCCTTGTCCTTGCTGCTTGCTTGCTGGGGGATCAGCGTGTGCTCTATGCGTCGGAACCAAGACGGCGCGCTGTGCGGGCCCTCTGACGTGACATACGTAGTCTACGCAATCTCTTGACCAGCATAGGATCGTGCGCCAGTGCTTCCTCGGTGTCGATGAGGGCATTGAGCAGCTGGTAGTAGTGGGTCGCGGAGAGATCGAAGAGTTCCCTGACGGCCTGTTCCTTGGCCCCGGCGTACTTCCACCATTGCCTCTCCAGGGCGAGCATCTGCTGTTCACGCTCGCCCAGCGGCGAGTCGCTGCGGAGTCCGGTGGACAGGTCTTCGAGCACCAATCCAGTTGCTTCGGACGCCATGGGTTCCCGTGCGGGTTCTGCCACGACACACTCCTTCGACGCATTGACTGAAAAATGTCCCCCGCCCATGGTAACGGGCGAATAACACCGATGTCATTTGCCCCGCCGACTTCCCCGGCGCCGCTTTCCGCCAGGGCCTTGGGACAGGGACAATGGCTGGGTGGCAGGCGAAGAAGCGTTATTTGAGCTTGAATCCGAGGATCACTCCGCCGGGTTCGAGGCACTCCCGGGAATGGCCTTGGAGGATCTCATGGCACCGGACTGGGCTGAGGCGCTCTCCGGCGTCGAGGACGAGTTGCGCTCGGTGCTGGCCTTCGTGGCGGCCGAGGCCGGCCGCGGAACCCACGTGCTGCCTGCAGCGTCCAACATCCTTCGTGCCTTCCGGCAGCCTCTGGCAGACGTCAAGGTGCTGATCCTGGGCCAGGACCCCTACCCAACGCCGGGACACGCCGTCGGGCTCTCTTTCGCGGTTTCCGGGCCAACCCGGCCCATCCCCCGCAGCCTCGCAAACATCTACCGGGAGATGGAGTCCGATCTGGGGCTACCGCCGCGGGTCCACGGCGATCTTTCGGCCTGGACGGGCCAGGGAGTACTCCTCCTGAACAGGGTGCTCAGTGTCGCGGCCGGCGCGGCCGGCTCGCACCGGGGCAAAGGCTGGGAGGCCATCACGACGGCAGCGGTCACCGCCGTCGCCCGCCGCCGCACCACTGCCGGGCAGCGGAGTCCGCTCGTCGCGATCCTGTGGGGCAAGGACGCTGAAGCCGTTCAGCCACTGCTTGAAGGCGCCCCTGTGATCTCTTCCGCGCACCCCAGCCCGCTCTCCGCGTCGCGAGGTTTCTTCGGCTCGCGCCCGTTCAGCCGGGCCAACACCCTGCTCCGTATGCAAGGCGCAGATCCCGTCATCTGGGAGCTTCCACCGCTGCCCTAGCTTAGGCTTGCCTACATGACATCTTTGCCCGCGACGTCGTCTGCATCCCGCAATACCCGCCCCCAAGTGAACCTGACTGTGCTGCGCACGGAACAGCTTTCGCCCCACATGGTGCGCATCATTGCCGGTGGACCCGGTTTTGCGGGTTATGCGAACAACGACTTCGTGGACCGGTATGTGAAGATCGTGTTCCCGCAGCCCGGTGTCGACTATGAGCTGCCCCTGGATCTTTGGGCCATCCGCGAGACCATGCCACGCGAACAGTGGCCCTACACCCGCACCTACACCGTCCGTTGGGTGGACCAAGCTGCGCAGGAACTGGCAATCGACTTCGTGGTCCACGGCGACGAGGGCCTTGCAGGCCCGTGGGCCCTCGCAGCCCAGCCCGGAGACACGCTTGTTTTCACGGGTCCGGGCGGCGCCTACAACCCGGCGCCCGACGCCGACTGGTACCTTTTCGCGGGCGACGACGCCGCGCTCCCGGCGATTGCCGCGGCGATCGAATCCCTGCCGGCCGACGCCAAGGGCCTTGCTTACCTCGAAGTCGATAGCGACGCCGACATCCTTGGCATCACGGCGCCCGACGGCGTGGAGTTGCGCTGGCTTCTTCGCTCCGGGGTCCCGGCAGGATCAAGCTCGATCCTGCTTGATGCCTTGGGCGAAGCCGAGTGGCTGCCCGGCCGCGTCGACGTGTTTGCGCATGGTGAGCGCGGCTATATGAAGGGGCTGCGGGACATCTTCTTCAAGCAGCGTGGGCTGGAGCGTTCCCAAGTGTCGCTTTCCGGATACTGGGCCCAGGGACGCGTTGAGGACGATTTCCAGGCGGAGAAGAAACTCCCGATCGGACAGATCTAGGGGCTGTGTCCGCCGGGTGGCCCTCCGGGCGCGGCGGGCTACCGCCGGCGGACGCGGCGGCGCTCGTTGCTGGCCAGGCCCTTGGTCAGCGGCCGGGCCAGGTTGTCGCCCAGCACGATTCCTGCGGCCACGCCGAGCACGATCGCTCCCGCGTTGAGCATGCCGCCCGAACCCAGCAAGACATCCGCTTCCTGCACCGTCAACACATACATGGAACGGAATATCTTCAACCCGGGGAGCAGGATGAGGGCTGCCGGAACGGCTACCACCAGTTGCGGGGCCCCGAGCCTGAGTGCCACCATTCGGGCGAGCAGGCCGATGATCACGGCGGAAATCGCCGGAGAGAGCCGGTCTCCGAAGCCAAGGTTGGAGGCCCCCCACAAGACGAAGTAACCCACCAAGCCCACTGCCGCCGTCGGGAGCAGTAGTTTCAGCAGTGTCTGTTCAGTGATGCCGATGGCAATCACGGCCACGGCGATCAGGATGGCCTGGCCCCACAATGGATACGCCTCGGGGAATGTTTGCGTGACGTCGATCGCGACGCTGCCGATGAGGTCACCCACAACCACCGCGACGGCGATGCCCGCAACGATCGCGCCGAAGGTCAGGATCGTGGACAGGAAACGTCCCGCCGCAGTCACGGGGAATCCGTTGATGGCGTCTTGCACCGAAGAGACGAGCCGGCCCGTTGGCAAGAGCAAGAGGATGCCTCCCGCCACGACGATCGACGGCGGGATGTCCGCCCCGGCCCAGTGGAGCATGAGCGCGATGAACGTGACCAGGAAGGAGCACGCCGCCGTCACGAAGAAGTCAGGCGTGCGCCACTTGCCCAATTGACGGGCCACGAGATTGACAAGCATGTTGGAGACGAATGCCAGAGCGGACGCTCCCAGTCCCCCGCCCAGTACCCCGACGAAAACAGCGGAGAAGACGCCGAACGCCATGGTGACCATCCACCGCGGGAAGGGCTTGCTGCTCCGGATGATCTCATCCAGCCGCCGCACGGCCTCGGCCCTGCCCACCCCGCCGGCCACGATATCCGTGACGAGCTGGTGCACCTGGGCCAAACCTGCGTAGTTGTTGGTCCAGGAACGGACGACCCGGAGCAGGGTCAGCGGGGTCTGGTCCTTGGGCGCGTAGTTGATCTGGACTGACTGGTTGGTGATGTCCACTTCGATGTTCTTCAACCCGAGTGCCGCCGTGACCGCGATGATGCTGGTCTCGACCTCCAGGGCACCGGCTCCGTAACGAAACATGGATTCGGCCATGTGCAGCGCGAAGTCGATGGTCTTGCGGGCTGAAGCGTCAACACCGCCCACGTGGATGATGGGGTTGGCGTAGGGACTGCCCGCCAGGCGATCGACGATGCTCATCGGGGCGGTGGGAGGATTCTCGCCCTGCACGAGCCTGCGAAGCATGCGCTTGGCGTTGACATTCTGGCGCACCTGGGATGGCTTCAGCGGCTGTGTCTTGGGCAAGCCGTCCGTGTTGGGCCTGTTGTCGGGGCGGTCAGTCACGCGGGTGTTCCTCCAAAGGGCGTGGTTCCTCCAAATACGGTGTGGTGCACATGCAGTAGGCGGGGTGGCGCTGCGATTCTAGTAGAACTGCTGGCCCGTGCGGCGGGTGTAGATCTGCCGCGCGATGCGCTCCCCGGCAGCGGTCCACAGCTTGTACTTCAGCGGGCTGATGACTTGGTCATAGCAGCCGACGAAGTCGGTGACGGTCTTGCTGAAGCTGGTCTTGAACAGGCCAAGTCCGTGGAACGGGTGCGAGGTGTCTTTGAGCCGGTCCGCGGGCGGAGTGCCGCAGAAATCGTACTCAGTGCAACCCAGTTCCTTGACCTGGTTGATGGCTATCCACTGGACCAAGTGCGAATCGCCGTACTGCGCGCGTTTCTGCAGCGATCCGCCGTCCTTGTAGGTGCCCTTCCGGCCATAGTTGATGACGAAGGCTCCGACGGATGGGACACCGCTTTCGAAGACAAACAAGAGCCTGCCCTGGCCACGCTCGATGAAGTTGGTCCAAAACTGGCGGTAGTACCCGAATTCACGGACCCGCACTTGGGACTTCGCCTCGACGGTGTTGGTCATCAGCGCATACATGGAA
Organism: Arthrobacter sp. GAS37; assembly: GCF_044908325.1. Classification (NCBI taxonomy): domain Bacteria; kingdom Bacillati; phylum Actinomycetota; class Actinomycetes; order Micrococcales; family Micrococcaceae; genus Arthrobacter; species Arthrobacter sp. GAS37. The sequence goes on from NZ_JBIYDB010000003.1 coordinate 91,936, forward strand.
CGGAAGTTCTCTTCCGTGGGTTCCATGGTGTGCACTTCAACCCCTTCGCGGATGGCCCGGCGAACGGCGTTGCGGCCGCGGGAATGGAGGTTGCGCAGCAGCTGGTTTTCCTCGGGAGAGATGTCCAACAAGGCTGTGGAGTCGTTCGGCTGCAGGTTGGGGGTCTTGACGACCCCGGTGGCCTCGATCGCGTCCCGCGCTTCGCCACTGAGGACGATGTCCGGCTCGATTTTCACGGCGAAAACCCCGAGCTTGTCCCGCTTCACGAATTCCCGGTTGGCCTGGATGATCCCGGGAATGTCCTCGACACCGGCAACGTCAGGGCCCTTGATGAGGTACCAGAGCTTGCCGAGCAGTGGAAACGACTTCTCCAGGACCAGGTTGTAGCTGCTGTAGTCCGCAGTCTCGTACACGAGATGCAAGGGCTTCCAGCCGAAGTGTTGCTTTACGTCTGCAAATGCCTCGGATTGGAGGAGGTTGCCGCCGTTGGGATTGGCCGTGACGTGTTTGTCCCAGTGTTCGATTTCCTCGGCGGTGGCAAAGCGTGCGGTAAATTCTCGCAAGGGGGCCGTGTCCAATCAGTTGCTTACTTGAGGCAGCAGGCGCCGGTGTGCGGCGCAGGCGTTCAACCTCAAGTCTATCGGCCCCCAGGGGGAGCTACAGCCTGGTCCGTTCCAACGCCTCCACGTGGGGCCCTTCGATTTCTCACAGGCGGCGCAAAGGTTCCCCAAAGTCCACAACTATTCCGGCGGCGGAAAGTGGTTATAACAAAAGCCGAACCAGGAGGATCCGATGATCGTCTACCGCCCCATTCCGCCGCTCTCCACCGGCCGCAGCAACAGCTTTTGGTCGGTATTCGCTGCCATGGCATCCGCGGCATTGCTCGGCCCTGCCTGGCCGTCCGGTGCCCGCCGCCTCGAACATCAGGAAGCGGGGGTCAGCACTCGACGACGTTGACGGCGAGGCCGCCCATGGCGGTTTCCTTGTATTTGGAGGACATGTCCTTGCCGGTCTCACGCATGGTCACGATGACCTCGTCCAGGGAGACGCGGTGGGTGCCGTCGCCCCAGAGCGCCATCTTCGCGGCGTTGATGGCCTTCGCCGCGGCGATCGCGTTGCGTTCGATGCACGGGATCTGCACGAGCCCGCCGATCGGGTCACAGGTCAGGCCCAGGTTGTGTTCCATCGCGATCTCGGCCGCATTCTCCACCTGTCCCGGCGAGCCGCCCATGACTTCGGCCAATCCGGCGGCCGCCATCGAAGACGCTGAACCCACTTCGCCCTGGCAGCCCACTTCGGCGCCGGAGATCGAGGCCTGCTCCTTGTAGAGCACCCCGACGGCGCCCGCGGCGAGCAGGAACTTCACCACGACGTCGTCCCGGTCCTGCTGCGTGGCCTTGTCCATGCCGGGGGCGAAATGCAGGGCGTAGTACAGCACGGCGGGGATGATCCCGGCGGCACCGTTCGTGGGCGCGGTGACCACGCGGCCCCCTGACGCGTTTTCCTCATTCACAGCCAGGGCGATCAGGTTCACCCATTCCTGCCAGTACTTCGGGTCCCGGTACTCAGGGTCCTGGTCTTTGGTTTCCTTCAGGAGCCGCTCGTGCCAGTCGGGGGCCCGACGGCGGACCTTCAGTCCGCCGGGCAGGACGCCTTCGCGCTTGAGGGAGGTTTCAACACAGGCCTCCATGACGGAGTAGATGTGCAGCAGGCCTTCGCGGATTTCCTCTTCGGTCCGGGAGGCGCGTTCGTTGATGAACATGATGTCGGAAATGCCGAGCCCCTTGGAGGAGCAGCGGCCCATGAGTTCGGCGGCGGTGCGGAAGGGCAGCGGGAGTTCCTTCTTGGACTCCTCCAGTTCCTTCTGGGCTGCGTCCTCTTCGCCTTCGCGGACGATGAAGCCGCCGCCCACGGAGAAGAACGTGGCCTCGTGCAGCACCTCGCCCTCGGCGTCGGACACAGAGAACTTCATCCCGTTCGTGTGCCGGGGAAGGACCGTGAGCGGGTGCAGGATCATGTCCGCTTCCCCGTACGGCAGCGCCACCCCGGACTCGGGTTCGACGGCGCCGCAAAGGTTCAGTGTGCCGGTTTCGGCGATCGAGGCGAGCCGTTCCTCCACTTCCTCGGGGAGGATCTCCTCGGGGTGGTAGCCCTCCAGGCCCAAAAGCACCGCGGTCATGGTGCCGTGCCCGCGGCCCGTGGCGGCCAGTGAACCGTACAGGTCAACGCGCAGAGACGATACCCGTTCCAGGGCACCGGACTCCTTCAGCTCGCTCGCAAAGACCGCAGCAGCCCGCATCGGCCCCACGGTATGCGAACTCGAAGGACCAATCCCAATAGAGAAAAGATCGAAGACGCCAACAGCCATGTCGGTTTCCTTAGTTAGTTGTGGTCGGGTGGGGAGGGAACCGGACATCCTCTGCATGCTCGGTCGCGAAGACGCCCGCTGAGCGGACGTGACGCTCCCTTAGACGCATGCTGCCGGATGCCCGGCCCCCTCCGAGGGGCCGACAGGCCGCGGTTTTCGAAAGCGTGCGTCAAAGCGACGAAGGAGCAGCACGCGTGAAAACTGGGGTCTGCCGGACCCGACGGGCTTGCCGGTCCGGAGAACCTCAGCTGAGGTTCGCGACGCCCGGGTAGAGCGGGTGCGCGGCGGCGAGTGCCTCCACGCGGTGACGCAGGCCGGAGAGGTCGGCGCCGGCGTCGGCGATCAGTGCCTCGGCGATGATGTCCGCGACTTCGCGGAACGCCGCCTCACCGAAACCGCGGGTGGCCAGCGCCGGGGTGCCGATCCGCAGACCGGACGTGACCATCGGCGGCCGCGGGTCGAACGGCACGGCATTGCGGTTGACGGTGATGTCGATCGCAGCGAGGCGGTCCTCGGCTTCCTGGCCGTCGAGTTCGCAGTTGCGCAGGTCCACGAGGACCAGGTGCACGTCGGTGCCGCCGGAGATCACGTTGATGCCCTTGGCGGTGACGTCCGGCTGGACCAGGCGCTCGGCCAGGATCCGGGCACCGGCCAGCACGCGCTCCTGGCGTTCCTTGAACTCTTCGGAGCCGGCGATCTTGAAGGCCACGGCCTTGCCGGCGATCACGTGCTCCAACGGACCGCCCTGCTGGCCCGGGAAGACCGCGGAGTTGATCTTCTTGGCGATGTCGGCATCGTTGGTCAGGATGATGCCGCCGCGAGGACCGGCGAGGGTCTTGTGCGTCGTCGAGGTCGTGACGTGCGCGTGCGGGACCGGCGACGGGTGCAGCCCGGCGGCCACGAGGCCGGCGAAGTGCGCCATGTCCACCATGAGGTACGCGCCCACCAGGTCGGCGATCCGGCGGAACTCGGCGAAGTCCAGCTGGCGCGCATAGGCGGACCAGCCGGCCACGATCAGGGCCGGCTTGTGCTCGAGCGCCAGACGCTCCACTTCGGCCATGTCGATCCGGTGGTCCTCTTCGCGGACCTGGTACGGGACAACGTTGTACAGGCGGCCCGAGAAGTTGATCCGCATGCCGTGGGTCAAGTGCCCGCCGTGCGCCAGGTTCAGGCCCATGATCGTGTCGCCCGGCTTGATCAGGGCGTGCATCACCGAGGCGTTCGCCTGGGCGCCGGAGTGCGGCTGCACGTTCGCGTACCCGGCACCGAAGAGAGCCTTCACACGGTCGATCGCGAGTTGCTCGATGACGTCCACGTGCTCGCAGCCACCGTAGTAGCGCTTGCCCGGGTAGCCCTCGGCGTACTTGTTGGTCAGGACCGAGCCCTGCGCCTGCATGACGGCCACGGCGGTGTGGTTCTCGGACGCGATCATTTCCAGGCCCGAACGCTGGCGGTCCAGCTCGTCGTCGATCTTCGCCGCGATCTCCGGATCCAGCTCGGACAACACCGTGTCCAGGCTCGGCGAAACAACCTGCTCGAACACAGCCGTTCCGTTCGCGGCGCTCACAGCTCGCCACCGTTCTTGGAAGCGTATTCCTCAGCGGAAAGCAGCGGACCGTCGGACTGCGCGGCGACCTTGAAGAGCCAGCCCGCACCGTAGGGATCGTTGTTGATCAGGGCAGGATCGTCGACGACGGCGGAGTTCACTTCCGTGACCTCGCCCGTCACCGGGGAGTACAGGTCCGAGACGGACTTGGTGGACTCAACCTCGCCGCAGGTCTCCCCCGCAGTTACGGCGGAACCGACCCCGGGCAAGTCAACGTACACGATGTCGCCGAGGGCATCGGTGGCCACGGCCGAGATACCGACAGACACAAGATTGCCGGCCTCGCGGGCAACCCACTCGTGCTCGTCGGAGTACTGGAGTTCAGGTGCAACTTTTGCCATGTTTTTTCCTTTGCGTTGGTCTAAAACAAATTGTGGTCGGGTTGGGTGGCGGATAACGGAATTCCTCGGCGTGCTGCTCCTTCGTCGCTTGGACGCACGCTGCCGGATGCCGCTCCCCCACCGCTAGAGGCGTGTTCAGTTTTCGGGGCCAACAGTTCCGGAAAAGAACGCTGGCCCTTTCGGGTTTAGTCGGTGCCCCGTGGTTCCCGCGGGCCAATCCAGTTCCCGTGGGCCAAGCTGCGGCAGGTGGCCCATCATCCAGCACCTTTGGCTTTCGAAAGCGAGCCAAAGGTGCCGGACTGAAACTGAACCCGCGGTGAGCTGATTCGAAAGTGAGCTGCACGGCCCAATCGGGTGCCGGCACCCGGCAGCATGCGTCTAAGGGAGCGACACGTCCGCTCAGCGGGCGTCTTCGCGACCGAGCATGCAGAGGATGCCGGACCCGACGGGCCAAACGCAACCACGGTCCCCCGCTCAGCGGATCCGACGGGCTTAAGGCGAGACGACTTACTTGGCTCGCTTGTAGAAGGGCAGTGCGACAACTTCGAAGGGCTCGGACTTGCCGCGCAGGTCGACGTCCAGGGCCGTGCCGGGCTCGGCGTGTTCGACGTCGACGTAGGCCAGCGCGACCGGGTAGCCGAGCGTGGGGCTGGGCTGGCCGGAGGTGACTTCGCCGACCACTATGCCGTCCTTGAGGACCGGGTAGTGGCTGCGGCCGGCGCGGCGGCCCAGGCCCTTGAGGCCAACCAGCTTGCGGCCGCTGGTTGAACCGGCGCCCGCAGCCTTCAGGGCTTCCAGGGCGGTGCGGCCTACGAAGTCGCTTTCCTTGGCGAGCGAGACAACGGGGCCCAGCCCTGCCGAGAAGGGGTTGCCTTCGCGGGAGAGCTCGTTGCCGTAGAGCGGCATGCCGGCTTCGAGGCGCAGGGAGTCACGCGAGGCCAGGCCGGCGGGGATCAGTTCGCCGTCCTGGGCAACTGCAGCGATTGCTTGCCACAGGGCGGCAGCGGCATCGTTGTCTACGAAGATTTCGAAGCCGTCCTCGCCCGTGTAGCCGGTGCGGGCAAGCAGCAGTTCCGTGGTGCTCCCGGCAAACGTGAAGGGCACCTCGACGGCGGCGTAGTACTTGAGCTCCGTGACGAGGGAGTGCTGTTCGGACCGGACCAAACGGAGGAGGATTTCTTCCGCTTTGGGGCCCTGGACGGCGATCAGCGAGGTTGCCGCGGAGGCGTCCTCGACGACGACGTCGAAGGTGGCAGCGCGCTGTGCCAACGCCTCGGCAACCACGGGAGCGTTGCCGGCGTTCGGAACCACCAGGAACTTGGAATCGCCACGCCGGTAGGTGATGAGGTCGTCGATGATGCCGCCGTCTTCCTGGCAGATCAGCGAGTACTTGGCTTTGCCAATCGACATGGCGGAGATCTTGCCCACCAAGGCGTAGTCCAGGAATGCCGCGGCTTCCGGGCCGGTGACCCAGACTTCGCCCATGTGGGAAAGGTCGAACAGGCCTGCGGACTGGCGGACGGCGTGGTGCTCGGCCAGTTCGGAGGAGTACTTCAGGGGCATCTGCCAGCCACCGAAATCGGTGAAGGAAGCGCCGAGCTTCTTGTGCTCTTCGTAGAGCGCCGTGTAGTTCTCAGTCATCGTGAGGAGTCCTTAGTTCTCGAAGGCTTCGATCGGAGGGCAGGAGCAGACCAGGTTGCGGTCGCCTGCGGCGCCGTCGATGCGGCCGACGGGCGGGAAGTACTTGTCCTGCTTGAGGTGGTGGACCGGGAAGACGGCCTGTTCGCGGGAGTACTCACGGTTCCAGTCCGAGGAGACGACGGCGGCCGCGGTGTGCGGTGCGTGGCGCAGCGGGCTGTTCTCCACCGTGAAGTCGCCGTGGGCAACCTGGTCGATTTCCTTGCGGATGGTGATCATGGCTTCGATGAAGCGGTCGATCTCCCCGAGGTCCTCGGACTCGGTGGGCTCCACCATCAGGGTGCCCGCGACCGGGAACGCCAGGGTGGGAGCGTGGAAGCCGTAGTCGATCAGGCGCTTGGCCACATCTTCTGCGGTGACGCCGGTGCGGGCCGTCAGTTCGCGCAGGTCCAGGATGCACTCGTGGGCCACCAGTCCGCCTTCACCGGTGTAGAGAACCGGGAAGTACTCGTTGAGGCGCGAGGCGATGTAGTTCGCGGCAAGCAGCGCGGACTTGGTGGCTTCGGTGAGGCCTTCGCCACCCATGAGCTTCACGTACGCCCAGGAAATCGGCAACACACCCGCGGAGCCGTAACGCGAGGCGGAAATGGCCACGCCGTGCCCGTCTTCATGGGCTGCCTTGTTGGCATCGCCGGGCATGAACGGTGCAAGGTGCGCTTTGGCAGCGACCGGGCCCACGCCCGGTCCGCCGCCGCCGTGCGGGATGCAGAAGGTCTTGTGCAGGTTCAGGTGGGACACGTCGCCGCCGAACTTGCCCGGCTGGGCCAGGCCGACCAGCGCGTTCAGGTTCGCACCGTCTACATATACCTGGCCGCCGGCTGCGTGCACGGAGTCGCAGATTTCCCGGACGTCGGCGTCGTACACGCCGTGCGTGGACGGATAGGTGATCATGATGGCCGAGAGGACGTCCTTGTTGGCGTCGATCTTGGCCTGCAGGTCCGCGTGGTCGATCGTGCCGTCGGCCGCGGTGGCCACGACGACCACCTTCATGCCGGCCAGCACTGCCGAGGCGGCGTTGGTGCCGTGGGCGGAAGCCGGGATGAGGCAGACGTTGCGCTGGAGGTCACCGCGGGAGTGGTGGTAACCGCGGATGGCCAGCAGGCCCGCGAGCTCGCCTTGGGAACCGGCGTTGGGCTGGATGGAGACCTGGTCGTAACCGGTGATCTCCGTGAGGTCAGCTTCCAAGTCTTCGATCAATTCACGCCAGCCCTCGGTCTGGGAATCCGGGGCGAAGGGGTGGATCGAGGCGAATTCCGGCCAGGAGATGGCTTCCATCTCCGCGGTGGCGTTCAGCTTCATGGTGCACGATCCCAGCGGGATCATGGTGCGGTCCAGCGCCAGGTCGCGGTCCGAAAGCTTGCGGATGTAGCGCAGCAGCTGGGTCTCGGAACGGTGGGTGTTGAACACCGGGTGCTGAAGGTAGTCGGAAGTGCGCTCGACGGCGGCCTCCAGGGCGAAGCCCTCGCCGGACTCAAGCACCACAGCACCGAAGGCTGCAGCGACACCAAAAGCATCAAGGACGCCGCCGACGATTTCCTTTGTTGTCGTCTCGTCGACGGAGACGCCGACCGTGTCGGCGTCGATGCCGCGCAGGTTGATGCCCTTGGCCTCGGCGGCTGCAACGATCGCGGCAGCCTTGCCCGGGACCCGGACGGTGACGGTGTCGAAGAAGCTGCCGTGCAGGACCTCAAGGCCCGCGGCCTTCAAGGACGCCGCCAGGGTCCGGGCGTGGTTGTGGGCGGTCTCGGCGATCGCCTTCAGGCCATCGGGGCCGTGGTAGACGGCGTACATCGAGGAAACGATGGCCAACAGGGCCTGCGCGGTGCAGATGTTGGACGTCGCCTTCTCGCGGCGGATGTGCTGCTCGCGGGTCTGGAGGGCGAGGCGGTAGGCGGGAGTGCCGGCGTCGTCCTTGGAAACGCCCACCAAGCGGCCCGGCATCGAGCGCTCGAGGCCCTTCTGGACAGCCATGTACGCGGCGTGCGGGCCGCCGAAGAACAACGGCACCCCGAAGCGCTGGGTGGAGCCGACGGCGATGTCGGCGCCCTGCTCGCCCGGAGGCGTGATCAGGGTGAGGGCGAGCAGGTCCGCGGCGACGGTGACGAGGGCACCGCGTTCCTTGGCGGCGGCGATCACGGCGGCGTGGTCGAACACCCGACCCGAAACGCCCGGCTGCTGCAGCACGATGCCGTTGATGTCGCCGTCGGGCAGGCCCCGGGACAGGTCCGCGATCTCCACCTCGAAGCCCAGCGCCTCGGCGCGGCCCTTCACGATGGCGATGGTCTGCGGCAGGCAGTCGGCGTCGAGGACGGTCTTGCCGTCATGGGCCGTCTTGTTCTTATTGGCACGGCGCATCATCAGGACCGCCTCCGCCACGGCGGTGGCTTCGTCCAGCAGGGAGGCGTTGGCGATGGGCAGGCCCACGAGATCCTGGACCATGGTCTGGAAATTCAGCAGGGCTTCGAGGCGGCCCTGGGAAATTTCCGGCTGGTACGGGGTGTAGGCCGTGTACCAGGCCGGGGATTCGAGGATGTTGCGGCGGATCACCGGCGGAGTGACGGTGTCGTAGTAGCCCTGGCCGATCATCTGCACGGCCGTCTTGTTCTTGGCCGCCAGCTTGCGTAGTTCAGCCAGGACTTCCACCTCGCTGAGGGCGTTCTGGAGCGTCAGTGCGACGTCCTGGCGGATGTCATTGGGAACCGCGGTGTCTACGAGCGAATCGACACTGTCGTAGCCAACAGACTTGAGCATGATGTCAATGTCGGCCTGGCGGCGGGCGCCGATATGCCGGTCAACGAACGTAGTGGAGGTTGAACTAACCGTCACGAAGGAACTCCATCAATAAGGCGGCGAAGGGTACGCCACAGCTAATCGGGTTCCTCCCCGCTCTGTATTGGACCTGAGAGTTTCCGCGGAACCGTGCTTGTGGCACTGTTTCGCTTGCACCGTCGGTGAGCACGCGTCAGCGTGCTGCTTTCCAGAGTTGCCTTGCCGCGGCGGTGCGTGGGCCTGAGAGATTCCTGGGGAGGATTTGCTCCTACGGCGCCTGCATCACTTGCCTGCAGGACTCTCCCGCCGCAGATCAAAGGCGTATTCAGTTATGTAAATCGACAGTAGTTGCCGGTGACGGCTACCACAACTATCAATTGTCCTATGGACTGCCCGCGTCCGCAAATGTGGTCACCGACCCCGCCCGGCTTTCCCAACTAGCTCGCACTAGATGTCGTTTTGGAGCCTCTAAACGACAACAACTGCGAGTTAGTTGGGCCCCACTCAGTCACGGAGGCGTTCGACGGCGGCCAGCAGCGCACCGACGTCGGCGCTCCTCGCGCTGGCCTTGACTTCCGTATCACCGGCGCCGCCTTCAAGCATTGCGTTGAAGTAAAGTCCATCGCCCATATACCGGACCGCTTTGGCCATTTCGGGCCCCACTTCCTCGGCCAGCACATCGAGCCATTGCTGCTGGATCCCGGCGAAGCGCCTGCGGGTTTCTTCATGCGCCACTTCCGCGAGCCGCGTAGCTGCCACGAACACCCGGTCCAAGGGAGTATCCGCCCACAGGGAAGACTTGATGAAGAACGCGGCCGCGCCTTCGGGTGCTGCCTTCATTGCCTCGATGTCCAGCGCGGCAAGCCCGTCCATGCGTTCAAGCAAGGAGCTGATCATGGCTTCCTTGTTGGGGAAATGGTAGAGCAAGCCGCCCTTGGAGACGCCTGCACGCTTTGCGACGGCGTCCAGGGTGGCAGCCCGCTCCCCCACCTCGATCAGCAGGGCTTCAAAGGCATCCAGGACAGCGTCCCGGGCAATAGGTTTTCGCGGCATGGTGTCCATCATCCCTTAGTTCGATGCGGCAATTTTATAAGTCAGATTGAAACTATACCGTCCAGACGGTACAGTTATCTTCATGTTCACGCCGTCCACAACCCAGCACCCCCGCACCCCTTCGATCCAATCCGCCCCGTGGCGCGATTGGGCTGCCCTGGCACTCCTGATGTTCCCCGTGCTGCTGGTGGCTGTGGACAATACGGCACTCACATTTGCCCTGCCGCAAATCGCCCGTTCGTTGGAGGTCGGGGGCGTGCAGCTGCTGTGGGTCGTCGATGCGTACCCGCTGGTTCTCGCAGCCCTGTTGGTGTCCATGGGAAACCTGGGAGACCGGATCGGCCGCCGGCGCTTGCTGCTGATCGGCAGCACGGGCTTTGCCGCCGTTTCCGCGGCCACCGCCTTCGCGCCGTCGGCTGAATGGCTCATCGCTGGACGCGCCAGCATGGGCATATTCGGCGCCATGCTCATGCCGTCCACGCTGTCCTTGATCCGCAACATCTTCCCGGACCCGAACCGCCGCCGGCTCGCCGTCGCCGTGTGGGCCGCGGGATTCTCCGGCGGCGCCGCGCTCGGGCCGATCTTCGGTGGCTGGCTCGTGGAGCACTTCTGGTGGGGAGCCGTGTTCCTGGTTGCAGTGCCGCTGTTGCTGCCCCTGCTCGCCTTCGGCCCGTCCCTCATTCCGGAGTCCAAGGATCGCAAGCCGGGCAAACCGGACGTTCTCAGCGTCGTGCTGTCCATCTTGACGATGGCCCCCGTGGTTTATGGCATCAAGGAGGCCGCCGTGCACGGTTTTGGCCCTGGACCCGCGGCCTTCATGGCGTTCGGCCTGGCCATGGGAATCGTCTTCGTCCGCAGGCAGCGCTCTTTGGCATCGCCCATGTTGGACGTACGGCTTTTCCGGAACAAGGTGTTCAGCACGGCCATCACGGCCAACGTCTTGTCCCTGTTCTCCATGACGGGCTTCATCTACTTCTTCGCGCAGCACTTGCAGCTCGTGGAAGGCCAATCCCCCATGCAGGCGGGGATCGCGATGGTTCCGGCACTGCTGGCCACCATCGTGGCGGGCCTGGTGGTGGTTCCGTTGGTCAAGCGGATCCGCCCGGGCCTGGTGGTGGCATCGGGCTTGGCGCTGAGCGCAGTGGGATACCTCGTGGCCGCCCTGGGCAACCACAGCCAGGGTCCGGGGTACCTTTTGACGGCACTCCTGCTGCTGGCCATAGGGGTCGGCTCCGCGGAGACCATCTCCAACGACCTCATCCTCGGCGCCGTTCCTGCCGACAAGGCGGGCGCTGCATCGGCGATCTCCGAAACGGGTTACGAACTCGGATCATTGCTGGGCACCACCGTGCTTGGCTCCATCCTGACAGCGTCCTACCAACACCACTTGTTGCTTCCGGGCGAATTGTCCGGCCACGCAGCCGAACGCTCGAGGGAGACGCTCGCCGGAGCCATGGACACCGCGGCCACGCTGCCCCAGCCATTGGGCGACGCCCTGGCCGCCGCCGCGCGAGCCGCGTTCGAATCGGGCGTCCACATCACGGCAGCGATCGGGCTGGTACTGATGGCGGGAGCGGCAGTCCTTGCCGCCGTCGTGCTCCGCCGCGTGCCGACCGCAAAGTAGGCCAAGGCTGCCTTCAACCACAATGGCCCTGCGCGTGGAGTCTAGACGGCCCGGTTCAAGGCAGCATCAGGCGAGCTGAAACTACGGGTGATTCCGCCCAAAGTGGCGGTGGCAAGCGTCGAGAGGTAGTCGTGCCGGCGTCGGGCAGTAATGCGCGATTGGGGCTCGAAGGATTGTTCGGGATCGTCCGCGTAATGGGCGGAAAGTCCATCGCGCATGAGGCGGATGCCCTCGGCGCGTTGTTGTGAGACCGCAGCGTGCGTGGAACCGAGTTCCTCGGCGAGTTCCTTGACGGTCCGCCCCCCGAAGTAGATCTCCTCGACGACGTAACGCATCTTTTCCGGCAGGGCGTCGACGGCGGCGCGAAGGTACTTGAGGCGCTCATCGGCGAGGACTGAGTGCTCCGGGGAGATTGTGTCCGCTGCGACAGTGTCGACGACGACGTCATCCAGTGGCGACAGCGTCCGTGCGGCGTCGGCCAGCGCGGCTTCCACCACGCTGCGTTCGACACCCAGGGCTGACGCGGTTTCGGCCACCGAAGGTGTGCGGCCAAGGACGCCGGACAGCGTCTCCTGGACGGACATGGTCTCCTTGATGCGTTTGCGTGCAGATCGCGTGGCCCAGTCGCTGGCCCGCATCTCGTCCGCAAAGGCTCCGACGATCCGGCGGCGCGCAAATGCGCCGAAGGGGACTCCGAGGTTCGGATCGAAGGAATCGGCGGACGTTATCAACGCCACGGACCCTACCGACGCGAAATCGTCGCGCGACAAATGAGAAGCTCTCGCGCAGAGCTCCGACACCAAGTAGCCAACGAGTGGCAAGTGCTGCAGCACCAGCTCGTTGCGTTCTTCGCGATTCAAAATTAGTCCCCCCATGAGACCTGTTTATTGAGTTGCCAAGTCTGATTCCAAGGGCTTCATGGGCGAGCTGCTGAGACGATGCAACGTGCCGAAGATTACATGGAACAGACATGTATTCAGTGAACATACCATCTGAAAAATAACAATGCGTGTACGCTCATGAAAAAGATACAAAAGAGGCCTCGGATTCATGTTCGCAGGCCAAACCGGGGAGTGTGGAACCGTGGGGGCGGATGAGCTATCGGCGATGCTGTGGCGCGAGCGGAGACAGCTGGAACTGCTGTTGTACCGGCTCGAAACACAGTTGCTGCACGTTCGGGCAGGCAACTGGCATTGGTTGAAATTCGCTGCCGCTGACGTGGAAAAGGTCTTGGAAAACCTTCGGTTCGACACCCTTGCCCGGAACATCGAGTCTTCGGCCCTGGCCATCGAATGGCACCTATCGGCCAACGCCACGCTGCCGATGATCGCTTCAGTGGCCCCGCCCGGAATCTGGCCGGAACTGATGCAGGAACACCACCGTGAGCTGGTCTTGGTGCTCAAGCAAGTCGAAACAACCGCGGCCGCCAACCTCGAGGCTCTCCTGACGGGGCCACAGGCCGGGAACCCGCCGCTTGGCTCCGTGCAACCCGGCGACGATGGGACCCCAGCGGCGCCGGGAGCGGTCGCCGAGGCCGACACGGCGGATGACGTGATGCTGCTCGCCGAAAACGCCAATATCGAACGGGCCTTGGCCGTAACGAGGGATTGCTCGCTGCCGCTCCTCAAGGAGTTCCTGGGCTTGGAGTAGCGACGGCTACCGATGGACGACAGTGTGCAAGAGAATAAAGCTTGGCTGTCCCGAGTTCGGGTTTGCATCGTAGGCGTAAACCTCCGAAAAGTTGCACGATTGCCTGTCCAATTTCGCCCACTCAAGTACTTCCAAGAGGCTGCTAGACGAAATATCGAAAGCCTGCGACTTGTCCCAACCACCACTGTTGGGGTCGAGCCAGACGTCTATCACTCGGAAAGACGGATCGACACAGATCAAGTTCATGTCCCGCTCGTCAATCGTCCGAATCTTCATCGCAATCAGTCAGATCGCATTCTTGTAGACAACTTGGATCACTTGCGCGCGCCTAATCCGCCTTCGGTTTCCGGACAGGCGGACGCAGCCCGGCAACGAGTTCCTCGGCTTCGGGGCCGGCCTGGGCAGCAGCGAGGTTGGCCGCGGCGATCGCCTCAACCACTTCGCGACGCTGGATGGACACCCCGCGGGGCGCCTCGATCCCGATCCGCACGCCGTCGCCGCGGCCTTCCATGACGGTGATGACAATGTCCTCACCAATCATGATCTGTTCGCCCGGCTTGCGTGTCAGTACCAGCATGCTCTCAATCTACCTTTCCGAGCACTGCAACGCGGGCGGGCTTGCCGTCCACCCACCCGATGGGAAGGCCAAGTCCGTTGACCGTCTCGGGACTTCCAGTCTCCGACGCGCCGAAAACAGCAAGGGCGTCGACACGGACACGCTCAGCGGTCAATGCGGCGGAGAGCGCCCGGACCCACGCTGCCGTGTCTTCCGCTTTCCGTCCGGCGTCGGAAACCAGCCACAACTGGTCTGCGGCGAGCGCTGCGATATCCGCCGCATGCGTCACGGCTTCCCTCGGCCTGCCGAGTCCGTACGCCACCAGCACGGTTTGGCCGGTGAGCACCGCTTGGGCGCGCGCCGCCGTCGCGCCCTGGCGCCCCGCCACGTGAAGGTGGCCGAAAGCGGTCAACGCTCCGGCCGTCCGGACGTCGGAACCGCCCTCGGCGATGGACATTTCCAGCGCTGGTCCCAGAGCGTCGTCGCCGAGGCCAAGCAGGACGATCAGGCTGCCGCTGCCGGCAAGTGGCGCTGGTACGGGCACAGGAACGGCGTGCCCGACGGCGGCGGCCGGCGCCCGGAACTCTTTGCCTAACTGCTCCAACATCCCGGCGAAATCCGGGGAGGCGGTTGAAACAGCTGCCGCGGGACGATGCAGGTCCATCTCGGCCGCGTCGGCTTGCTCCAGGAGCGCGGCGATAGCGGGCCCCTGCAACGCATGCGCCGCCGCGCCTAGATGCGCAGCCCCGGCAAGCTGCGCCTCCCCGCCAAGGTGGGCATCCCAACTGGCTCGCACTTGTTGTCGTTCTGAGCCGTCAAAACGACAACTACTGTTAGCTAGTTGGGTGGAACCCTCTGCCGGAACCTCGATCGTAGCCTCGTAGCGATTGGCTGCGAAGAGCCCGGCGATCCCCGGATTGGTGACCTTCTCGGCGGAGACGATCCGCGCCCCGGGACCGTACTGTTGCTCGGCTTTCACCCGGATGGCGTCCAGGGATGCGCCCTTAAGCTTGTATTGCTTCGGCATGGCGGACCACCCCCACGGTTTCGATCTGGATGTTCGCGGACGTTACTTCGCGATAGGACAACACGGGAACACCGCCGTCGGGAGCAGCCACGAGCCGCCGGACTGCGGGCCGCAACGCCGGGGCGCACACCAGGACAGCTTGCCGTCCTGCATTTGCCGCGGCCTCCACCGAAGACTGCACAGAGGCCAGGACTGCGTCCAAGCGTGCTTGGCTCATGACGATCTGGGTACCCCCTTCGGCCGGGCGCATGTCTTCGAGCATGGACTGTTCTAGGAGCGGATCGATCATGATCACATTGAGCACCGAGCCGTCCAGGAACTTGGCTGCGAGCGCGGGGCCGAGGGATTGCCTGGCTGTTTCGACCAAAGCCTCGGGCTCGGTGGAAACCTTGGCTCGCAGGGCATGGGCCTCGTAAATGCGGGGAAGATCGTTGATGGGGACCTGCTCTTCGAGGAGTCCCTGCAGCACCCGCTGCACTTCGGCCAAGGACATGAGCCCCGGAATGAGTTCCTCGACGGCGGCCGGGCTCTGTTTGCGCACGCCTTCCGTCAGCACCCTGACGTCCTCGCGGGTGAGGAGCCTTGCGGCGTTGGCCGAGACGATCGACGACAAGTGGGTCACCAGCACGGAAACCCGGTCGATCACGGTTGCCCCGGTCATTTCGGCGCTGTGGCGCATCTCGGTGGGTATCCACTTTCCGGCCAGCCCGAAGACCGGTTCCACAGTGGAGGTACCGGGCAGGGCGTCAAGATAATCGCCGAGGGCCAGCAACTTGCCCGACGGCGCGGTGCCGCGTCCGGCTTCCACCCCGGCAATGCGGATGGCATAGGTGGCCGGTGGCAGCTCGACGTTGTCGCGCGTTCGGACGGGCGGAATCACGATCCCCAACTCCATGGCGATCTTGTGACGCAAAGAGCGGACACGGGCCAGGAGGTCGTCCGAGGCACCGGAGACCATGTCAACAAGGTCAGGAGCCAACAAGATCTCGAGGGGGTGGACGCGCATGTCCTGCATGAGCCGCTCGTTGGGGTCTTCTTCGGAGCTCAGGGTGGCTGCTTCCTGGGCGTCCTCCGCTTCACTCTGCTTCTTCTGCTGCGCCGCCAGGCGCCTCGAACCGAACAGCAGGGCAGCGCCCACCAGCAGGAAGGGCACGATGGGCATGCCGGGGATAAGTGCCATGGCCACTGCGGCCAGTCCTGCGATTAGCAAGGCGTTGGGCGACTGCATGAGCTGCGAGGAGGCCGTGCGGCCCATGTCTTCTTCGGCATTGGACCGGGTGACGATCATGCCTGTGGAGACGGCCATGAGGAGGGCCGGGATCTGGGTAACGAGCCCGTCGCCCATGGTCAGAAGACCGTAGGAGTTCAGCGCGTCGCCGACATTCATGCCGCGCTGCAGCACGCCGATGGCAATGCCGCCAACGAAGTTGATGATGATAATAATGATGCCCGCGATGGCATCGCCCTTGACGAACTTCGAGGCACCGTCCATGGCGCCGTAGAAGTCGGCCTCGGCGGACACCTCGGCGCGGCGCTTGCGGGCTTGGGCGTCCGTGATGAGGCCGGCGTTGAGGTCGGCGTCGATGGCCATCTGTTTGCCGGGCATGGCGTCCAGGGTGAACCGTGCCCCCACCTCGGCCACGCGTTCGGCGCCCTTGGTGACCACCACGAACTGGATGACCACCAGGATCAGGAACACCACGGCGCCGATGATCATGGACCCGCCCACGGTGACCTTGCCGAAAGCGTCGATCACTTGTCCGGCGAAGCCCTGCCCCAGGACCAGCCGGGTGGAGGCGACGTTGAGCCCCAGCCGGAACAGCGTAGCCACGAGCAGCAGGGACGGGAAGACGGAGAAGTCCAGGGGCTTCTTGACAAACATGCTGGTGAGCAGGATCAACAGGGCCAGCAGGATATTGCAGACGATCAGGAAGTCCAGCAGCGGCGCCGGAACGGGAACCACCAGCAGCAGCACGATGCCCACGATTCCCACCGGCACGGTGAGCCTGGCGAATCTGTTGTTCATTGCTGTGTCCTGTCCGGGGTGGGGTGCTTGCTGGGTGCGGTTCGGGGGTTAGGGCCCCGGCTCATGCGTGAACGCCCTCTCATGCGTGGGCTCCGGCCATGGTTCCTGCCACGCCCGGCAATCGATGCATTCCGCGTGCCGCTCCCCTGGCCTTGAGCGACATGACGAACGCCAGGACTCCCGCCACGGCCCGGTACAGCTCCACGGGGATTTCCTGGCCCAGCTCGCAGGCCGAGTGCAGTGCCCTCGCCAGCGGGATGTCCTGGACCATCGGGACCGATTTCGCCTCCGCCTCTTCCCTGATACGGGCAGCGATCACCCCCGCTCCCTTGGCCACCACGCGCGGTGCCGCTTTGCCGGCGTCGTACTTCAGCGCTACGGCGACGTGCGTCGGGTTGACGATCACGACGTCGGCGTCCGCGATCGCGCCGATCATGCGGTTCCGGCTCATGCTCAATTGGCGCGAGCGCCGCTGGGACTTGATGAGGGGATCGCCGTCGCTGTTCTTGTTTTCGTCCTTGATTTCCTTCTTGGACATGCGCGTCTTCTTGCGGTTGCGGCGCATGACCACGAAGATGTCCGCGGCGGCTAGGACCAGGCCCGCCAGCACGGCGAACTGGATCAACGAACCGATGCCCCCGGCCGCTGCCGACAGGATGCCGGACACCGGCAGTCCCCCTGCGGTAAGCAGCACCGGGATGAGCCCCTGCACTACGGCGTAGAGGACAAGCCCGACGACGGCGGTCTTCAGGAGCGCTTTCAGGCCGCCCCACAGTGCCTGGCCACCGAAGATCCGCTTGAGGCCGCCGACAAGGTTGAAGTGTTCAAACTCAGCGCGGAACTTCTTGAAGTGGATGCCGCCCTGCAACGCGGATCCGGCCAGCACTACCACCATGACCACCACGAACAACGGCCCCAGCACCTGGGCCAAGGAACCGAACCCGGCTTCGAGCGCTGCCACGGCTTTGGCAGGCTCGGGGTTCGCGATGACTCCGCGGACGGTGAAGAGTTGGTCAGCCGCGGCGTTGGAGGCACGCTCGATGGTGGACGGGATCATGGCTGCCGCGGACCCGACGGCGAGCCAGGCGGTGAGGTCCTGCGAGCGGGAAAGCTGCCCCTTGGACCGGACCTCCCGCATCCGTTTGTCAGTGGCTTGCTCGGTTTTCTCCTGTGAATCCGACATCAGCCCATCCCCATCAGTGTGTTCGCCGCTTGCTCGGCGAGCATGGCAACGAGCCGCGGCAGTGCCAGGAACAGGAACCCTGCGAGCCCCAGGGTGATGAAGACCTTGAGCGGGAACCCCAGGGCGAAGGCATTCAGGGCGGGCGCTACGCGGGTGAGGAGCCCCAAGCCGATGTCGGCGAGTACAAGCACCACCAGGAGCGGCCCGGCGATTTGCACCGCGGAAAGGAACATCCCGGTGACAGCCGAAATCATCGCGTGTACAGGCTGTGCCATGTCCAGTCCCCCGGCCAGCGGCAAGGCCGTGAAACTACCGGTCAAGCCGCCGATCACGAGTTGGTAGCCGTCGGAGGCGAAAAGGAGTGCCAGGGCGGCCATCTGCATCAGCCGGGTGAATTGGGCACCGTTGATCATCATCTGGGGATCGAAGCCCTGGGCCATCTGGAAGCCGCTGAAGAGGTCTATCAGGCTGCCAGCCGATTGGATGGCCGCGAAGACGAGCAGGACGAGGAAGCCAAGGACCAGGCCGGTCACGAGCTCGAGAACGACGGCCGTGATGAAGCCAGCGGTGTCCTTGGAGGTGTAGCCGACCGAGAGACGTTGGGAAACGGCCAGCCCCAAACCGATGCCGAGCATCGCTTTGATGCGCAGCGGAATTGCCTGGTGCGAGAAGGGCGGGGCCACCACCAAGAAGGCCGTCATCCGGACGGAGGCCAATAACAGGACCTCAAGCCAGGACTGGTTGAAGGGGAGCTCCACTTCACGCTCCGCCTATCAGCCCGGGTATCCGGGCAAAGAGCTCATTGGTGAAGGAGACAGCCTCGGTGATCATCCAGTGTCCGCACACCACCAAGGCCACGGCCACGGCGACTGCCTTGGGCACGAAGGAGAGGGTGGCTTCCTGAAGCTGGGTGATGGACTGCAGGAGGGAAATGGCGAGTCCCACCACCAGCGCGGTCACCAAGGCGGGCGCGGCAAGCTTGGCCGCGAGGATCAGGGCCTGGAGGCAAATGTCCAGGACTGCGTTGGTATCCATCAGCCGCTCGAATAACTCTGGATCAGGGCGGTGATCACGAGTCCCCAGCCGTCCACCAGGATGAACAGCAGGATCTTGAAGGGCAGCGAGATCATCACCGGCGGAAGCATCATCATGCCCATGGACATCAGCGCCGCCGAGACCACCAGGTCGATCACCAGGAACGGGATGAAAATGACGAAGCCGATGATGAACGCTGCCCGGAGCTCGGAGATCATGAACGCCGGGATCAGGGTCTGCAACGGGACCGATTGCGGGTTGGCCGGGTTATCCAGTTTGGCGGCCCGGGTCATGAGGGCAATGTCTTCTTGCCGGGTGTGGGCCACCATGAAGTGCTGGAGCGGCGCGGATCCGGCCGAAACGGCTCCGTTGAAGTCCAGCGTGCCGTTCAGGTAGGGCTGGATCCCGACGTTGTTGATCTCCGAAATCACGGGCCACATCACGAACAGGGACAGGAAGAGTGCCAGCCCGGCCAGCACCTGGTTGGGCGGGATGGACGGGAGGGACAAGGCGTTGCGGGTCATGGCGAGCACCACGAAGATCTTGGTGAACGAGGTCATCATGAGCAGCAGGGCAGGAGCCACGGAGAGCAGCGTGATCCCGATCAGGGTCACCACTGCGGTGGACGGCTTTCCGTCCAGCCCATTGATATTGATGCTGACGTTGCCGTTGGACGGTTGGGCCGGTGCGGTGGGAACTGCTGGCGCGGTGGGTGGCGTCGGGCTGACCGGTGCCGCATGCCCGGTGGACATGCCCAGCCACAGGAACAGTGCCGTCAGCAACAGGACACAGAGCACCGCGGGAAGCGTCCTGCGCACTGCAAGCAATATCCTGCCGGTGCGGCGGGCATCGGCAGGCCCAAGGGTCAGAATCAATTCCGGCGTCCCCTGATGGCCTCGGCGGCCTGCCGCCAGGTGGAACCGGCAAGGATGGAGCCGTGCATTGGCTGTGCTTTGTCCAGCTCGCTGCGGCGGTGGATCTCGCTGCGGCGCGTGAGTCCACCGCCACCGGCGTCGCGGAAGATGTCGGCGAAGCTCTCGGGTGCGGGAGAGCTCTCCGGAATTTCCACGGGGACGTCGCCGCTGTGCAGGACGTTGATGGCGTGCTCGGTGACACCCAAAAGGAAGCGCTTGTCGCCGGCGTCGACCACCACCACGGAGGCCTTTTGGCCGACAGTCTGCCGGCTGACCACCGTCAAGGTGGTGTTGGCCCGGCGTCGGCCCTTGGCCTTTCCTTTGAGAAGGCGGCGCTGCAGGATCCAGATGAGCCCCAGTACCGCACCCAAGGCCACGAGCACGCGCAGCCCGAGGATGAGCGAATCCATCTAGTAGATTCCCTCGGCGACGTCCAGGATGCGGGTGATGCGCACCGCGTAGTCCTGGTCCACGACGACGACTTCACCGTGCGCGATCAGCCGTCCGTTGAGGAGGACATCCGCGGGTGCACCGGCCGAGCGGTCCAGTTCGATCACTTTGCCCGGTTCCAGGGCGAGGGCGTCGCGCACGGACATACGGGTGCGGCCGATTTCCACGGTGAGGGCCATTTCGACGTTGCTGATCAGTCCGAGGCGGGCCGAAACCGCACCGGACTGGGCGTTCCGTGCGGCGGCGGTGTCCCGCACGGTCCCGTGTTCGCGGACCCGGACGGCGAACCAGCCGAACGCCTGCCCGCCGTCGGACAAGGTAGTTTGGCGCAGTTCAAAAACAGCGGTTTCGGAGTCGGACAGCAGCCCGGCGGCGTCTTCTTCGCGCAACTCCCCCAGCACGCCGGCGTCGAACGCGTCGGCTGCGTGTTCCATCGCCGGACGCAAGATGTCGACGGCGGAGACGACGCCGCTCAAGCCGCCGCCGGCAGCGGCCAGGAAGGAACGGTCCGTGAGGAGGAGTGCGAAGTCCGCGGTCACGGCACCCACGAAAGTGGCCGTGATCGCCAGGGGTGCATATGGCGCAGCGGCCTGGGGCGGGACGATGCCGGTGACCTGAAGCGTGGCAGGAGTCGGCAACTGCATCGCCAAACGCTCGGCCGCGGACTCGTGCAGGGTCAGGGTGATGCTCATCGCTGGTTCTCCTCGATTGTTACGATGACGGCGGCTGCACGGGAGCCGTTGCGGGCCGGTGCTGCGGTGGCCAGGCGGGTGCCGTTGATGGCGACGTCGAACGGCCGGTTCTCCAGATGCGGCAGCGGAATGACGTCCCCGACGGCGAGGCCCAGGATCTGCGCCGGCGTCACCGGAGTGGGGCTCAACTGGATGGCTACGTCTACCGGCACCTGGGTGACCTGGGCGCGGACCAGCGCCTCGGCGTCGCGACTGTGGACAGTGGGATTCACGTCGCCGAGCCCGGAAAGGAGGACGTCTGCGGGCATCGCGAGACTGGCTGCCGCAAGGCTTTCGCCCACCTTCACGGTGAATGAGGCCACGATCATGAGCTCCGCCGGAGCAGCGGCTTGGGCGAACTGGGAGTTGTACTGGATGACGTCCATGCGCACCGGGGTGGTCAGCAGGGCGCCAAGCGAATAGCTCAGGTCCTCCAGTCCGTCTTCCACCATGCGGCTGATGAGCGCCTGCTCGATCTGGGTGAACTTCCGGTCCGGGACCGCCGTCTCACTGGCGCCACCCAACATGCGGGTGACCCAGGACAATGCCGCCGTAGCAGGAAACTGCATGACCAGCCGCGACTCGCTGCCCTCAATGCGGCAGAGCACCATCGAGGTGACCGAAGGGAGGGACGCGGCGTATTCGTCGTAGCTCTGCATGATGAGCTGTTCCAGGGTCGCGGCGGATTTCACGCGGACCTTGGCCGTGAGCTGTGTTCCCCATTGGCGGGCGAACGTCTCGAAGGCGACTTCCAGGACGCGGCTGTGCTGGCGCGGCAAAGTTGTGGGCCTCCGGAAGTCATAGACGTCCACGGTGCGCTGCCGTCCCGCCGATTGATCTTCCTGTTCACTCACGGTTGCCACTATCGGCAAGGAAAGTGTGAGCGTAAGGGACTAATTATCGGAGCCTTTCCGCGTGACTGGATGTCGGATAGGCTGGGCGTGTTGCCCCGGACCTTGGCAGCGCCCTTTGTCGGCGCACGCTTCAGGAGGACATCACACATCATGCCAGGCGCCCCCAGCACACGCACCTCTCACGCCAGGCACCCCTCTGCCCCACCAGACTCCGAAATTTGGCGGGATTATCCGTTGGCGGAGATCGAGGAGCTCATCTCGGAGCTGAAAATAAAGGTGGCGCGCTTTACGTTCTTCCGGTCGATCCAATTCGGCGATGAGGCTTCGGAACCCGGAAACGGGGCTGCCTTTGAATCGATGATCGACGCCCTCGAGGATATTTCGGCGGCGGCGCTGGGCATCGAATTAGCGTCCCACCAGGAATTTCTCCGGATTCGCTCGGTCACCAGAGCATAGCCCGGCGGACGGCTTTGCCGCCTAGAGGGTCAGGGTCCGGTCGATGACGCGCGCCGCCGTGTCATGCAGATTCTGGTTGTTGGCGCGTGCAAATGAGCGTAAGCGGCCGAATGCCTCTTCCATGTCCACTCCGGCAGTGTAGGCAACGACCCCTTTGGCCTGTTCGATGAGGACCCGGCTGTTCAGGGCGCGCTGCAGCTGTTCGTTGACCACCGCCGATTCGCGGATGGTGCGTTCCTGCAGGATGCCGATGGTCGCCACGTCTGCGAGCGCTTGGCCGATGGCAACGTCCTCCGGCGTCAAGGCGCCGGAATGTTCGCCGAAAAGACCCATGGCTCCGATGGTTCTGCCTTGAACGCGCATCGGTACTGCGTGGACAGAACGGAATCCCTGTGACAGGGCGGCCTCCCGGAATTCCGGCCATTGGCCGCTCAAGGAGCGTATGTCCTCCACGACCACCGGCGTTCCTGTCCGGTAGCACTCAACACAAGGACCGGAGCCCGCCTGCAGCTGAAGAATTTCAACAAGCTGGCTTCGCTCGCTGGTGGAGGCCAGGACTTGCAGCTCGCCGTGCGGATCAGCAAGCAGCAACCCGGCAGCGGCGGCATCGAGCAGATCCACGGATGCCTCGACAAGCGCATGGAGCAAGTCCAGCACGTCGTAGTCGGCAACCAACGTGTTCGTGATCTTTACGAAGGCCGCACTGACGCGCTCGGCACGGCTTATCGTCACCATGTCGCCATATTACTGCAGACCACGACTGCCATGGGTGTCATTCCCCGGAGCAAAACTCAGGCTTCCCCGCAGCACTGCCTCGGCTGTTTCGCGCAAGGACAGCGCATGCGCGAACGCGTGGGCACGCATCAATAAAAGTGCGTCCGCAGCGGAACTCCCTGATTGTGCCAGGACCATTCCCGTGGCCTGGTGGATTTCCCGCCGGGACATCAACGCGGCTTCCACGGCGGGGTCCGTGTCGGGCGAGTTCACCGACAGAACCCGTCGCAATAAGTGCCACGCCGTCTGGCCGGCGAGGACCGATGCTGTCGAGTAATCGGCGTAGCTCAGGCTCCCCGGTTTCGTATGGTAGAGCTCCACAACCCCGAGATCCAAAGCGCCCAGGGTCAGCGGGAACGCAAACAGCGCCGCAGCTTCGGTCTCCAGGACTGCTTTGCTAAAAACCGGCCACGAGTACGGGTGGGAATATCGCACGTCGGGGACCAGAACCGGGAGCTTGGTATGCAAGGCTTCCCATCTTGGACCTTCCCCCAAATCAAACTGCAGCTCATCTAGCCTGGCCGCCAGCGGATCGCTCGCGCACACGAGGGTCTCCGACGCGGCCCCGCCGAACATGGACACGGCAGCCCCGCTCACGGGTAGCTGGGTCAGAAACGGTGTACACAGATCAGCGTCACCAAGAGCTCCCCCTGCAACGCCGGGGTCAACCATGGAAGGTGCCTTGGAGGGGCGCGGAGAACTCCAGGGCGGCGTGTGCAGCATCCATGGTGAGCCTCAGATCCCCGAATCTTCCTTTGCGGCAGACTCCGGTTGCACGCGGAACCGGAACAGCTGGTCTTCACCGCTAAGAATAGACCCAACGTGCCCGGGCATGCAGGTCAAGCTACGCGGCCGGAGCCTGCGAAATCCTCACCATGTTGCCCGAAGGATCGCGGAAGGCGCAGTCGCGGGGACCCCACGGCTGGTCGATCGGCTCCTGCATGACCTCCGCGCCGGAAGCCCTGACCTTCTCGAAGAGCGTGTCGACGTCGTCGGAGCGGAAGACGATCGGCCCCAGGACGCCCTTGGTGAGCAGCTCCTGGAGGGAGTCGCCGTCGGCCTTGGAGCGGCCCGCGTGCGGCTCGGAAAGCACGATTTCAACACCCGGCTGGTCCGCGCTGCCGAGCGTCACCCAACGGAATCCGCCCTGCGCGACGTCGTTGAGCACCTCAAGGCCGAGGGCGTCCCGGTAGAAGGTGAGTGCTTCGTCGGGATCGTTGACAGTGATGTGTGAGTACTGCAGTGAAATAGTCATGGCAACGACGTTAGTCGGAAGCGTTGACGAGCGCTTCTCGAATCCTGCTCGCTTCTTTCCAGGGGGCTACGGCGTTCCGAAGCCGGCGTCGCCGAGAACCTTCTTGCCTTCGCTTCCTGTCACCAGCGCGATGAAAGCCGCGGCCAGGTCCTTGTTCTTGCTGGTGCCGACGGTGCCGATCGGGTATGTGTTGACGGCCTTGTCAGACTCGGGGAAAGTGATGCCCTTGACCTTGTCCCCGGAGCCCTTGACGTCGGTGACGTAGACGAGTCCGGCGTCGGCCTCCCCGGAGGCGACCTTGCCCAGGACGTCAGTCACGGAAGACTCTTCGCTGACAGGCTTCAGGGTTGTGCCGGTGGCCTTCTCGATAGTTTGGGCTGCGGAGCCGCAGGGTACTTGGCTGGCGCAGACAACCACCTTGACCCCCGGCTTGGCCAGGTCCGCGAAGGAACTGATCGACGCCGGGTTGGACGGCGGGACGGCAATGGTCAGGACGTTGGTGGCGAAATTCTTGGCCGTTCCGTCAAGCAGCTTGGCGTCGGAGAGCTTGGCCATGTTCTTCGTGTCTGCCGAGGCAAAAACGTCCGCCGGAGCGCCCTGGGTGATCTGCGTGACGAGGTCTGAAGACCCGGCGAAGCTCAGGGCTACTTTGGTGCCCGGGTTCGCAGCCTCGAATTCGCCGGCCAGCTTGGTGAACGTTGCCTTCAGCGAGGCAGCCGCGTAAACCGTCACCGTACCGGAGAGCTTTGGCGTTGCGCTGGCGCTGGCGGATCCGCTGCTTACAGTGCTGGCGGGACTGCCTGAACCGCAGCCGGCCAGGCTGGCCGCGAGGGCGCCGGCAACGAGCAGCGCGGCGAAAGGCTTGCGGGTGATCCTCATATGACGCTCTTTCCTTGGGGTGTTTCGATGATGACGGTGGTCGCCTTGACCACGGCTGTGGCGACCGAGCCGAGTTCGAGCCCGAGCTCCCGGACCGCCTCGCTGCTCATGAGGGAGACGACACGGAAGGGACCGCATTGGAGTTCCACCTGTGCCATGACCTTGTCGGCCGTGATGCCGGTGACCAGGCCGACGAAGTGGTTGCGTGCCGAACGGCCCACCCGGGTGGGATCCTCAGGCAGTTGGGCCTGGTCCCTCGCGACGTGGGCAAGTTCCAGCCCATCCACGGCCAGCCGTCCGGAATCATCCTTGACGGGGGTCAGGATGCCGTTCTCGGTCCAGCGCCGGACGGTGTCGTCACTGACGCCCAGGAACCGAGCTGCTTCAGATACTCGAATATTTGGCATGGCTTCAGAATAATCCTCAAATGCGGTTGTGACGGCATGTATCTTCCGCAAATCAAATGTGACCGACATTTCCGGTGGTCCCGGCTAGTAGACGTCCCGGACGCAGCAGAGGTCCCGCCCCATCCGGGGGCGGAACCTCTGGCGTATGTTGGCCGGCTACGGCTTCAGCTAGTCAGTCGGCGGCGACCGCAAGCGCTTCCCGGCGCTTGTTCGCTTCGTTCCGGCTGGGCCGCGTGCGGATCTTCGCCACGCACGCAGGCATGGCTGCCACGGCCAGGTGTTCGCGGGCGCGGTACGTGCTGGGCGGCACCCCCACGAGTTCAGTGAAACGCGAGCTGAAGGAGCCAAGCGACGTACAACCGACTTCCATGCATGCGTCGGTCACGCTCATTCCGCCGCGCAGGAGTGCCATCGCCCGCTCGATGCGGCGGGTCATGAGGTAGTTGTAAGGGGTCTCGCCATAAGCGGCCCGGAACTGCCGCGAGAAGTGCGCCGGTGACATGAACGCATGGCTGGCCATGGTCGGCACGTCGAGCGGCTCGGCGTACTCGCGGTCGATCAGGTCGCGGGCCTTGCGCAAGTACGTGAGCCTGGCGATGTCTTCCGGGGTCATGCCACGAGCGTACCTCGGCACGCTGGTCATTTCCACGGATCCCGACGCCGTCCGGTCGCCTGCCGCGACAAGCGCGCCGCCCTATTGGCCGCCGGCCCTCGCCTTGAGTGCCTCGGGGATGAGGGCGCGGACCACTTCGGGTTTATCCGAGAGGACGACGACGTCGACCCTGCGGTTGAGCTCCATCAGCGCCTCGGTGGAATCATCGTTGACCTGCCTGGCGGATCCGAACGCGACGGCGCCGATGTGCCCTGCCGAAATGCCCCCATGGTCGACGAGGTACCTCAGGACGTTGACGGAGCGCGCCGAAGAGAGCTCCCACGTGGAGGGGTACGAGGTGACGCCGTTTGCGGCATGGCCTTCGACCATGACCTCAAGGGCCGCCTTGGCCATGGGAGGTGCAATCATGCCAAGAACCTCGCTCGCGCGGGGCGTGAGTTCCGGCCGGTCGGGTTCGAAGAAGGTCTGCGATCCTACGAGTTTCACCGTGAGTCCGCGTTCGCTGATCTGGAACTGCACATTGGCACCCAGCCCCGCGGCGTCGAGCTTGGACTTCATCTCGTCGCGCAAGGCCGTGAGCCGGTCCGCTTCCTTGAGGGCCAGGTCCAGGTTGGAGAATCCCTGGGCGTCGGCGCTTGTGTATTCCGGCGGAACGACGGTCCCGGTGGCGGTGTCCACCTTCTGGCTGGCCACCGTGCCGAAACCCGTGGCCAGCGAATTGCGGAGCTTGTCGAATTTGGCCTGGTCCACGGTGGACATTGCGAAGAGCACGATGAACATGCACATGAGCACCGTAACCATGTCCATGTAGGAAGCCATCCAGCGTTCGTCGACGTGTTCTTCCGCCGGAGGAGAACCGCGGCGGCGCCGGGACCTCATGCCGCCTTGGACGAAGCGAATTTGCCGGGGCGGGCTTCGTCGTCGTCGCTCTTCTTTGCGGATTTCGCTTTGCCGAGCCTGTCTGCGGGAACCATGGCACGGAGCCGTTCGGCGAGCAGGAGAGGCTGGGTCCCGTTTTGCACCGCCAGGATGCCCTCCATCAGGAGGGTCATCCGCTCGATTTCGAGCTCGGACAGTCGTTTGAGCCGCGAGGCGAACGGCAACCAGATGAAGTTCGCGGACAACAAACCCCAGAGGGTAGCCACGAAAGCGGAGGCGATCATTGGTCCCAGATGATCCGGGGAGGAGAGGTTTTCAAGGACGTGGGTCAGGGATACCACCGTGCCGATAATGCCGATGGTTGGTGCGTAACCGCCCAAGCTGGCGAAGAACTTGGTAGAGACGTGGTCGCTGCGCATCTTGGAATCGATCTCGTCTTCCATGAGGATGCGCAGCTCTTCAGCATCCGTGCCGTCGGCGATGTTCTGGAGTGCCCGGGCCAGAAAGGGATCTTTCTCGTCCACAGCCGCCTCTTCAAGGGAGAGAAGACCCTCGCTCCGCGCCTTCTCGGCAAAACCGATCAGCTGGTCGATACTGTCCTGCGGCTTGTCCGTCTTTCCCTTGAACGCTTTGGGGAGGTCCTTGAACGCCCGCACGGTGTCCCGGAAGGTATTCCCGGCCAGACCTACGGCCAGGGTGGCACCGAAAACCAGGACCATGGGCGCGGGAAGCAGGAGGGCCATGAGGTTGGCGTCTTCGAGGGTCACCATGGCGACCACCGAGCCGAAGGCCAGGAACAGGCCGATTATTGTTGAGGGATCCACGGCTTACCTTCCGTCCGGGTCCGGTGTGCGCACGAGGCTCAAGGGATAGCCCGTCACGGTGGGGAGATCCTGTGCCCGCCGAAGAATATAGGCCCGGTAATTCGCAATCAGTTCCACTACCTCCGCGAGGCTTTCCCGCACAACGTACGTAGCGCCGTCGAGCGTCACCAGGTGGGTGTCCGGGCTCTCGTGGATCCGTTCAATAATGTCCGGATTCACGGCAAAGCGGGTGCCGTTCAGGCGGGTGACAACGATCATGGGCCGTTTCTGCTTTAGCTAGGGAGACGCTTGTAGGAGGGCGGTTCAGTTCCTACTGTCGGCCAGCGGCACGCTTGCGTTAGCCTGCAGCCGATCTGCGTCTCTCCAGCTACCTCATCAGCCCGGGTCCATCGACCGCGATCAGGACTTGCGGACCACGCGGGAAAGCGCCATGGGAAGCGTCAAAACCGCGACGGCGGGGACCACCCACCAGCTCCCCGCGACTCCCACGGAGCTGAGCGCCGCGGTGACCGCAAAGGACGCGGCTACGGCAAGGGCCACCCTCCAGTCGTCGCCAATGATGAAGTCGTACCAGAACAAGCCGAACCGTTTCAGCGACTCCACCACCGAGGTCTTGCGTGGCCCTTCAGGAGGGGTCGCCCCGGCGGTCACGGTGCGGGTCCGCGCTGCGGCGGTTTCCGGATCAGCTGATTCCAAGGATGCTCCCGCCGGAGAACCGCCGTCGGGGATGGCACCGCTGAAGCCTGGGTCGGAATGGACTGGCGCGGACACCGCGGCGGGCGTTGCTTTGGACGGACGGCGGCGAAGCACAAGCACGATCGCCAGGGCGATGACAGCCAAGGCCGGGATGATGACCAGGAGGGACAGATCAGCCACGGGCCACACGGCGCCGGCACCCTCGGCGCCCCAGAAGATGCCGAAGCCCGTCAGCATGATGCCGACGATGAACTTCATGGTGTTCTCCGGAACGCGGGAAAGGGGTCCGCGCACGATGATCGCCGCCACGGCCACCAGGACAACTGCCGCTGCGGCGGTCCACGCGGCCAGTCCGAGTTGACCTTGGATGTTGCCGAAGGTGACCACGATGAACGCAACTTCCAGTCCTTCGAGCAGGACGCCTTTGAAGGAGAGGGTGAAGGCGTACCAATCGCTCACTCCGAAGCCGGACCCACCGGACGCGGACTCTGCCGCGGCAAGTTCCCGACGATAGATCTCGTCCTCGTCGTGGAGGGCCCTGTGACCACTGGCGCGAAGGATGGCCTTGCGCATCCACTGGAGGCCGAAGACAAGGAGGAGCCCTCCGACGAAAATGCGCAGGATGTCCAAGGGAATCAGGGCGATCGCGGGCCCGAAGACGATGACGACGGCGGCCAGGACAACCAGGCCGGCGCCGACGCCGGAAAGGGCTGAACGCCAGTCACGGGCCGTGCCTGCCGCCAGGACGATGGTGGCAGCTTCCACTGCTTCGACCAAACAGGCAAGGAAGACGGACAGCAGCAACGCAGTGGTATTCAAGGGTGTCGCTCTCTTTCGAAGTTGTAACGGCTGTTAGATCATCAACCTAATAGTCGTGACCTTAGGCTCATAACAGATTCTACTGTTCTAGTGAATGAAAAGTTAAGGGCTGTCAACACCCCGCCCCTGACGCCTTTGGAAAGCCAGACGGGAGCCACAGAGTGGTGGCGGGGCGGCGGCGGATAGAATCCGAACATGCGCCTTGCCGAATCGACCGACACTCCGGACGCGGGAGAGGCAGCCGAATGGCTGATCCTCGTCTATCGCGTCCCCTCCGAGCCCACCCGGTTGCGGGCAGCGGTCTGGCGGCGGCTCAAAGGATTGGGCGCCGTCTATCTGCAAAACTCGATCGCAGCGCTCCCGAAGTCACCGGCAGCGGAACGGGCACTCCAGAAACTGCGCCACGAAATCCTTGACATGCCCGGAACGGCAATCCTGATGTCTTCCACCGTCATCGCAGGCGACTCCCACATCCTCAACCTGTACCAATCGGCCCGCACCGACGAATACGACGAGATCGTTGACCGCTGCAAGGATTTTCTCGCCGGGATCGAGAAGGAATACCAGGCCAACCACTTCACGTATGCCGAGCTCGAGGAAAACGAGGTCGACTACACAAAGCTCGTCAACTGGCTCGCCAAGATCCGGGCGCGTGACACCTTCCAGGCACCTGGTTCCACTGAGGCGGATGCCGCCCTGGCCCAATGCGCACAGGCTTTGGAGGACTACGCAAGCAGGGTCTACTCAGAAGAATCCGAGGCGCACTGAGCGGCACGTCCACTGCCCGCGTATTAGGTCATGTAAATCTTGCGTAATACATGTGATTCCGGTCACGATGGGGCATTCTGGATGGAAATTTAGGTATGGCTAACCTAAAGTTTCAAGCTGTGAGCCCGCAGTTCTTCCCCCGGGCTCCCTTGGATTTGCTCGCAGAAAGAAGCCCTCATGAAGATTCGCGCAAATGCGCTGACCGCCATCGCACTCGCCGCCACTGCAGCCCTCAGCTTGGCCGCTTGCGGCAACGGCACCGCCTCCTCCGCAGCCACCGGCTCCGCCTCCACCGACACTGCTACTTCCACTAAAGTGGCCGGCGAAATCACCGTCTACAACGCCCAGCACGACACCCTGACCAAGGAATGGGTAGACGCGTTCACGAAGCAGACCGGCGTCAAGGTCACGGTCCGCCAAGGTTCCGACACCGAGCTCTCCAACCAGATCGTCCAGGAAGGCGCGGCATCTCCGGCCGACGTCTTCCTCACGGAGAACTCCCCCGCCATGGCCCAGGTTGAGAACGCCGGCCTCTTTGCCGACATCGACAAGGCCACCGTGGACCAGGTCCCGGCCGAGTACCGTCCGTCCACCAACAAGTGGACAGGCATTGCTGCCCGCTCCACCGTCCTGGTGTACGACAAAACTAAGATCAGCGACGACAAGCTGCCCAAGTCCATGCTGGATCTGGCCAAGCCGGAGTGGAAGGGCCGGTGGGCCGCTTCGCCGTCGGGCGCTGACTTCCAGGCCATCGTTGCGGCCCTCCTCGAACAAAAGGGCGAGGCCGCCACCACGGAGTGGCTCAAAGGCATGAAGGACAACTTCAAGGCATACAAGGGCAACAGCACTGCGATGAAGGCAGTCAACGCCGGCGAGGTCGATGCCGCGTTGATCTACCACTATTACTACTACGGCGACCAGGCCAAGACCGGCGAGAACTCCAACAAGGTCACCCCGTACTTCTTCAAGAACCAGGACCCGGGCGCCTTCCTGTCCGTCTCCGGCGGCGGCGTGCTGAAATCCTCCAAGAACTCCGCAGCTGCCCAGGCCTTCATCAAGTTCATCACCGGCAAGCAGGGCCAGGAAGTCCTCAAGAACGGCACTTCCTACGAATACGCGATCGCTTCCAACGTGGACTCGAACGCTAAACTCGTTCCCATCAAGGATCTGCAAGCTCCCGCCGTGGATCCGGCCAAATTGAACTCCGCAAAGGTCACCGACCTGATGACCAAGGCAGGACTGCTGTAATTCTGTGACCACTGATCTATCGGCCCGCATCTCCCCGGAAATTCCCGGGGCTTCGGCGAGCACGACGACGGCGGGCAGGGGCAAGCGCCCCCGCCCGCCTTTCGGCGTTTCCGCAATATCCCTCCTGGCCGTGCTGATCGCACTGTTTTCGCTCATCCCGCTGGGGTACGTCGCTTACATGACGGCCGCGACCGGGTGGGACACCGCCGTCGCGCTCATCTTCCGGCCGCGCGTTGGCGAGCTGCTCCTCAACACCGTCATGCTGGTGGTCTTTACGGTGCCCATATGCCTGGTGTTGGGAGTCGGTGGCGCGTGGCTCGTGGAGCGGACCAGACTTCGGGGACATCGCTGGTGGGCCGTGGCCCTGGCAGCCCCACTGGCCATCCCGGCGTTCGTCAACAGCTATGCGTGGGTGACCGCAGTCCCCTCACTGGAGGGCATCTGGTCCGGCGTACTCATCGCCACGCTTTCCTATTTCCCCCTTGTCTACATTCCCGCGGCGGCGACGCTTGGGCGCCTCGACCCCGCGATTGAGCAGTCCGCAGCCTCCCTTGGCTTGGGACCGTGGGCCATCTTCTTCCGGGTTGTCCTGCCTCAACTACGGATCGCCATGACGGGTGGCGCGCTCCTGGTGTCGCTGCACCTGCTGGCCGAATACGGCGCGTTCGCGATGATCCGCTTCGACACGTTCACCACCGCGATCATGACCCAGTTCCAATCCACGTTCAACGGCACCGCCGGGAACATGTTGGCGAGCGTCCTGGTGTTCTTCTGCCTCATCCTGCTCCTGGCCGAAGTCAGGAGCCGCGGTAACGCACGCTACGCCCGCATCGGTTCCGGCGCCCAGGCCAAGCCAACTAAGCTTCCTCTGCACCACTACCAGATTCCGTCACAGCTCGCCCTGCTTGCCCTCACCGTTTTGGCCTTCGGATTGCCGATCTTTTTTGTCCTGCGCTGGGTGCTGGCCGGTGGCGCCCGCGTCTGGTCAGCCGACGAATTCCTTCCGGCACTGCTCCAGACCCTCGCTTACGGCACCGCGGGCGCCGCGGCGACAATCGTCGTCGGCTTCCCCATGGCCTATCTGGCCGTGCGGCACCCGAGCTGGTTCAGCAAGATGCTGGAACTCTCCAATTACGTCACCAGTTCCCTGCCCGGCATCGTGGTGGGCCTCGCCTTCGTGACCGTGAGCATCCGCATGGTTCCGGGCGTGTACCAGACGTCCGGGGTCCTGATTGCTGCCTATGTGCTGCTGTTCCTGCCGCGGGCCCTGGTCAACATCCGTTCCGGACTGGCTCAGGCCCCCAAGGAACTCGACGAGGCTGCGCAATCGCTCGGCAAGGCCCCGCTGGTGTCCTTCCTGAAAGTGACGCTGCGCCTTACAGCTCCGGCCGCCGCCGGCGGGGCTGCGCTGGTGTTCCTCGCCATCGTCAACGAACTGACGGCAACACTGCTGCTATCCCCCAACGGCACGCACACCCTGGCCACCGAGTTCTGGAGCAAGAGCAGCGAGATCGATTATTCGGGCGCGGCACCCTACGCCTTGCTCATGATCCTGTTGTCTGCCCCCATGACGTACTTGCTTTTCCAACAGTCCAAGAAAGTAGCCGGACAGTGACCGAACAATCCCCCTCAAGGCTTCCGTCACCCCGCGTAGCGGCTTCGGTGGCTCCCACCACCAACACACATCTGGACATCGCCGAGGTCACCAAGAACTTCGGCTCGCAGGCCGTGCTGAAGGGCGTGAACCTCTCCGTGGCCAAGGGTGGAACCACCGCCGTCGTCGGGCCTTCCGGTTCCGGCAAGACCACCCTGTTGCGCTTGATCGCCGGCTTTGAACACCCGGACACCGGTTCCATCAGCCTGAACGGAAACAAGGTAGCCGGGAACGGGATCTGGGTACCCGCCCACAAGCGGCATGTTGGCTATGTTGCCCAGGACGGCGCGCTCTTCCCGCACCTTACGGTGGGGCAGAACATCGCGTTCGGGCTGGACAAGTCAGCGCTCGACGGCGGCCGCCGCGCCGTGAAGACGCGCGTCCAGGAGTTGCTCGACATGGTTTCCCTCGATGCAGACATGGCAAAGAGGCGGCCCCACCAACTCTCGGGAGGCCAGCAGCAACGGGTGGCACTCGCCCGGGCACTGGCCCGCGAACCGCAACTCATGCTGCTCGACGAACCGTTCTCCGCGCTCGACGCCGGCCTCCGCGTGGCCACCCGGCGCGCCGTAGCGAAGGTCCTGAACGAAGCCGGGGTCACCACCATTTTGGTGACGCACGATCAAGCCGAGGCCCTGTCCTTCGCGGATCAAGTGGCGATCATGCGCGGCGGCAAGCTGGCGCAGATCGGCAACCCGTTCGTTGTGTACACGCGCCCCGCAGACCGGGCAACGGCCGAATTCCTCGGCGATGCCGTCATCCTGGACGCGTGGATGGAAGGCTCCCTGGCCACGTGTTCCTTGGGAGGCATACCCGTACGCCGTCCCCCGGCACAGGGCCTCGTACAGTTGATGCTCCGCCCGGAACAGATCCGGATTGCGCCCGACGGTCCCATCCGCGGCGTCGTGGTTGATACCGACTACTTCGGCCCAGAGACCACGGTGCGCATCAAGCTCGCTCCGCGCGTTGCGGCGGCCGGCGCATCCTTGGCCTACCCGGGAGGTGGCGAAATCATCACCATCCGGCACTGGAACGCTTCCATCACCAAGCCCGGCACGGAACTGTGCCTCCGCGTGGTGGGCGAAGGCGTGGCGTTCCCTGTGGAGGATCTGGCTGGCACCTGATGCCGGCCCGTTGCACACTGCGTCGCGGGCGTGCTAGCGTTGCGGCGATCGTGATCTATCAGCAGGAGGTGAGTCCCATGAACGCAGTATCCGCAATGGGTGCTCCCCTGCAGTCCACGATCGCGCGACTGACTTAGTCGCCACCGGGAGCGCCAAACAGGCAATTCGCGAAAGGCGACTCCCATGAACACAACACCTTCTTCATCTTTACACTCCCGCGAGCGAGCGTTGGTCCTCGGCGGCGGCGGATCGACAGGCAATGCCTGGCTGATCGGCGTCATCGCCGGCCTCTTCGAAGCCGGGCTGGACGTGACCGACGCCGATCTGACCATCGGCACGTCGGCCGGATCGACGGCCGCAGCCCAGATTGCTGGCGCAACCCCGACTGAACTGCTTGCTGCCATCCTTGACGCCACACCCCAGCCACGGACTGCTCCGTCGGGGTCCGGACCGGGACGCGCACCGGCCAGGCCAGTAGTGAACCACCTGGAGCGGATCAACAAGATCATCGCCGATGCTCAGGACGTGGCTGACATGCGCCGGCGACTGGGCGCGGCAGCGCTCGAGATGGATGCGGCGTCAGATGGCTCCTGGTCAACACAATGGCGCACCACCGTCGCCGCGCGGCTACCCAGCCAGCACTGGCCGGAACGGACGGTGCTCATCACGGCGGTCGATGCCCGTACCGGCGAACCGGTCGCGTTCGACCGCGACTGCGGAGTCGGCCTGCCGGACGCCGTGGCCGCCAGCTGTTCCAGTGGCTTGCCCTACAGGATCGGAGACAACCGATACATCGACGGCGGTTACCGATCCAACGCAGAGAATGCCGATCTGGCAGCCGGATACGAGCGGATACTGGTGCTCTCACCCTTCGGTGGCAGATCATTGCAACCGCTGGAGTGGGGCACGCATCTCGAAACGCAGGTCGACGAACTCCGCGCACACGGCAGCAGAGTCGAAACGATCTTCCCGGACAGCAACTCCGAGCACATGTTCGGCGCCAATGCCATGGATCTGTCGCTGCGTCCACCCGCGGCCCAGTCGGGTTACGAGCAAGGCAGGGCCCTTGCCGGGCAGCTCACCGAGTTCTGGAGCTGAGTGGATCGAACCCTACTGACGCTGTAGGCGTGACGACAACCGTTCATGCCTAGGAGGCCGACCGAGGCGGTCAACCGCCGCCTCGGTCACCTTCGCAGCTCAGTCCCTGGCTACATCCTCGATCATAAGAATCGCATTAATGTCAAGAGTTTTTGCTCCCATTGAGTGATGGATACCTGAAATTGAGTGGTCAAAAGTCATAAATTGAGTGGCGACGGACTATGGATTGAGTATTGATACATACGAGAGAAACGTAATCGGTTACTCCCACTTGGGAATAGCCAAACAATTCCCTCGACCTGTTTCATAAAAACTCTTGCCTCATTTGCCTCATTTGCATAATTTGATCGCGAAGCGCCTGTCTCTCTGAAAGGTGATCCATGTCAAACAGATCTAAGCTAGGTTCAATCGGAAGTCTTCTACTTGTCGCGCTTGTCGCCAGGGGAGTCGTGGATCAAGGAAGCGTGTTTTGACTCCTAAAGATACTCGCAACATTCCTATTTCCCTGCTTCTATTTGCGCTGGTAGCGGTTCTGCTATTCATAAAGTCCGCCGGGAGTATGCAACTATGGTGGGCAATACTTGCGGGTATCGCCCTTGTTGGAACCGGCATCGGAGCGTTCGCTGATTTCCAGCGTCGCAAGAACTAGCTTTCAAGGTTTCAGATTAGAACGCCCGGGGTTGCTGACTCCGGGACAGGCATAGCCTTATGGCATGACCGCAAGCTACAGATACGACGTGGAGATCCTGCATCTTCTCGTGTCATCCAGCCACGCCTACTTCGGTCGTGCACGCGATGGTGCCGCCGAGGTGCCCACCACGGATGCCGAGCAGGTCGACGTCGTAAGCGGCAAGGGCATCGTCGGTGACCGGTTCTTCGGCAAGGCCGCGCACATGGATGCCGCAGTCACCTTGATAGCCATCGAGTCTCTCGAAGCGATGGCTGCTGAGTTGGGCGTCGCACCCTTTGACCCGCTCCTCACGCGCCGCAACGTAGTCCTGAGAGGAGCCCACCTGGCTCCCCTGTTGGGCGGGGAGTTCGCATTGGAATCCGGCGGCGGCCTTGTACGGTTCCGGGGCGGACGGCCTGCCCACCCCTGCGCTTGGATGGACCAAGTCCTGGCTCCGGGCGCGCACGCCGCCATGCGAGGCCGCGGCGGCGTGCGCTGCCAACCGCTTTCGGATGGCATTCTGCATCGTGGCCCAGCTGTGCTAATTAGCCCCGTACCGCTTGATCCCGACAAGGCCGGCCAGGCCACGCTCCTCCGGGCTTCACGGCTTCCGTAGGTCAATTCCTACGGGGTTCCGCGTCGGATGTGGCGATCGAGGAGCTGGCCTGATCGGCCGAAGAGCCCTGCCGACGACTCGCCACCAGGAACGGCACTGCGATCAGCTCGATGACGCCGCTGATCGCCAATGAGGTGGAATAGCCGTACACATCCGCCGCCCGGCCGAGCAGCGGCTGCACCACCACTCCGCCGCTCGAGGCCATGAGCGAGTCGAAGCTGAGCACTGTTGCCCGCTGCTTCGACGGGATCATGTCGTTCACGTAGGCCTGCCGCACCGGTGTGGCCGCCGAGTCGACCATGGCCCAGAACGTCAATAAGGCCAGGGCCACCCAGAAAACATTCGTGAACCCCAGCACGACCAGAATCAATGCGCTCACCACTCCGCTCAGGATCAACACGGTGGTGCGTTTGCGAACGAGGCGCCGGATACGCGGTGCAAGCCACCCGCCCAACACCTGCGCTCCGGCCACGATGGCCGCCGCCAGCCCGGCCACGGAGTACGCGCGCCGGTCACCGAAGAGCTGAAGCAGGTACGGCTGCAGGGCATAGAACACATAGATCCCGACGCCGGCGCTGAACGGCGCTGCCAGCATCACGTACCGTACGGGCGGATTTTTCAAACCGTTCTCGATCGAGGCGTCGAGTACGGCGCGGGTCGCCTTGAGGGGATGGGCAGAGCGTTCGGGGGTGAACCCGACGTCGCGCATGAGCAAGAAGGCCACGACGAACATGACGAGGAGCACGCCCACGCGAATCAGGAACGGCACGCCCAGGTTGGTGGCCTGCGCGATCCCCCCGCCAGCCACCGAGCCAACAAGCATGGCGGCGCCCGACACCATCCGCCCGCGCCCGAGCACCGTCTCCAGGCCGCCCTCATATCCGGTGAAGCGCAACGCGTCGACGAGCCAGGCCTCCACCGCACCCGAGAAGAAGGTGAAGCCCAGACCGAGCAATACCGACACAACAGCCCACCACCAGAACGGGGCGGAAAGCTGCCAAAGCAAATAGTAGAGATAGGTGGATCCGGCCAATGTCACCGTGCCAAGAAGAAATGAAACCCGGCGCCCCCAACCATCGGCCACCACTCCAGTGGGGACTTCGAACACGACCATCCCGGCCGTGAAGAAGGCGTTCGCTGCAAAGGCCTCAAGGTTGCTGAGTCCCGCATCCAGCAGGAAGAGGGTATTGATCCCCCAAATGAACGAGGCCGCAAGGGTATTGCCAAGGGTCAACGTGAGAAAGATGCTTTGAATCTTTCTGGCGGCGGGGTTCATCAAGGTGCCGTCCCCGCCAGGACGAGGGGGAACCACGAGGCCATTCTCGTCTGCTTCGGCGACGCACGCCAGAGCTGGGCGGGAGCGGGCCGAGCTCGCCGGGCGACACCGCGAAACGCCATAGGCGCGCCCCGACGGCGGCCCCGCGAGGCTGGTTGGTTCTAGAAAATTCTGCCGAATTTCGGGTTTTCGGCGGGCAGGTGTTCTTTGAGCTTTTAATGTCAGACCCCTCTGGAATGCTTTGGTTATGGCCGGGAACCGGGGAACACAGCTGATCGGATCAAGCGCGCCGTCCGGCGGCGCGGTTCCGGATGCTCCGGTGTTAGGTACCTGGGTGCGGGATCTGATCGATGCCGTTGCCTCGTTCCGGCCATACGCCGGCGGCACCGAACCGGGCGGGGGCACCGAACTGATAAGCCAGTTGCGTGCCCTGGAGGATTTGAAGTCCGCGGCCGCGGGTTTGCAGGCGAGGATTGCCGTCGCGTTCGATGCCGCCCAGCGCAGCGCCGACGCGGCGGCCGGTGTACCGGCAGAGGAACAGGGACGCGGGGTGGCGGCGCAGGTGGCCCTGGCCCGGCGGGAGTCCCCCGCCCGCGGATCCCGGCTCCACGGCCTCGCCAAAGCCCTCGTGAGCGAAATGCCGCACACCCTCGCCGCCCTGGACACCGGACAGCTGAACGAATGGCGCGCGACCCTGCTGGCGAAGGAAACAGCCTGCCTGTCCGCCGAAGACCGCTGCGCCGTGGACGAGGAACTGGCCGCCGACACCGGAGTCTTCGACGGTATGGGAGACCGGGCGATCATCGCCGCGGCTAGGACCGCGGCCTACCGGCGGGACCCCCGCTCCGTCACCCAGCGTGCCAGCCACGCCGCCACCGAGCGGCACGTGAGCCTGCGCCCGGCACCGGACACGATGACCTATCTGACCGCCCTGCTTCCCGTCGCCCAAGGCGTGGCCGTGCACGCGGCCCTGTCCCGGCACGCCGACACCCTCCGCTCCGCCGGAGAGACCCGGAGCCGGGGCCAGATCATGGCCGACGCCCTCGTCGAACGCACCACCGGCACCCCCGCGGGGATCACCGGGGTGGAGGTCCAGCTCGTCATGACCGACCGGACCCTGTTCCAGGGCGATGCCGAACCTGCCCGCCTGCCCGGCTACGGGATCGTCCCCGCCGCCTGGGCACGGGCAATCCTCACCGGGAACCGGGGCCCAGACGAACGTAGCCAAGACGGAGACAAACAGCCCGGCCACGTCGATCCGGGCCAGCGCGGGCAGGCCCAGGATCTGAAACTCTGGCTCCGGCGCCTCTTCACCGCCCCCGGATCCGGGGACCTTGTCGGAGCCGA
Organism: Arthrobacter sp. GAS37; assembly: GCF_044908325.1. Taxonomy (NCBI): domain Bacteria; kingdom Bacillati; phylum Actinomycetota; class Actinomycetes; order Micrococcales; family Micrococcaceae; genus Arthrobacter; species Arthrobacter sp. GAS37. The sequence goes on from NZ_JBIYDB010000003.1 coordinate 131,224, forward strand.
TTCCCGGGCCCGGCTTTTCCCGGCAGGCATGCGGCGCTTCATCCAGGCCCGCGACGACACCTGCCGCACCCCCTACTGCGACGCGCCCATCCGGCACTTCGACCACATCATCCCCTGGCACAACGGCGGCACCACCAGCCTCAGTAACGGGGCTGGCCTGTGCGAAGCCTGCAACCACACCAAAGAACTCACCGGCTGGACCACGAAAACCGGAGCAGCAAAAACCAGCCCAGGGACACGGCACGTCTTCGACATCCGCACCCCCACCGGACACCACTACCGCTCCACAGCCCCGCCCCTGCCCGGTACCGGGATACAAGGCACAGACCGACCCGATACCGCGGCACCTAATTCCAGGCGCCACCGCCGCCGGCTACGACACCGCGCCAAAGCGTTGAGGTACGCCCACGGCACAGAACTCCAAGCCGCCTGAGAAAGCTATGCCGAGCCTGGCGCCGTTTCATTCGGAACCGTGTCTTTCGGGGCAAGTGGCAGCGTGATCTTCATGATCGTTCCCCGCGGACCACTGCGCTCAACCTCCACAGTGCCGCGGGCCCCGGTGATGATTTCACGGACCAACGCCAAGCCGATTCCGAAGCTGCGCTGGCCCGGTGCGCCTTCGGGGCTGTGTGTCCTCACGAAGCGGTCAAAGATCCGTGTCTGGTCCACTCCCTTGATCCCTGCCCCGGAATCCGAGACGGTGACCACCGCGCGGTTGCCGAGCACCGCCGTCGTGATCCCGACGTGGCCGCCAGCGGGGGTGTGCGCCAGCGCATTGTCGGCCAGGGCAAGGAGGGCGCGGCGAAAGCCATTGCTGTCAATGAGGGCGAAGGGGCGGTCCTTTTCCGTCAGGGTGACGCGGACGTTCTTCTCCGCCGCGAGCTGTTGCAAGCTCTCGACGACGGCGCCCGCCAACTTGGCGAGATCTCCCGGCTCTGCGGCGGCATCCGGAGGCGAGCCTGTGGCTGCGACAAGCAATTCGTTGACGATACCGGTGAGGGTCGCAGTGTCATTGCGGATGCGGGCGAGTGTTTCCCCGGTCCTTGAGTCCGCGGGGGCATCGCGCTGGGCCAGTTGGACCCGTGCATCCAGGATGGCCAGGGGCGTGCGCAATTCGTGGCTGGCGTCCTGCACGAACCGTCGCTGCAATGCCAACGCTTCTCCCAGGGGCCTGATGGCACTCCGCGCGCTGAGCCAGCCGATGGCCCCGGCAAGGAGGATCCCCGCAATGCCGGCAACGATCATGGCCTTCAGGAGGTCCTTTGTGTCCAGATACGCGTAGACAGAGTCGGTTTCGCCTGGTCCAGGCAGCGTTGGATGCTGTGCCTGGTTGAAGAGGTAGATCGCGGCGGCCGCCAGCAGGCAAAGAACCAAAATCGCGCAAGCCGCACTGATCCGCACCGCGATCTTGAGGGAGGCTTTGCGGAGCGTCGCCTGGTCCGGGTTTTCAGTCATGGGGATTGTTCTCAGTCATGGGGGTCGCCGATCTGGTATCCGAGGCCATGGACCGTCCGGATCACCGTTTTGGAGATCTTACGGCGCAGGTGGTGGACGTAGGTGTCGATCACGCCCGGCTGGTCCGTGGGGTGGAACAGGGTGTTGATGAGGTCTTCACGGGTAAAGACACGTTCGGGTTCGCCGGCCAAGGTTTCGAGAAGCCCGGCTTCCTTCGCCGTCAGGGTGACCACGGAACCGTACACAGAGCGCATGGAACGGGCACCGGCGTCGAGCTCCCAGTCCCCGATTCCCAGAGTCTGGGGCGGCTGGGCGTATGTCCTGGTGAGGGCTCGCAAGCGGGCGGCCAACTCCATGGCGTCGAACGGTTTGCTCATGTAGTCGTTAGCCCCCGCATCAAGGCCTCGGATCTTCTCATCGGTGGCACCGAGAGCCGTCAGGATGAGGATCGGGGTGGCGATCCCCTTGCCCCGAAGGGCCTTGATCAAGTCAATACCGTCCATGACGGGCAGCCCCCGGTCAATGACCATCGCATCCCAACTCCGGGTCAAGCCGAGGTGGAGCCCGTCGCGCCCATTGACAGCCAGGTGAACGGAGAAGTCCGGCTCCAGGAGTTCGCTGATGAGCGGCCCCAGAGCGGCGTCGTCTTCGACCAGGAGGAGGGACGGCCGCTCAGCTGTTGTCATGCTGTCTATTCTTCCCCGGCATGCCCGTTCGCGGCGCCCACCTTGGCCTCGCGCCGCTTTTTGAGGAACTCGACTCCCCACGGCAGGACGGAGATCAGGACCATGATAACGGCGATCGCATCAATGTTCTTGGCCACGAACTCATAGTGGCCCAGCCAGGAGCCCAGAAGTGTCACGGAGGTTGCCCAAATGACGGCGCCAGCGATGTTCCACAGGGTGAAGGATTTGTAGTTGTAGCGGGCGATGCCTGCGCTCAGCGGGGCAAATGTCCGCACAATGGGGACAAAGCGGGCCAAGACGATCGCGGGGCCGCCACGGCGCTTGAAGAATTCCTCGGCCGTGTCCAGGTGCGCCGTCTTCAAGACCCGGGCATCATCCTTGAACCAGCGCCGTCCGAACTTGCGCCCGAGCATGTAGCCGATCTGGTCTCCGGCGATGGCGGCGGCCGATACGACGGCGATCAACACGGGCAGTTCAAGCTGCAGTTGCTGGTGAAGCAGGCCGGTAGTGAACAGCAAAGAGTCACCGGGCAGGAAGGGGAAAAGGAGTCCGGATTCGATGAAGACGATCAGCGCCACTACGCCCAGCGCCGCGGGACCCAAGCCCTGAAGGAGGGTGGTGGGATCAAGGAATGCGGGCATGGCAGAAAGTACGTGCATGGGGGTCCTCCTCAGGATCCGTGTGCTTGGGTTGCGGTTGCTTCTGACGAGGTTGCTTCTGACGCAACGCCAAACGGCAGCCGCCCGATGACTCGCGGTACGTACCGGTTCCAGAGCCCGGCCAAGACGATGACTATGGCGCTGGTGGCCAGGAATGACGCCACAACGTCGCTGGGGTAATGGACTCCGATGTAGATCCGAGACCACGCCACCACTACGGCCAAGACGGCGCCGGCCCATGCGGTGAAGACGCCCCATCGGGTGCCCCTGACCAGGAAGTACACGGCGAAGGCGAGCGCTACGGCGAAGGCGGTATGGCCGCTGGGAAAGCTGTTGGAACCCGTTTCCGGGGCCAGGGGGTCGAAAAGAAGCGCAGGATTGGGACGGTGGCGGGCAACGATGAGTTTGAACACCTCGCTGGCAACCCAGCCCGAACATGCGAAGAGCACAAACATGACCGCCCGCACGAAGGACTTCCGAACCAGGAAAACGTACAAGCCGATCACCAGGACAATGCACACTCCCGCTACGGGGGCGAAGAGGAAGTTCAGTGCCATGGCCACGGTGGTCAGAGCGCCCACGTGATGGCGGCTGAGTTCCTGGTCAACGCCGAATTCGTTGGCGGTCAGGCCCGCTACCGACTGCACGCTGAAGCCAATGGCAAGGACTGCCGCGGCGAGGGCAATGCCCCACAGAAGCCAGTACCTGGGCTGCGGAAGCAACGGCACACTGTGACGGACGACGGCGGAAGTGCGGCCTTCCGTGGAAGTGTTCTGCTTGGCGTGTGATCGCATGAAATCTCCGGTTCGGGGGGTGACGGCCGTTGTGCGGCCTGCTTCCACTCTCGCGCGCGGCATTTAAGAAGCTCTTAAGAACTCCTGCTCAGCGCCCTTCTCCCCTTGACCCGTAAGTGACTGAGCCCCAGAGTTAGGAACCTACTGTCCGCCAAAACGAAGGATCTGGGATGTCCGAATTTGCGATCTCGGAAGACGGTACCCGCATCGGGTATGACCAATACGGCGAGGGCCCTGCGGTTGTCCTGGTTGGCGGTGCGATGCAATTCAGGGGCTTCGACCCCAACACCGTGGAAATGGCCAAGCTTCTGGCCGGCAAGGGGTTCACGGTCCTCAACTTCGACAGGCGCGGCCGCGGGGAAAGCGCCGAGGCTCCGTCATTCAGCTTGAAGGACAATATCGACGATCTCGCCACGCTCATCGACATCGCAGGAGGCAAAGCTGCGCTCTTCGGGAGCTCTTCCGGTGGCTCGATTTCCCTGGCAGCGGCGGCGCGGGCCTACCCGTCACGAAGCTGGCGCTCTGGGAGACTCCCCTGAGCGATGAACTCGGCACCGGCGGGGCCGAATTCTTCGCCGGGCTCCAGGAACGGATCGCATCCGGCGACAAGGCCAGCACCATCGAGTACTACATGAAGGACATGCCGCCGGAGTGGCTGGCCGGCGCCAAGAACAGTCCGGGATGGCCCATCATGCTCGGAATGGGCCCGAGCCTTTCCGCCGACGCCGAATCCCTCGCGTGGACCCAATCCGCGCCACGCGCCCAGCTGTGGTCCGGCATCACTCAGCCCACCCTTGCGATCGTCGGCGAGCAAACCATCCCGATCATGCCGAAAGCGGCCGACTCCATCGTGGCCAACATCCCGAGTGCCCGCAAAACCACCATTCCGGGCGCCAACCACGGCTGGGAACCCGGAGTCATGGCTGACGCACTCGCTGAGTTCCTGGCCGGTTAGTACGGCGCTGGCTTCGACGATGGACCTGGCCGCGATCGCCGTCGAGCTCTACACGCTGGTTCCCTCGGCGTTCACGGCGGCCCGCACTGCGCGGGCCAAGGAAGCAAAGTCCGCGGGGGACGCCGAACTGGCGAAACAGATCGCCCAGTTGCCCAAGCCTTCGACGGCGGCGTGGGCCGTCAACATGCTCGTCCGGCACGGCACCAAGGAATTCGCGGGCGTCCTGGAACTCGGGGCGTCGCTCGGGAGTGCCCAGGAGCAGCAGGATCACGACCGCCTCCGCACGCTCGGCCAGCAGCGTCCGCGCGTCCTGGGCGCCGCCGTCGAACAGGCCCGGGCAGTGGCGGAAGGCCTTGGTGTCAAGGTCAGTGGCGCCGCCGCGATGGAGATCGAGGCCACGCTGAGGGCCGCGATGACGGATCCCGGAGCTGCTGCGGCGCTCCGCAGCGGGCAGCTTGTGCGTTCGCTCGCCACGAACGGATTGGAACCCGTGGACCTCTCGGGCGCGGTGGCGATTGCCGGTGCACTTCCCGCGGCGGGTACCACCCAAGAAGAGCCCGACGACGGCGGGCGGGCAGACTCCCAGCGCGGCCGCGCTGACTCGGAGCGTGAACGCGAGAAGGCACAAACCGCACTCGTGGAGGCTGAGCGCAATGCGGACAAGGCCGACTTGGAGCTCGCCCGGGCTGAGCGCGAAAAGTCGGAGGCGGTGCGCCGGAGCGAGCAACTCGCCGTCGAAGTCAAAGCTGCCAAAGACAAGCTGGCTGCGTTGCAGCAGGAGCTGGCAGCGACGGAGTGGGCGATCACCCTGGCCGAGCGGAACCGCAAACTGGCGGTGCGGCTAGCCGCGCGGGAACGCAGGACCGCGGAAACGGCGCGGACCCGATTGGAGGGATTGTCCTAGAACGGAGCGTGGCCTCAACGTCCGATATACCGGACATTCCGGCGCGTATTCTAGGACAATGTACAGTCAATCCGTGCGGCCCAAGGCACCGGCTGCGGCCCAGGTACTGGCGGTTCTTAGATACGTCGCAGGCCAGGCCGGCCCGGTCAGCGCGTCCATCATTGCGCGCGATGTTGGCTTGCCCCGGTCAACCACGTATCAGCTCATTACCTCGCTGATCGATGACGGCTTTTTGGTTCACCTTCCCGAGGAGCGCAAGTATGCCTTGGGAGTGACCGCCCATGAGTTGGGGACAGGGTATTCGCGGCAAGCTCCGATCCAGCGGATTGCCCGGTTCCCTCTTTCCCGGCTCGTCGCCCGGACCCGCCGGACTGCCCATCTTGCCGTGATGCACGGGCGCGACGTCGTTTACGTGATCGAGGAGCGGGCGCCGCGGCAAAGCCCCCTTGTCACCGACACCGGGGTCCGGCTTCCGGCCCACCTGACGGCCAGCGGCAGGGCGATGATGGCCCAGATGGACCCGGCCCAGGTGGCTGCGCTTTTCCCGGGACCGGAGGCCTTCGCGGAGCGCCACAGCAACGGCCCGCAATCTTTGCCCGCATTGCAGGATCTCTTGGCGCGGGCACGGTCGCTTGGATACGCCTGGGAGCAGGACGAGGTCACGGAGGGGTTTTCCTCTGTGGCCGTCGCCGTCCTCGACCGCCAACGCTATCCGGTGGCCAGCGTGACGTTGACGGTGTCGAACCGGGCGTTTCCAGGTCGGTCCACCCGGCACAGGGCCAAGGACGCCGAGACCGCCGAGGAACGGGCGGTCCGCATTGAAGACGTCGCCCGGGAGTGGATTCCGGAAGTGACCAGATGCGCCAGGGAGATTTCCCGCAGGCTCGGCACCCAAGCCTAAACTGCTGCGGTGTTCGGCACTGAGCCGGCCAGCGGAGCTACTGCCTCCCAGCCGGGTTCCGTCGGGTAAACCATCCCGGCCGGAGCGTTGGAGTTCCTCTTCGCCAGCGGGTAGAACACGACGGCCGTGACCACGAGGCCTACGAGCCAGGAGATATCCGCCCCGCCCAGAAGGTCGGTCATCGGGCCGGTATAGAGGGTCTGCGCCAGGAACGGTATCTGGACGACGATGCCGATCGCGTAGCTGAACAGCGCGGTCTTGTTCCAACGCCCGTAGCGCCCGTTCAGGTCGTAGAGGGCCGGAATGTCTACCTTTTCCTTGGAAACCAGGTAGTAGTCCACCAGGTTAATGGAGCTCCAGGGGATGAATACCATCAGCAGGAGAAGGACGAAGTTCTTGAAGTTGGCGATGAAGTCGGGGGAAGCAAGGACTGCAATGAGTACCGAGAGTCCGATGAAGCCGATCACATACGCGAACCGGGTCCATGAAGCTACCGCTGACTTGCGGGTGAACGCTGTGACCGACGTGAGCATGGTCATGTAGCCGCCATAGGCGTTCAGCGTGTTGACGGTCAGTTTTCCGGTCACGATGACCAGGTAAATGACCACCGCGATCAGTCCGCCGCCACTCAAATTCCCGAGGAAAGCGACTTGGCCGTCCAGGAACCGTGCGCCCTTGGGCAATGCGAGGGCAGCGAAAAGCGCGCCCAGGGTCATGGACCACTGGGAACCAATCACTGTGCCGAGGTACGCCGACATGAAGGTCTTGCGTGTTGGGGTGTTGGAAGGCAGGTATCGGGAGTAGTCGGCCACGTACGGACCGTACGTCAGCTGCCACCCCGCGCCAAGCGAAATGGCGAGCAGGAAGGTGGGGAACTCGAAACCGCCGCCTCCCAAGAGTGCTCCGACGTCCTGGCTGGTCAACAACCTGATACCCAGGTAAGTGAAGCCGAGGATACCCACGACGGTCGCAATGCGGCCCAACATGTGGATGTACTTGTAGCCCAGGGTCGCCACGATGATGGTCAGCACCCCGAAGACGATCATGCCCACGGCCGGAGTGCCCGTGTGAAGGATGAGGCTGATTGCCTGTCCGGAGAGGACGGTACCGGTTGCAGCGAAACCGAGGTACATCACGACCACGAGTACCAAGGGAATCACCGCCCCGAAGATTCCGAACTGCGCCCGGCTGGAAATCATCTGCGGCAAGCCGAGCTTCGGCCCTTGGGCCGCGTGGAGCGCCATGACTGCGCCGCCCAAGAGGTTTCCGACCAGGAGGCCGATGATCGCCCACAGCGCATCAGCGCCGAACAGTACTGCCAAGGCGCCGTCGACGATGGCAGTAATCTGCATGTTCGCGCCGAACCAGAGCGTGAACTGCTGGCCAGGCGAACCATGGCGTTCATTTTCCGGGACAAAGTCAATGGAACGACGCTCAACGCGCGGCCCACCCGTTCCCGCTTTTCCTGTGGCCTGCATGCCTGATCCTCACTTTGACAACCGAAGTCCGATGTCCCCAACTGAGAATCAATCAGAGCACGCAAGGTGACAGTGATCACGGAAAGGTGCCCATCTTTCGTCCGATATCCCGGACGATAAGGCCAGAGTTGTGATTTACCCCGTTTGGCGGTCCCCGCGGCCGGCCAGGCCCATGAACATCGTCTTGTGCAACACGTCCACGTGCCGCCGCGAGACTTCCACCGCGCCGCGATCGTCGCCGGCCCGCAGGGCGTTCACTAGCGCGATGTGGTCCCGATTGGACTCATGGAGAAACTCGATCGGGTACGGGATGAAGTATGCGTAGAGCTCCGCCAATGCCTCGTTGTAGGCCTCGACCGCAGCTCCCAAGCCCGAGCACACCGCGACAAGCCGATGAAACCTCTCGTCGGCCTGGTGATACTCCGACCAATTGGTCGATCCGGCCATTTCATGGGTAAGCCGCTCGAGCTCATCAAGTTGCGCCGCCGTGGCATTGACTGCAGCGAAATGGGTGACCGCGCATTCGAACAGCAGCCGACGGTCCACCAACCGGTTCACCGCAAGGGATTCTGCGGGCGACGCAGCGAGCTGCTCGAGCACGTTCTGCGGTGGCTCGTCCGCGACAAAGGTGCCGCCCCCGCGTCCGCGCCGCCGGACAACGACGCCCTGATCAGCAAGGCTTGCCAAGGCCCTGCGAGCGGTGATCGGGCTAACCGATAGGCCCAGCGCGACGTCTTGCTGGTCGGGCAGCCTCTCCCCCGGCTGAAGCAGCCCCAAGGATATGGCCATGCCGATCCGCAGCCGCACGGCGTCGATTGCGCTCCTTCGGTCGATTCCGAGCAAAGGGGCAGCATCGATGGGTGAGTCGCCGGTGGCGTCCTCGAGCTGACGGGTCATATCCGCTACTTTACGGGGCAAAATCCACCTTCCTTTTATTTGATCATTATGATCTAATATGAGGCGAGTCACAACGACAACGTGGAGAAACCAGTGCAACGCATCCTTCCCCTCATCGCCGCCCAAGCGTCACCCCGGCTGATCGGCGAGCCGATCGAGGCTTTCGCCGCCGAGGTCGCCGCCGCCGTCGCGATCCAACCGCATAGCAAGCTTGTGGTCTTCCCCGAGCTGCACTTGTTCGGGGATTCCAACCCGGACCTGCAGCGCACGGAAGTGCTGCAGGACTCAGCCGAGCCGCTGGACGGCCCACGCGTCAACGAGCTGCGGCAGCTCGCAGCGGATTTGGGTATCTGGCTGGTCCCGGGCAGCGTCTGCGAACGAGGCCCCGAGGGGCAATTGTTCAATACCCAGTTGGTCCTTTCCCCGGAAGGCGACCTTGCCGGCTACTACCGCAAGGTCTTTCCTTGGCGCCCCTTTGAGCCCTACGATCCTGGCGATCGATTCACGACCGTTGACCTGGAAGGGATCGGCAGGGTGGGCCTGAACATTTGCTACGATGCCTGGTTCCCCGAGGTAACCCGCCAGCTGGCGTGGATGGGCGCCGAAGTCATCCTTAATGTCGTCAAGACCACGACGCCGGACCGCAAGCAAGAACTCGTCCTTGCCAAGGCAAACGCGATTGTGAACCAGGTCTTCATGGTCAGCGTCAATTGCGCGGGCCCTACAGGCAAAGGCCTCAGCCTGATCGTCGACCCCGAGGGGAACACCATAGCGGAGGCCGACGACGACGCCCCCACCCTTCTCGCCGCGGAACTGGACCTCTCCGCCGTCGAGCATGTCCGCACGCACGGGACCGAAAACCTCAACCGTCCCTGGTCCCAATTCCGTCCCGGCGAACCGGCCATCGAGCTGCCCGTCTACCAAGGCCGCATCGACCCGACAACTTGGACCCCGCGGTCCTCCAACTCCTAAGGAACCACCGGTGACAACGCAACCGAGCCTCACGCGCGCCCTGAAACTGCCCTCGCTGGTCCTGTTCGGGCTGGCCTACCTGACCCCGCTCATCGTGCTGGCGATATTCGGCGTGATCGCCGAAACCACCGGCGGAGCATCGCCGTCCGCCTATCTTGTGGCGATGGTCGCCATGCTCTTCACCGCGCAGAGTTACGGACGCATGGCTGTCGCCTATCCCGTGGCCGGGTCCGCGTACACCTATATCAGGCGCTCCATCGATTCCCGGATCGGATTCCTGGCCGGTTGGGCTGTCCTGCTGGACTACCTGTTCCTGCCGATGGTCATCTGGCTGATCGGGGGCTCCTACCTCACGGCGCAGTTCCCCGACATTCCCATCGGGGTCTGGATCGTCGCGTTCATCGCCATCACCACACTGCTCAACGTGGTTGGCGTCAAGGTGGCGGACAAGGCCAACTACCTGCTGATGGCTTTTCAGCTTCTGGTGATAGTCCTCTTCGTTGCCTTGTCCGTTGGAACCCTGGTCTCAACCTCCGGCGCGAGCGCCCTGGTCAGCACCGCTCCCTTCTTCAACGACACGTCGAGCTTCGACAAGATCACCGCCGGAGCCGCCATCGCCGCGTACTCGTTCCTTGGCTTCGACGCAGTGTCGACCCTCACCGAAGAGACCATCGAGCCGAAGAAGACGGTGCCGAAAGCGATCATGCTCGTCGCACTCATCGGCGGGGCGATCTTCGTCGTCGTGTCATACACGACCCAGCTGATCCACCCCGGCGGGGTGTTCGACGATTCGGCCTCGGCGGCGTCGGACATTGCCCTGAAGATCGGCGGGCAATTCTTCGGCGCGGTTTTCCTGGCCGGACTCGTGGTGTCCCAGTTTGCCTCCGGACTCGCGGCACAGGCCAGCGCCTCACGACTGCTCTACGCAATGGGCCGGGATTCAGTCCTGCCGAAGAAGGTCTTCGGGGCGTTGAACAAGTCCTTCCACACGCCGGTGTTCAACCTGGTCATCACCGGGGCGGTGGGACTCATCGCCATGTTCCTGGACGTTGCCACGTCGACGTCGTTCATCAACTTCGGCGCCTTTACGGCCTTCACGCTCGTCAACATATCGGTCATTGCCTACTACCTGCGCCAACGACGCTCGGGGCACCGGCTCAGCGTATTGTTCTACGTGGTCATGCCGGCGATCGGCGCCATCATCGACGGCTTCCTGCTCTCCCAGCTGGATTCGAATGCCATCACGCTCGGGCTGATCTGGCTCTGCGTCGGCGTCGTTGTACTGGGCATTATCACCAAGGGGTTCCGGAAGGCACCGCCGGAAATGGTGATGGAGGAAAAAGAAGCCGCCCTGGTATGACGACAGATCACAGCGTGCTGCCGGAACACTGAGAAATGAGGACTGCGTGCGCATCACCCTAGCCCAGATCGATTCCGGCACGGACGTCGACCGTAACCTCGACCTCATCGCGGATTACTGTGCCCGGGCCGCCCGCGAGGGCTCTGACCTCATCGTGTTTCCGGAGTACTCGAGCTATGAGAAAAGCCGGGTGGACCAGAGCTTCGTGGACATGGCCGAACCCCTTGACGGCCCGGTGGCTGCCAAGCTCCAGGCGACGGCGGCACGTTACGGGATCGCCGTCGTCGCGGGCCTCCTGGAAGCGTCCCGGGAACGGGACGGATCAGTGGAACGGGACCGATCGGTGGAACGGGACCGGGCCTTCAATACGTTGTTGGCCATCGGTCCGGACGGTTCCCGCCTTGCAAGCTACCGGAAGATCCACCTGTTTGACTGCCAAGGATTCCGCGAATCGGATTACATCAAAGCCGCGCCTGAGCCAGTGCCTGTCACTTTTTCCTGCGGCGGCATGACCTTCGGATTGATGACCTGCTACGACCTGCGCTTCCCCGAGTTGGCGCGCATCCTGGCCGATGCGGGGGCCGAGGTGCTCCTCGTCTGCTCCTCATGGGTTCCCGGCACGGCCAAGACCGAGCAATGGGCCACGTTGGCCAAGGCCCGGGCAATCGAGAACGGCGTGTACGTGGCGGCGGTCTCCCAGACTCCGCCGGTGTCCATCGGCTATAGCATGCTCATTGACCCCCTAGGAACTGTCCTGCATAGCCTCGGCACGGAGCCGGCCACCGCGACGCTGGACATTTCACCGGATGCCGTCCAGGCAGCCCGGGAGCAGTTCCCCACATGGCGGCACCACCGGATCCACTAGGAATCTCGTGACCTCTTCTAGGCCGCCCCACTCTGTGCTAAACCAAAGTCAAGATGCACCCGCGCATCGAAGGAGATACGCCATGAGCACTACCACGGACAAAGGATCGGGCCGCGGACTGGAGGTCCGGTCGATCGACTACGTTCCATTGAACGAGCGGCACGGCAAGGTCTCGCACATCGGGCCGTTGTGGTTTGTCAGCAATGCCCAGATCGCCACCCTGGCGGTGGGGCTGATCAGCATCACCACCGGCGGCAACCTGATCTGGTCGCTGCTCGCGATCGCCATCGGGGTGCTCGTCGGCACACTGTTCATGGCGGCGCACTCCTCGCAGGGCCCCCAGCTCGGCCTGCCACAGATGATCCAGTCCCGGCCGCAGTTCGGCTATATCGGCGCCCTGCTGGTTTGGCTCTTCGCCTATCTGCAGTACGCGGGCTTCAACATCTTCAACACCATCCTGGCCGGCCAAGCCATCGCGGAGTCGGTGAACTTCGGATCCCAAAACCTGTGGTTCTGGGTGGTCACCATTCTTGCCGTCGTCATCGCCTTGTTCGGCTACGACCTCATCCACGCCTTTGAGCGCTACCTGACGTACCTGACCATCGTCATGCTGGCGCTGCTCACCATTGCAGCCGTAAAGCTGGCCATACCCGCCGGTGCATACAACCTGGCCGACTTCCATCTGGTGCCGTTCCTGGGCCAGCTGGGCGTCGCGGCCGGCTACCAGATTTCCTGGGCCATCTACGTCTCGGACTACTCCCGCTACCTTCCGCCGTCCAGCGGACGGGGCACCTTCCGATGGACGTTCTGGGGCAGCGCCCTCGGCGGCATTTGGGTGATGTTCCTGGGCGCGTACATTGGCTCCGCAGCCGGGGAGAACTTCGAAACCATCGGCTCGATCAAATCCACGGCCGACCAGCTCTTCGGCGGATTCGGTGGCATCGCGCTGTTCGTCGCCGCGTTGGGCTTGCTTTCCGTGACTGCCTTGAACATGTACGGAGGATCGCTGACCCTCATATCGTCCATCGACAGCCTGCGGCAGATCCGTCCGACGCTGAGGATCCGGATCATCACCATCTCCATCACCGCCCTCATTTCCGTGGTCCTGGCGAACCTTGCCTCTGCCGACTTCCTCGCCAACTTCAACGACTTCCTGCTGCTGGTGCTGTACTTCTTCATTCCGTGGACCGCGGTCAACCTCACCGACTACTTCATCGTCCGCAAGGGCCACTACGCCATCGCAGAGATCTTCAAGCCGGACGGGATCTACCGACGCTGGGGCTGGGCCGGCATCATCTCCTACCTCGTCGGCTTTGTGTTGATGATTCCGTTCTTCTCCGCCGGCAAGCTCTTCGTCGGATTCATAGCCCATGCCCTTGACGGCGCCGATATCTCGCTGTTTATTGGGCTCCCCGTCTCCGCTGGGCTGTATTGGCTGATGACCCGGCGTATCGACGTCGAGGCAGAGACCCGCTTGGCCAAGGCAGAAGCCGACGCCCTGGAGGCGGCCGCGCACGACCACATATTGCCGTAGCACCGTTCTAGACGGGGATCACGCGGTGGCGATGACCGTGGACGTCGCCAAAACGTTGCCGGACTTATCCAAAGCCTCGACGGCGGCCCTCGGCGCGGCGGCCACCGCCGTCGACGTTTCAAAGCCCCGACGCGGAACCGTCACTGCCTCGGACAGGGACCCTGGGCCGGCTCCGGTCAGGAACCTCCACTTGGCAACCTCGGTTGCGCCGTTCCAGCTGGTGTAAAGCTGCATGGTGGACCCATTGCCGGGCACCGCGGCCAGGTCGGGGACGGTGTCCGGCCGGCCTGTCCACGGCGCGCGGTAGGTGCGGTAAGAGGCGTCGCCCAGTCCGGTCGCCTCGAATACCGCTTTCCCATCGGGAGTGAATTCCGTAGCCGCGGGGTCCGCTCCCCAGCCCACCAGGACGTGCCCGTTGTCAAGGAACTGCAGGTTCCCTTCGGCGTCGCCCCGGTGGCCGCCCCTGCTGAACTCCTGCCTGACGACGGCGGTGCGCGCCTTTTCGTCAACGGAGAGGAGAAGCCCGCGCGACGTCCCGGTGGTGCCTTGGTTGTAATGGTTGTCGAACATGCTGATGATGCCGTTGGGCCGGCGTCGAACATCATGCTGCCAAGCGAAGACAGATTCCGGACTCATCGAGAAGTCGCCGTGTTTCCCGCCCAGACGCCAGCGGATCTTCCCATCCGAGCGGCCGATCAAATAGGCGGTGTGCGTGTGGCGGGACGAAACAAGGAGTGCGTCGCCGCTCTCGTCCACGGAATTGAGGTGGAAAGGATCGAACGCTTTGGTGGCGTCGGAACCGTCGGCCTTGGGGTTGTCGGACGGGCGCACATAGGACTCAGTCAGGTCGATGTGGTCTGAGGCTGTCCAGTCGAAGAGGATCTCGGCGGAACGGATGCCGATTTCCTGGACATGGCAATCAAACATGTAGCCCTGCGCAGGTCCGCCCACCGACGTCAGGTCGTGCTGGACGGTCGGGTAGGAGATCATCAACGCCGTCCCGGCGGGGGTGATGGTGAACTCATGCAGATCCGCTTGGAGCCCGTTGCCCGTGTTCACTTCGGCCACGGTGCGGTAGTGGACGTCCCTAACGACGCCCTTTCCTGCACCATGTCCACCGGTTCCGATTCCCGTCCAATAAGTCAGTACCGCTTGGCCTTCGAAGGCTTGCACGCGAAGGTCCGTTACGCCGGAACCTGTGGGTTCCATCCATATCGGTTCCCCGTGGTTGTCCATGATCAGCCCGTTGGTGCCGTGGCCCATCGGTCCCACGAACAGCAGTCCAGCGCCCGTAGGCCCGGTAGCCCAACTGGCAACGCGGGCAGCGGTCAAAGCGGTGGAAACGAAGCTGCGGATCGCAGGGGCGGAAGCCGTGCTGCCCGCCGACGGCGAGGGTGACGCCACCGGCGTCGGTGTGGCTGCGCTGACCGGGGCCGTGCCTCCGGGCAATACGCCTGTCCTGGCGATGCCGAGCCCGGCGAGCAATCCCGCGCCTGCCATCCCCGCACCGCCAAGGAACCCGCGCCGGCTCAACCTGAAGTGGGACTCACGGTCGTCCCGCTCACCACTCCCAGACTCCGTATTCTGCTCCACCCCCTCAGGATAGAACCGGAACACAGTGCGGAAACCGGACAGAAGCTGCAAGTTTGCTGTAAGAGGGCGGGGCGGGAACTCAGTGTGTGGTGCGGGCTGCCCGGGCGTCACGCAGAGCAGGGTTATCGGCTGGCTTTGGCGTGCGCGGCTTCGTAGTCCTGGTCGCTGACGGGTTCAAGCCACGTGGCGCTCTCCCCGTTGTCGTGCTCCACCAAAGCCAGGTGGCACATCATGTTGTCTTGGGTGGCGCCGTGCCAGTGTTCCTCGCCGGGCAGCGTGTGGACCGTGTCCCCTGCGCGCATGAGGATCACACTCCCGTCCCGGCTAGCAACGAATCCGACGCCGTCTGTGCAGTGCAAGGTCTGGCCAAGGGGGTGGGAATGCCAGTTCGTACGGGCGCCGGGGGTGAAGCGGACCATCGCCGCCACGAGACGCGAAGGGGCCTCGCCGTTGTGGAGGGAGTTGAGGTCGACATCTCCCGTGAACCTCTCCTGCGGGGCTTTGGCCGTGGGGGTAGGGGGAACGAGTTTCATCGTGTCTTCCTTTCGCTAGTGCCGTGATTGACTGATTCAAGAAAACCAGTCCCCGCGTCCGCGTGGGAGTGCCTGTTATACCGGGTACTGCCAGTGCCTGCTTCAGCCGCCTTGAGCTTCTTGGATGGTGATGGCGATTTTCCCCCGCACTTTGCCGGCGTCGAAATAGCGCATGGCGTCCGGAACCTGCTCCAGAGGATAGCTGCGGTCGACAGTCGGGGTGAGGGTTCCGGCGTCGATGAGCCCGGCAAGATATTCGAGGTCTGCAGCGCCTTGCGTCGCCATGACCATGGCGAACCGCTGACTGATGAACGGAGACAGCGCCAGGGCCCTGAATTGCCTGTGGATACTGCCCGTCCAGGAGCCGCCTTCTTCGCCGCCGGTGATAACGGCCGTGCCGGTAGGGGTGAGAGCCCGGCGGAGGCGAGCCAGGGTGGGGTTTCCGGCGATATCCAGGATCAGATCATAGTGTTCAGTGCCGTCGGCGAAGTCCTGCTTGGTGTAGTCGAGGACGTGGTCTGCGCCGAGCGAGCGCACCAGGTCCATTTTGGCTGTACTGCAAACGCCGGTGACCTCGGCCCCGGCTGCTTTGGCGAGCTGAACAGCGTAACTGCCTACTCCGCCCGAGGCGCCAAGGATCAGCACCTTCTGTCCCGGCGCTACCTGGCCCGCGGCGCGAAGAGCCTGCAGCGCAGTGCAGGCGGAAACCGGGACCACCGAGGCCTGTTCGAAACTGATGTTCGCCGGTTTGAGCGCGAGCTGGCTTTCGCGGGCCGTCGCGTACTCGGCGAAAGCGCCCTTCCCGACCCCGAAGACGTGGTCCCCGACGGCGAACCGGGTCACTGCCGCTCCGACCGCCATGACCGTGCCTGCCGGGTCCAGCCCGGGGACGGGGTTTTTCGGGGCGCGGATGCCGAAGGCCAGGCGCAGCGCGTAGGGCAGGCCCCGGGTTACATGCCAGGTCCCCCGGTCGAGGCCCGCAGCGTGGACCCGAACCAGCACCTCGTTTTCGGCAATCTTCGGCGTGGGAATCTGCGCCATGTGCAGGACGTCGGCGGAGCCGTAAGCCTCCTGCACGATGGCCCGCATCGTGCCGGACGCATGCGGCTGCGCCGCGGGCGAGCCGCCCGAAATCGGAGTCTCCGCAGCATGCTGACCAGAGGTCATGGCCGTTCCTTTCCAGTCAATGGGGTGCGTAGCTTTTCGTACGCTGTACTAAAAGAGATTATCGTACAATGTACTAAACCGCTAGAGCCCAAGGAGTCCCGATGCCGGACACTGCACAGCCCCTCCCCCGGCGGCGCCTTCCGCTGAGCCGCGAAAGGGTGCTCGGCTGCGCTGTGGATCTCGCCGACGAGTCCGGAATCGCAGCGCTGACCATCCGCTCGCTCGCCCAAAGCATGGAAACCAAGCCCATGTCGCTCTACTACTACGTGGCCAATAAGGATGAGATTCTGGATGGCATCGTGGACATGGTCTTCAGCGAAATCGAACTTCCCTCCCCCGCGGGCGACTGGCGGGAGGAAATGTACCGACGGGCCCACGCGGTGCGCAGCGCGCTCAAACGCCATCCGTGGGCAGTCGGGCTGCTGGAAAGCCGTTCATCCCCGGGCGAAGCCAACCTGCGCCACCACGAAGCGACGCTGGCGACTTTGAGGGCAGCAGGCTTTTCCGTTCAGATGACAGCCCATGCCTACGCCCTGCTCGACAGTTACATCTACGGATTCGCGCTACAGGAAGCCGCCCTGCCTTTTGACGGCCGGGACACCGCCACTGAGATCACAGCGCCGATCGTTGAACGCTTTTCGACCGGGCAATACCCCCACATGATCGAGATCGCCACCGAACACGTCCTCAAGCCCGGCTACGATTTCGGGGACGAATTCGACTTCGGGCTAAACCTCATCCTCGACGGCCTCAGCCGCTCGATGGGGTGAGCTAGAGATGCCCAGCGAATCCGAAACCACACCCGGTCCCGGCCCACGTTCTTGGGACACGCGCTGTTGTGTGGTCGGTGGCGGGCCGGCCGGCATGATGCTTGGCTATCTGCTGGCCCGCGCGGGAGTCGAGGTGACAGTGCTTGAGAAGCACGCCGATTTCTTCCGCGACTTCCGGGGCGACACCATCCATCCGGCGACCACCGACGTACTGGCCGAACTGGGTTTGCTGGAAGAGTTTCTGCGCCTGCCGCACACAGAGATACCGGAACTGCGCCTCGGCATCGACGGACAGACCTTCGGGCTGGTGGACTTCCGGCACCTGCCCACCCGCTGCAAGTTCATGGCGTTCATGCCGCAGTGGGACTTCCTGAACTTTCTGGCCGCCCAGGCCAGGCAATACCCCGCCTTCCGACTGGAAATGAGCACCGAGGCAACCGGCCTGCTGCGCCGCGGCGAGCAAGTGATCGGCGTACGCGCGCGCACCGCCCAAGGCGATGTGGAGATCCGCGCAGATCTCACGGTTGCGTGTGACGGCCGGTTCTCCGTTATCCGGGAACACGCGGACCTGCCTGTTCGGGAGTTCGCGATGCCGATCGACGTGTTGTGGTTCCGCGTGCCACGCAGCCAGGATGCGCCGCCGACCCTGGGCTACCTCGGCGGCGGGCAGATCGTGCTCGCCATCGACCGCGGCGACTACTGGCAGTGCGGCACGATCATCGGAAAAGGAACACTCACGCAGGTTCAGGCCGCGGGCCTGGCCGCGTTCCGAGACCGGGTGGCACATGCCGCACCCTTCCTGGCCGCCGGCCTGGCCGCGCTGACCGACTGGGACCAGATCAAGCTGCTCTCGGTGCGCTCCAATCGGCTGCGCCGCTGGTACCAGCCCGGCCTGTTATGTATCGGCGACGCCGCGCACGCCATGTCACCGGCCGGCGCCGCCGGGGTGAATTACGCGATCGCCGACGCCGTCGCCACGGCCAATCACCTCGCAGTACCGCTGCAAAGGGGCACCATCGCCGTCGCGGACCTCCAGCGCCTGCAACGACGACGCGAACCCGCGGTACGTCTTGCACAGGCCTTGCAGCGACAGCAGACCCGCCAGCTCGCTCGCCTCGCCCAAACAAGCCCACCGATCCAACTCATGCGGCTCATCAGCCACATGCCACCGGTCAAACGTCTACTGGGCCGCATCGTCGGCCTTGGCTTCCGCCGCGAACACATCCACAGTCCTCGTCACACCAACCACCGGTAATCCAACGGTGAATCTCCGCTCCGCGGAGGCCCCTGAAACCACGGGGGGTGCATGTGACGTGGGTGACAAGAGTAGTGATTGGTGCGTTGTTGCTATTGCTGAGTGCGGTCTCGGCAACGGCGCCGGCGGCAGTTGCCCAACCATCTCCGTCCGCCAATTGGCATGCGGAGAGGGTCTGCGCCGATGTCCCAAGCGGCGCTGCGTCGTGTTTTGCGCTCAAATACGTCGATGATTCGACGGCCCCGGCCAAGGCGCTGGCGCAAGGAGGACAAGCCAAGCCCGCTTCGAGCACGCCGCCCGCCACCGGCAAGACCCCAGCGGATATACAGAGCGCCTACAACATCGCTGGCCTCAAGTCCGGCGGCCGGACCGTCGCAATCGTAGATGCCTATGGGTATCCGAACCTTGAACGCGATCTCGGCGTCTACCGCTCACAGTTCGGTCTTCCGGCATGCACGGTCAGCAACGGCTGCCTCACCATCAAGGACCAAAACGGCGGCAGCAAGCTTCCCAGGTTCAATTCCGGATGGGCCGACGAAACCGCCCTCGACGTCGATGCCGTCTCGGCAGCGTGCCCGGACTGCAAGATCCTCGTTGTGCAGGCTACAACGGCCAGCATCAGCGATCTTGGTACAGCCGTGGCAACGGCCGCCAAACAACCAGGCGTCGCGGCGATTTCCAACAGCTACGGCGGCGGGGATTCCTCAGACTCCAGCTACGGCGCCTACTACAACCACCCGGGCATCGCCGTAACGGCGTCAACCGGTGACAACGGGTACTCCGGCTCGTCCTACCCCGCTTCCTCGAGTTACGTCACCGCGGTGGGAGGCACATCGTTGGTCAAGAACACCAGCACACGCGGGTGGGGCGAGTCTGCCTGGTCCGGCTCGGGATCCGGATGCTCAAGTGTCAATGCCGCGTTGCCGGCAGCAGCTACGTTCGGCACGGGATGCGGCAAGCGCGCCTCTGCGAACGTCGCCGCCGTCGCAGATCCGCAGACCGGATTGGCGGTCTATGCGCCGAGCAGCAGTACCACCTCGTCGTGGGCCCAGTATGGAGGCACGAGCTTGTCCTCACCGCTGATCGCAGCCATGTATGCGCTTTCCGGAAACTCCGGCAGCTCCACGGCGCTGGCCAACTCCCTCCCGTACACAAACTCCGGGAAATTCAATGACGTCGCCTCGGGTTCGACGGGCACTTGCTCCACGAGCCAATGGTGCCTGTCCGGTACCGGATGGGACGGACCCACGGGCGTCGGCACTCCGAACGGGGTCGCCGGCCTCTAAGTTGTGCAGCAATGACTGAAGGGCAGCGTCACGCCGAGCAGGTTTTCGGCGCCACCAACGGACCGCAAGCCCGGGATTCCGCGGCTTTGGCGGAGTTCGGGCGCCAAAAAAGTGCGTGGCGTGACGCCGGCCCGGCAAGCGCTAGTGCTTCAGGTTCGTCAGCTCCTGCAGAACCTCATCCGACGTCGTGATGATGCGGGCGTTCGCCTGGAAGCCGCGCTGGGCCACGATCAGGTTGGTGAATTCCTGGGAGAGATCCACGTTGGACATCTCCAAGGCTCCGGCAGTCAAGGTGCCGAGTCCGGCGTCGCCCGGCGCGCCCAACTGGGTGGCGCCGGAGTTGGCGGTGGCCACGTACGTCGAGCTACCGGCTTTCTCGAGGCCGCCGGGGTTGGTGAAGCGGGCGAGGGCCACGCGTGCCAGAACCTGCTTGGCACCGTTGCTGAACGAGCCGATGAGCGAGCCGTCGCCGCCGAGAGTGAAGGACTCCAGCTTGCCTGCCTCGGATCCGTTCTGGCTGCCGACCGTGAGCGTGCTCATGGCGGCGAAGCCGGTAACAGTGGACATGTCCACTGTTATGCCGCCGACGGTCATGGCACCGCCCGAGGTCAGCGCGCCGTTCGCGAACGTAAGTGTCGAGTTGCCTATGGCGCCGTTCGCATCTGCCCCGGCCACATCCCAGCCGCCCGCAGATCGGCTGAACGTCAGCGTCAGGCTGCGGGAGGCGCCGTCGGCGCCGAAGATCTTGACCTGGCGCTCGACGCTGGTCCCCACGGCTACGTCGGACGGCAGATTGCCGTCCAGCGAGGCCTTGGTGGTGGCGACGGCGGCCGACGTCGTGTTGGGCGAGAGTGCGATCGGGCCAACGGGACCTCCCAGGTTCACCGCACCGTTGGCTGCCGACCAGCCCTGCAGGATGCCGCCGTCGGGGCTTACGAGGCGGCCGGCCGCGTCCATGTCGAAGGCACCGGCGCGGGTGTAGAGCTGCTGGCCGGCCTTGCTCGTGATGAAGAACCCGTCGCCGGAGATCATCATGTCAGTGGCTCGCCCGGTGTTCTGCGATGAACCCTGGCTGAAGTTGGTGCTGACTCCCGCGACGCGCACCCCGAGGCCGATTTGGGCGGGGTTGGTGCCACCGGTTTCGGCCTGCGGGGCGCCCGCGCCCTGGGTCATTTGCGACAGCGTGTCCTGGAACTGGGTGGAGGAAGCCTTGAAGCCGGCCGTGTTCACGTTGGCGATGTTGTTTCCCGTGACGTCCAGCATCGCCTGGTGGGCACGGAGGCCGGAGATTCCGGAGTACAGCGAACGAAGCATGGTGTTGCCTTTCTTCGGGTGGTTCGGGGAGATTGTGGAGCGTCAGGCGGCGGGCGAGGATGTTGCCGTCATCCCGCTGATCGAATCGAGCGGAACGTTCACTCCCCCGACCGCCACAGTGGGGGTTCCGGCCGCAAAGGAAACCGAGCTCGCGACGCCCGATCCCTTCGTCCCGTCCGCGAGCGCGTAGCTGACGTTGTGGCCGATGATTTGTGCCGCAGCACTGCGCATCTGGAGCGAAAAGCTCTCCTTGGCGTCGGTGGTGAGCTCCGTCATTTTCTCCATCATGGACAGCTGCACGGTCTGGCTCATCATCTGGTTGGTGTCCATGGGGGCGCTCGGGTCCTGGTTTTTCAGTTGTGTCACCAGCAGGGACATGAACATGCTCGAGTCCATGGTCTGCGCGGGTTTGGGCGCGGTGGTTCCAGGCTGGACTCCGCTGCTTGCCGCGATGGCTTGGATGGTCACTATTGGCTCTCCTTTATCAGACGAGAATGTCCAGGCTGCTGGTACTGCTTCGGGGAAGTACGACGGCGGTCCGCGGCAGGCGAACCGACTCGCCGTCGCTGCCCCGTGGGAAGGCAGGGCTTTCCGCCGGGCGCCGGTCCCGGGGGTCCGAGCCGCCCGCACCGGCATCGGCGGGAGCGTTGCGTTCGGACAGGTCGAGGCTGGCGCCGAAGCCTGATTCCCCGAGTTCCCGCCGTAGTTCCGGCAGGATGCTGCGGACAGCCTCACGGCCGGCGTCTCCGGGGGCGAACAATTCGATCCGCACCCCTGCGCCCTCGATATGCGCCCGGACCGTCAGCGGACCGAGGTCTTCCGGGGACAGCTTCAAGGTCATGACGTGCGCGCCGGGCGCTGCCGATGCCAGCGAGAACAGCGGCCCGGACACTTGGGGCAGCAGTTTCGCCGGGTCTGCCTGGGGTGTGGGCGTTGCCATGCCTGGCGGGGCTGTCGAAGCGGCTTGTTGGAGTGGCGACGCGGGCTGCACCAGCCCCGGAATTCCGGCCTGAATCCCCGCGGGAAGCCCGGGTATCGGGGCGCCCGGGGCGCCCTGCCCGAGGACCGGCTGCGGATCCTGTTGCGTCGCGGGTTTCCCGGCGAGACGTACGACGGCGGTGCCGGACTCGTGTGATCGGGCTGCGGTCACGTTGACCCTGGGTTCGAGGCCAGGGGGCAGCGGGTTGGCAGGCAGCGGGCTGGTCGGAATCGGACCAGGCTGGGGTGAGCTTTGACCAGGGTTCCCGACCAGCGCAGCCCGCACAGTGGGAGTAGGGATCACGGGCGCCGGGGAGGAAGTAACAGCCGGCGCCGCCTGAGTGCTGCCCGCAGGCATCCCAACGACAAGACTTGCTGTTTCCGAGGTGCCTGCAATCGTTTTGGCTGGGGCCGTACCGTCAACGACACCTTCTTTGACCGGCACAGCAACGCCCGGTCCGCTCGCCTGCAAAGCAGCGGTCTCCGGGGCGACTCCGGCCATCGCGAGTCCGCCCACAACAGCGGCCACCGCACTGGCCGCACCCACCGCACCCACCGCGCCCAAAGTGTCAGCCGCATCAACCGTGTCCTTGGCGACCTTCGACCCTTCCGGTTTGGCGGCTCGGGCGATCGTCCCGGGACCGTCGGCGGCAGGCTTTCCCTGAGCGCCGCCGTCGGGCGCTTGCTGTGTGGTCCCATCGGAGGTCTTCGAGTCGGACGCCAGCACGCCGTTCATCACGGCCTCAAAACCGGCGGCGGCGCCAGGCTGCGGCACAGTTGGAGAGCCGGGAACGGCCGGACGCGGAGAGGCCGCACCCGCCGGAGGCAACTGCATCACGAGCCTCCCGCGGGGACAATGCGGCGGATGGCGGTCAGATTGGACTGCTGTTCCCACGCATCGCGGATCTGGATGGTCTGGCCGGGCACGGGCGCATCGATCGCTTTGCCATTACCGAGGTAGATGGAGATGTGTTCGCCGCCGAAACTGACCAGCAGGTCGCCGGGCTTGGCTTGGGCCAAGGACGCCACGGGGGTGCCTTGCCGCATCTGGTCGCTGACGACGCGCGGCAGGTCGACGCCAAGGTCCTTGAAGACGCGCTGCACGAAGCCGGAGCAATCCATGCCCACTGCCGGGTTCGTGCCGCCCCAAACGTAGGGCACACCCACGTATTTCTTGGCGTCGGCCACTACGGCATCGCCCGTGACAGCGCCAGTGCCGGCACCCGAAAGCGCCCCCGTGCCCGCGGTACCGGAGAGGCCCGAGAGGGCGGTAGTGCCGTCGAGCCCCGAAGAAGAAGCAAGCTGGCCCACGTCAGGCGTCGTCGAGCCCCCGACGGCGGAGCTCAACGCCTGTGCGAAGGACGCCGCGTCCGGGGAAGAAGCGGTGCCCGCGGAAGGGTCTGCTGTCCCGCTGGTCGCGGTCTGTGGGCGGACGCCTTGGCTCAGTTGCTGCAACATCGACTCGATGCTCTGGATGCGGCCGATGGCCTCGGTCATGCTCATGAGGTGGCCTTCCGGTGCCAAGCGGAGGACGCGATCTCGTCCAGGACCCCTTGCTCGGCGCGTAGCGCGGAAGCCTCGAAGGCGGCTCCATGGCGGGTTTCGAGCTTCTCGAGTCCTACGGCGCGACGCTTGGCTTCGGTGTATTCCGCGCGGGCCTCTGCGGCTTCGGCCTCCGCACTGGCGGCCAAGGCGTCAAGCTCGGCCAACATGCTTTGCGCGGACGCGCGGGAGGCCGCGATGGCCAAGAGCGACGCGGAGCTTCCAGCAGCTCCGGCGGACTCGGCCAGCTCCTCCCGGGCCGTAGCCCGGCGGGATCGCAAGGATGCGGTCCGGGAGTTGGCGCGGGCCAGTCCACTGGCGGCGGCGTCCTGCTGTGTCTGGCGCAGGCGCAACAGCCCGGCCAGGGAGAATTGACGGTTCACGCGGCTCCTTCGAGGCTTGCTGAGAGGCGGAAGAGCTCCGGCCACGACTCGCTGTATGGTGTGGATTCGTCCATGCTCTGTTGCAGGAATCCATTGATGGCGGCTTCGTGGTCCAGTGCCGCGTCAACCAAGCGATTGCTGCCACGGTGGTAAGCGCCGACGTCGATCAGGTCCTGGGCGCTGCGCCGCGCGGCGAGGACCTTGCGCAAGGAGGCCGCGAGCGCGATGCGATCAGCGGAGTTGACCTTGGAGGCCACACGGGACACCGATCCAAGCACGTCCACCGAGGGAAAGTGCCCCGTGACGGCGAGCTTCCGGTCCAGGACCACGTGCCCGTCCAGGATCGAGCGGGCGGCGTCGGCAATCGGTTCGTTGTGGTCATCGCCGTCCACGAGCACCGTGTAGATACCTGTCACGGATCCGGTTTCGGCGGTCCCGGCGCGTTCCAGGAGCCGGGCCAGCACGGAAAAGGTCGACGGCGGGTAGCCGCGGGTGGCGGGCGGCTCACCGGCGGACAGGCCGATTTCGCGCTGGGCCATGGCTACGCGGGTGAGCGAATCCATCATGAGCACCACGTCCTGGCCGGCTTCGCGGAACGATTCGGCAATCCGGGTGGCCGTGACGGCGGCGCGCAGGCGCATGAGGGCAGGCTCATCGGACGTGGCAACAACCACCACGGAGCGGGCCAGGCCTTCGGGGCCCAGGTCGTCTTCCAGGAACTCGCGCACTTCACGTCCGCGCTCCCCCACCAAGGCAATCACGGACACTTCGGCGTCCGTGCCGCGGGCGATCATGGACAGCAGGGAGGACTTTCCGACGCCCGAGCCGGCGAACAGCCCCATGCGCTGGCCGCGGCCAAGAGTAGCCATGGTGTCCAGGACGCGGACGCCGGTCTGCAGCGGGGTGTCCACCCGGGCGCGGTGCATGGCCGACGGCGTTTCATTGTCGAGAGGGACCTTGGGGCTTGCGGGCAAGGGGCCTTTGCCGTCGATCGGACGCCCGAGCCCATCCAAGACGCGCCCGAAGAGGCCGCGGCCGGTAGGGACCAGGATCGGAGCGCCCTTGGAACGTGCGAGGTCTCCCGCGGCCACTCCGGTCAACCGTCCCAGCGGCATGCATCGCACGGCCCCACTGATCGAGGCGACCACTTCGGCGTCGAGCCCTGGCGCCTCGCCCACGGTCACCAGATCCCCCACCGCGCAGTCCAACCCGGAGACCTCCAGGCCGAGGCCCAGCACGGACGTCACGGTACCTACGCGCTGCGGTGCCGCGGCGGCGAGGGCTGCGCGGAAACGGCCCGCGTGCGGCCGGTATTCGGTAATGCTCATGCGTCGTTCCCCAGCAAGGCTGCCTTGGCCCTGTCCACAGCGGTGCTGAGCCGGGCGTCGAGCCAACCCTGCGGATATTCCGCGATCGCATCGCCGGGGTTCAGTGCGGCATCGGCCTTGAGTTCGACGCCGGCCACGCTCCCGACGTCGACGGCGTCCAGCGCGGCAAGGTCCGCCGGGTGGAGGCGCACGGCGGTCACGGTTTCCACTCCGGACACGGCACCAAAGGCACGGGCCAACGCGGCGCGGGCGGTGTTCCCGCCGTCGTTGAGTTCGTAGCCCAGGAGGGCTTCGGCAAGCTCCATCGCGCTGGCTGCCAACACGTCCTGTGCTTCCTCCAACACAGCGCCGCGGCGCTGCTGGGACGCGGTGGCGGCAGCTTCGAGCACGCGGACAGCTTGCGCCACAGCCAGGCGTCCGGCGTCGAGCATTGCGCGGTGTTCGGCGTGAAACTGTTCGCGCAGACGGCGCAGTTCCGCAGCTGCAGCCTGGATCCCGGCTGCGTAACCTGACGCGTGTCCTTGGGTGTAGCCCCGGTCCTCCTTGCGCGATCGCGCGGCCGGCTGGATGTCCGGAAAGACCACCCGCTGGAGTTCAGCCTCAGTAGACATAGTCGTCTTCTTCGCCGCGCCGGACGACGATGGCGCCTTCGGCTTCCAGCTCACGGATGGAACGGACAATTTCTGCCCGGGCCTCTTCAACCTGGGAGGCGCGCACCGGCCCGGCGGAAGCCATCTCGGCTTCCAGGATTTCGAGGTTGCGGCCGGACACGTTGGTGCGTACGGCCTCGAGCACCACTGCTGGGGCACCCTTCATGGCGACAGCGAGCACTTCGGCATTGACGCCACGCAGGATCTGCTGGATGTCGCGGCGTTCCAATTTCACGATGTCCACGAAGGTCAGCATCCGGGCGCGCACTTCCGTGGCCAGCTCCGGATCGAGCGTTTCCAAGCCTTCCAGCACGGAGCGTTCGGTGTTGATGTCGGAGCGGTTGATGATGTCAACGAGGGGCTGGATGCCCCCGACAATTTCGCTCGACTTCCTTTGCGACATGACGGCCCCGGCGCGAACCTTGAGGGTCTCGGCCACGATGCCCACGGCCTCCGGCGACGCCATTCCCATCGTGGCGATGCAACGGGCCACCTCGCTCCGCTGCACGTCGCCCAGGCCGGCCATGACAGCGGAAGCCTTGCCCGGCCGCAAATGAGCCAGGATCAAGGCAATGGTCTGCGGCATCTCGCCGTCGATGAGGGCCAGGAGCTGGCCGGAATCCATCATTTCCAGGAATTCGAAGGACTTCCCGGCCATGGTGGACGCGAGACGGTCCATGAAACCGGCCGCTTTGTCCGCGCCGAAGGACGCTTCCAGGAGGCCGACGGCGAATTCCTGGCCGCCGCGGGCCGTGCGGCGTCCGCTAACGGCAAGGTCGTGGAACTCGGTCATGACGCGGTCCGCCACGGATGAGGAGACGCGGCGCAAGCGCACGATCTCGGCGGCGATGTCCTCGGCCTCGGACTCGGAGAACTGGGTCATGACGGAAGCTGCGCTGCCCGGGCTCATCTGCATCAGCACCACGGCCACCTTCTGGGCACCGGTCAAGCCGCTTACGTCCAACTCCCCGGCCCTCATACCGACTGCCTTTCATCCATGAGCCCACGCAGGTAATCGGCGGTCCGGGCCGGGTTCTCGGCAACCATGGCCTCAATCTGGGCCCGCCGCCGCTCGCCGTCGAGAGCCTCGGCGCCTGGTATCGGCAACGCATGCATCGGCAACGCCGGAACGGGATGCACTGGCGGCAGTTCGATCGCCGTCGTGGCTGGCGGTCCTTCGAGCGCCGGTGTGGAGACGGCTTGGGGCAGCATTTCGTAGTCAAGCCGTTCGCCAAGGTCAACCGGTTCGCGGCGCTGCCGGCGCCGCAGGAGGATCAGCATAAGCACAATCAGCGCTACCACTGCCAGCAGGATGCTGCCGGCCAGGATGAGCGTGTTCATCAAATCCGACTGCTGCTTGGCGTCGGCTTGCGCTTTGGCCGCGCCCAGTGCTTGAGCCGCCGCGTCTGCAGCCGATGTACTGAAGGGCAGCACTTCAACCGTCACTACGTCGCCGCGGGTGGGGTCGACGCCGGCCGCGGAAGTGACGAGTGCCTTGACGGAGTTGACGTTGAGTCCCGCCGCCGCCGACTGGTTGATGGCCACTGAGATGGTCTGGCGTTTCACGGCGCCTTGCGGAATAGTGCGGTCTTCCGTGACCTTGTTGACGGCGTTGTTCTTGGTGGTGTCGCTGGAGTCGAAGGTTCCATTGCCGTTGGTTCCGCCCGGCACGGCAATGTTGTCCGGACCAAGGACACCGGAGGCGCCGCCGCCGGTTCCCGTGTACTTCTCGGTCTTGGTGGTCTCGCTCAGCGGAGCGGCATCCTTGGCTGTGGAGAACGTCTCGCTGCGCTGCTGCGCGGACTCGGCGGTCACGTCGGCGGCGACGGCGACGGTGGCGTTGCCCGGTCCCACTACCCTGTCCAGCACGGCCTTCACCGAGTCGGACGTGCGCTGTTGGTAGTCGGCGGCTTGCTTGGACGCGGAACCAGTGGCTCCCCCTCCCACAGTGGAGAGGACGTTGCCTTGGGAATCCACCACGGTCACGTTGGTCGGCTTCAGGTTTTCGATCGCGGCGGACGTCAAGTGCACAATCGCCTGGACCTTATCGGCAGACAGGGTGACACCCGGCTGCGTTTCCACGAACACGGATGCCGTGGCGTCGGGAGCCTTGTCAACGAACACTGTTTTGGCCGGAATGGCCAACTGCACGGCCGCTGTCTTCACTCCGTCCATGGCCTGGATGGTGGTGGCGAGTTCGCCCTCGAGCGCGCGCTTGTAGGTTACCGACTGCTGGAACTCGGACGAGGTCACGCCAAGCTTGTCGAGCAGTGAATAGCCGGTGGCCGCGGCCGCCGGAAGGCCCGCGGCTGCCGCTTTCAGCCGTTCATCGTTGACCTTGTCATCGGGAACCAGGATGGTGGAACCGCCGTTGCTGAGCTCGTACGGGACATTGTCCTTACGTAGCTGCTCCACGATCCCGTTGGCGTCCGTGTCCTTCAACCCGGAGAACAAAGGCGAGTAGGACGGCTTGCCCAACCACGCTGACAGGGCTACTCCGCCGAGCACCAGAACGGCGATGCCGATGATGGCGATGGTGCGCTGCCCGGCAGTGAACCCCTTGAATTCATCGCCCATCTTGCGGAAGAAGGCGGCAATCTGTGGAGGCATCAGGCCTGCATCCTCATGATCTCGTTGAACGCGTCAACGCCCTTGTTCCGTACCGTGGAGACAAGCTCCATGGTGATCTGGGCGCGGGTGGCAGCGATCGTCGCCTTGTGGATGTCGTCAAGGTTGCCCGTCACCGCTGATACTGCCAGCTGGTTCGACGTCGATTGCAGGGACTGGAGGTTGTCCACGGCACCGGTCAGCGCCGTCGCAAAGCCGTTGCTTCCCGCCGCCCCGGCGGTTCCGCTGACGTTGCCGGTGCCGCCCAGGTACCCGGTGCCGGTGACGCCCTGCACGGAAAGCCCCCCGCCGCCTTGAATTGCGCCGATCGGGTCCAAAGCCATCAGGATTTTCCTATCTCAAGCGCTGCCTGGTAAGTCTCACGGGCGCGGTCCACCACTTGGGCGTTGGCCTGGTAGCCGCGTTGCGCCACAATCAGGGCACCCATCTGTTCGGCGAGGTCGATGTCCGGGTAACGGACATAGCCCTGGGCATCGGCAAGCGGATGGTCAGGCTGGTACACGAGCCTGCCGGTTGCGCTGCCTTGGGGGGTGCTCTTGACGTACACGCCGTTTCCGTCGCTGCCCTCGGCGGCTTCGACGTAGCGGGCTTGGAACGCCTTGCCGCTGGTGCGCGTGACGGTATTCATGTTGGCCAGGTTGTCGGAAACGGCGTCGAGCCATTTGCGGTGGACAGTCAGCGCGGAGCCGGCAATCCCGATCGCGTCGAAAGTCATCAGCTGGTCCTCATGGCCGTGCGGAGTGCGGTGAATTGCTCGCCGATGGCCCGGGAGGCGAACTGGTAGCGCAAGACGGTGTCCACATTCGAGAGGGTTTCGGTGTCCAGGTTCACGTTGTTGCCGTTGAGCTGGGTGGGTTCCTGGGAGGTAGTGACTGTGGGCGCGGCCTGCCCGTCTCCGGCGCTCACCGAGGCCGCAAGTGCGTCTTCGAACTGGACCCTTTTGGCGTGGTAGTTCGGCGTGTTGATGTTGGCGATGTTGTTGGCAATGGTGCGCTGGCGCAATGAGAGCCCGTCCAGGGCGCTACCAAGGGCAACAGAAGTCACTGACTCGAACACGACGGCCTGCCTTCGCGAATAGTATGAAGAGGCCGATCCGTGGCCGTGCATCGAGCATCCCTGCTCAACTTCCACCATCGGCAAGCACGGGGCATCCGTTAGCCGATTAGGGGATTGTTTTCGATACTTCTCTTCAGCCCTGCACGTCGAGGAACAGCGGGCGGGCTGAACTTTGGCTGTCCGGGACGGCGTTGAGGGCGTCCAAGTGGGCGAGCGCGTCGTTGCGGACCTTGCCGAGCATGGCCATGGACTCCATTTGCGCGTCCAGGATCCGGTGTGCCCGGTCCGCCAGCTCTTCAGGAAGTGGTCCGGTCTCGGCCTCGGCGGGCGGATTCCATGGCTCGGGCTCGCCGCCGGAGACGGCCAAGGCGATGTTTGCTTCAAGCCGGTCCAGGATTCCGGACCATTCCTGAACCGGATCAGCCCACACCGAGCGTGCCGTTCGTCCTTGCCGTGCCGGATACCGTGGCCTGGACAGGCAGCTGCGACGCGGCGTCGTGCCAGCCTTGCCGGAGCGGTTCCAAGAGCACAATGCATTCCTTGGTCCGGTTGACGTCACGGTAGATGTTTGCGCCGATCATGGCTTCCATCGCGTACTGGTAGATGCTCAGCAGCCCGGATGCCCCATCCCAAACATCGGTCTTCAGGGTGGAGGACAGCTCGGTGACGATCGACTGGGCATGCAGCAGGTTTTCGCTTGCGACACCCCAGTTGGCATTCTCCTGGGCGAACTGGGCGCGGTTCAGGTCCAGGAGCAGCCGGTCATAAAGCATCGTGAGGAGCCTGGCCGGCGGGGCCGAGAGGACGGCGTCGTCGTTGTACCGGGAAAGCTGGCTGGCGCGGAGGGCTGTGGAGGTCATGCTTTACGCTCCTTACTTCGTTGAGCTCGAAAGGCCGGCAATCTGGCCTGTGAGCCATGATTGCTGGGCGTTGAGTTGGCCAAGGGCGACTTCCATGGCGTTGTACGTGGTTTGCAGGGTCTGCCGCCTGGTGGCCAGGCGCTGGTCCCAGTCCGAAATCTGGCTGCCCAGGTCAGCCACTTCGGATTGTTGCCCCTTGATCAGGGCGGTTACCGAGCCGGTGAACGGATCGGTAGCGCTGGTGGCAGCGTCGGACACCCGGGACGCAATGGTCTGGAGCGCTGCCTGCGTCCCCGCCGGATCCGAAGCCAAGGACGATTGGAGCTTGGCCGCGTCAAAGGTGAAGTTTCCATCCCTCGTGACATTGATTCCGTATTCGGAGGGAGACTTCCCGTTCACGGGCATCGACATGGCTGAGAAGACTTGGTCGTTGACCGAGCGGACACCGCTGTTGCCGCTGAAGATCCCGCCGCTGGCCGCTGAGGCGCCATTAGCGTCGGTCGTCTGGGTCACCGCGCTGTAGATGGACACGAAGCCGAGGACGTCATTGACCGCGTTCACCAAGTCCCCTGCCTTTTTGGTGATCCCTGCGGAGTCGCTCGCAATGTTCACGGTCACCGGTGCTGCGGTGACGGCGGAGGCCGTCACTGACACGCCGGGAAGCAAGTCGGTGAAGGTGTTGGTTCCGGACGCGATTGTCTGTGCCGCCGGAGTGCCTGCGTACAGGGTTGCTTTGGCATCCTGGGCGGCCTTGACGACGGCGGCGGAAGGGTCCGCCATCAGGTCGGTCGCGGTGCCCGCGCTCACCTGCGCTGCCGTGCCCTGGTAGACGCTGAAGGCTCCAGCCGCGCCTGAGGTGGTTGTGGTCAGTTGAAGGCGATAGGCTCCGTTGCCTGCCGGGACCTTCACGGCACGAGCCGGGCCGGACGCGGCGTTGATTGCCGTTACGACGTCGTCAAGAGAGGTGGATGCGGGCGTGAGCTCGGTCTGTTTTCCCGTGGAGTCGACGAGTGTCAGGGGCGCGGGGGCACCCGAGCCGTCCGTGGGCCAGCTGCTCATGGCTGCGGTGACGTCCACTTGGCTCTGGGCCAGCTGGGTGACTGTGACGTCGATGGAGCCTGCGGTCGCGGAGGTGGTCGCCGTCGCGCTGAGCGAGGGCGAACTCGTGGTGGCGCTAAACAAGTTCAAGGCGTTCACGGCTGAGTCGCCGCTCGCGAGGTCCCTCAGTGATGACAACTTCGAGTTGAGCGACTGAAGGGTCGAAATCATTGTCTGGTCTGACGCTAGCTTCGTCTTCAGTTGTGTCTGCGGTTGTGCCTCCACCGCCATGAGCGAATTAATGATGGAGGTGGTGTTCAAGCCGCTGGCGAGGCCGTCGATCGAGCTTGCCACG
The DNA here is from genome assembly GCF_044908325.1 of Arthrobacter sp. GAS37. Lineage (NCBI taxonomy): Bacteria > Bacillati > Actinomycetota > Actinomycetes > Micrococcales > Micrococcaceae > Arthrobacter > Arthrobacter sp. GAS37. The sequence goes on from NZ_JBIYDB010000003.1 coordinate 163,420, forward strand.
TTTGGTCCTTCCGGATGGGTTGGTTATGTGGGCGGGATCCGGACGCGAATGGCGGCCAAGGGGGTGTTCCCGCCCTGGCCGCCATTCGCTTATTACCGGTCTGCTACCGGAAGGTTTTAGCGCAGGAGCGAGAGAACGCCCTGGCCGGACTGGTTGGCCTGGGCCAGCATTGCGGTGCCGGCCTGGGACATGATGTTGGCCTTGGTGTACTTGACCATTTCCGAAGCCATGTCCGTGTCCGTGATGCGGGACTCGGCCGCCTGCAGGTTTTCACCGGAGACCTGGAGGGTCTTCGTGGCGTGCTCCAAACGGTTCTGGGTTGCACCCAAGTCGGCGCGCTGAGCCGAAACTGCCGCGATGGCGGTGTCAACAGCAGCGATGGTGAGCTGGGCGTTGGCGCTCGTGTCCACCTTGAAGCCTGCAGCACCTGCGGCGCCGGAGAGGCCCGTAGCGCCGGTTCCGACGGCGGTTGCGACGTCACCGAGGTTCACGGCGATCTTGTCGTTGGCGCTACCGCCGGTGCCGACCTGGATGTTCAGGGCCGCGCCGCTGTTTCCAGCCGCACCCTTGAGCAGGTCGATGCCGTTGAACTGGGTGGACTGCGTGAGACGGTCCAGTTCCTTGCCGAGCGAGTCACCTTCACCCTTGATCGCTGAGCGGGATGCGGCGTTGTTGGTGTCGTTCGAGCCCTGGACAGCGAGGTCACGCATGCGCTGGAGGATCGAGTGGACTTCAGTCAGTGCACCTTCAGTGGTCTGGATGACCGAGATGCCGTCCTGGGCGTTACGGGCGGCGACTGCCGAGCCGCTGACCTGGGACTTGAGGCCTTCCGAAATTGCCAGGCCTGCTGCGTCGTCAGCTGCACGGTTGATGCGCAGGCCGCTGGAGAGCTTCTCCATCGACTTTGACACGTCGTTCTGCGTGCGGTTGAGGTTGCCGTAAGCGTTGTTCGCCATCAGGTTTGTGTTGATTGCCATGCCCATGATGTATTCCTCCGTGATTGGGTCTGCTGGTACTCCCAGGCCGTCCGTGGCCTGTCACTTCTGGTTATCGGAACAACGGTCGCCTTTGGTTAGCAAAAAGCCGGAGGAAAATTTGCCGCGGGCCACAAGATCCACCGCGCGTCACTTGACTGGACAAAGTGAATAAATCATGCATAAACAACGCCTAACGCATTGGCCGCGGCAGCCGATAGTTGTTTTCAACGCGGCGAAGGCACAGGGGAAGTGCTTTCCCGCGGCAACGCACCCGAGAAACCAACCCGGAACTGGAGTTGACCCGACATGGCCATCCATGAACTGTCGGCCCTGCTGTGGCGAGAACGTGAGCTACTGGATCTGCTGACATTCAAGCTGGAGGAAGAGCAACTGCTCCTCACGGCGGGCAAATCCCGTTGGTTGCCGCATGGCACTCGGGAAGTGGAACAGGTCCTGGGACACCTGTCCAAGGCCGGGCTTGCAAGGGCGGTGGAAGTGGCGGCGGTGGCAGAGCAATGGGGCTTGCCTGCCGAATCTTCACTGGGCGAGCTGGCCTCGTCTGCTCCGGAAGAAGCCTGGGCTGATGTCCTGTCCTCGCACCTGAACGCGATGCAGCAGCAGACCGCCACCATCAAGGAGCTGCGTGATTCAAATGAGCAGTTCCTTCGCGCTGCCGTCCGTTCCACCCAGGAAACCATGGCGGATCTGAAGCCGGCGGCCGGGACCTACGACTCCCACGGTCGGACCGGTTCCCAGGGCAGGACCGCGGACTCAACCCCGTCCCGCCTTTTCGACCAGCAATTCTGACCGGAACACGGCCGGACAACAAAAGGCCGGACCACCAAGGGCCCGGATCACCCAAAGGACAAAGCAGTGAGCACATTCGGCGGACTCAATACGGCCTACCTGGGCCTCACCGCGGCGCAGCAAGGCATCAACGTTGCCGGACAGAACATCGCCAACGCCGGCACTGACGGGTACACCAGGCAGCGGATCGAGCAATCGGCCGTCGGCGCACCCGCGCGCACGGGCCTCTTCGCAACGGGCGCCCAAGCCGGTCAAGGCGTGTCGGTGGACGGGATCGCCCGCCTGGGCAACAGCTTCCTCGATGCCGGGGTGCGCTCCGGCGCCGCCCAGGCCGGTTACGCCGGCTATCGCTCCACCGAACTCCAGCAACTCGAAGGCTCGCTGAACGAGCCCGGGCCCGCCGGAATATCGACGGCGCTGCAGACTTTCTGGTCCTCCTGGCAGGGAGTCTCCAACCACCCGGGCGAAGCAGCCCCGGCCGGCGTGCTGCTGCAAGCCGGTACCACCCTCGCCAATACCGTGTCGGCTGGCTACAAGGCCTTGGATTCACAGTGGACGCGGATTCGCGGAGAAGCCCAAAGCACCGTCGCCACCCTGAACGATGCCGCAGCCCGGGTGGCCGGTTTCAACGCAACGATCCGTTCCGTCACAGCCTCGGGCGGCTCCGCCAATGAGATCATCGACGCCCGCAACAAGGTGACTGAAACCATCGCCTCCCTCGCGGGTGGAACCGTCCGGGACAACGCCGACGGCACGGTGGATGTCTTCGTCGGCGGCAACGCCATCGTCTCGGGTACTTCCCACCGCGACCTCACTTTGAGCGGCCAGGCAAGCATGGGCGCGCCGGGCTCAGCGGTGCACTTGGAATGGGCCGATCGCCCCGGTGTGGCGGTTCCTCTCGACGGCGGAAAGCTCGCCGGCGCGGTCTCCCTCCTTGCCCCCGCCGCGGCGGGAGGCGCGGGAGGCGCCATCTCCGAGGCCGCCGCTTCCTACAACGCGTTCGCCACCACACTCATGAACGACGTCAATGCCGCGCACCGCACCGGGCTGTCCACCACCGGTGCCTCAAACCTCGATTTCTTCGCGACCACCCCTGGTGCCCCGGCAGCCTTGTCACTCACCGTTGTCCCGACGAGCGCCGCAGGAATCGCGACCGGCAGCCCCGGCTCCGGCGCCCTCGACGGCAAGATCGCGGACGCGGTTGCCCAAATCGGCACCGGGCAAGGATCCCCTGACGCCTTGTGGTCCGGAATCGTCACAGGAATCGGCACGGCGTCCCAATCGGCACAGCAGCACCAGCAGCTCGCCGACGCGGCGAGCACTGCCGCCGTCGGGCAGCGTTCCTCCGGGGCGTCCGTCAGCCTCGACGAGGAGAACATCAGCCTCCTGAGCAACCAGCACGCTTACCAAGCGGCTGCCCGGGCCATGACCGCCGTGGATGAAGCCCTCGACGTCCTGATCAACCACACCGGATTGGTGGGAAGGTAAGCCATGCTGAACCGTGTCACGAACCAAACGATGTCCGCGGCCGCGCAGTTTAACCTGCAGGCCGGGCAGGCCAAGCTCGCCGCGCTGCAGGACAAGGCCAGCAACCTCAAGAACATCACCAGGCCCTCGGACGATCCCGCAGCCACGGCGAACCTGCTCGCTACGAAAAGCCAGCTCAGCGCCGCCGGACAGTATTCGAACAACATCAACGATGGCAATGGCTGGCTGACGACCGCGGACGCGGCCCTCGGTCAAGCCACCAACATACTCAACCGGGTCCGGGACCTCACGGTCCAGGCTTCCAACGGTTCCCTGAACAACACCGCCAAGGAGGCGATCGCCGTCGAAATCGAAGGCCTCAACAAGGACCTCCTCGCCCAGGCAAACACGCAGTACCTGGGTCGCAACGTCTTCGCTGGAAGTTCCGATTCCGCTGGCGCATTCAGCAGCGCCGCGCCGCCTGCGTACAACGGAACACCGGGCGGGACAGTAGAACGGCGGATTGACGCAACGCAGACGATGCGGGTAGACGCCGACGGCGGTGCGATCTTCGGTGACGGCGCCGGCTCGGTTTTCGCTTTGGTGAGCAACGTCGTCGCGGATATCCGCTCCGGTGCGGATGTCAGCAGCCGTTTGACGGCGATCGGTGACAAGATCAAGTCGGTCGTCAACGGACGCGCGGACGTCGGTGCCAGGCAGACCAAACTCATGCGCGCCCAGGATTCCGTCGATGGACTGAAGGCGTCGCTCGACGCACAGCGCTCCGGAATTGAAGACGCAGACATCGGAAAGGTCGTCATGGACTTGAAGCTGCAGGAGACCAACTACCAGGTTGCCCTCGCGGTCACCGCCAAGACACTCCAGCCCACGCTCATGGATTTCCTCAAATGAGCACGGCACAGGCTTCCCGGGAGTTGAGCTTCACCGCGCCCATGCCGGGGCTTGAAGCTTCTGACTTCGCTTTGCGGGGAATCGACGGCGCCCCCGGACTCTACGCGATGGAGTCGGCCAGCCCGCGCATCCGGATGTTCCTGGCCGAGGCCGCCGTTTACGTTCCGGACTACGCGCCCGCCATCCCCCGCTCGACGTTGGAGGATCTCGGGCTGGACCGGGCTGAGCTGGTAACCACCCTGGTGGTGGTCAACCCGACTCCGGAAAAGACCACGGTCAATCTCGCGGCCCCCATCGTGCTAAACCCGGAAACCGGACGCTGCACGCAGCTTCTCCTTGACAGCAAGGAATACCCCCTCCGGGCCGAGCTGAGCGCCTAAGCAGCACCCGCCCCCTTTTGTTGAAACCCGACGCCCGCTCACTTTTGGACCGTTTCCGGCAGACGCTCGCTCACTTTTGCACCGTTTCCGGCAGACGCTCGCTCACTTTTGGGCCGTTTCCGGCAGACGCTCGCTCAGATGATCCACCCCGAACCAAAATTGTTTGGCAATAACACTTGCGCCAAGGCTTCTCCGCGTCCATACTAAATGAACGTCATTCATTTAGTGACTCCCGTCTCACTAGAGAACAATCTGCATGACCGGATGCCCCGGCATCACACAGCGACACCTCTCGGCCATCTAGAAAGAGCCAAGCACATGACTCAAATAACCCGCCCAAGCGCAAGGAAAACCGTGGAGGCCCACGATCCCGCCGGCACCGAACACGGCATCAGCGGCAAAGGACTCAAGACGGGGCAGCTGGGGCTCCTCGCCGTCGTCGTCCTTGGTATTTCCTCCGTGGCACCCGCCTACAGCCTGACCAGCTCACTGGGCCCGGCGGTCAACGCGGTGGGCCTGCAACTGCCTGCGATCTTCATCGTCGCTTTCATCCCGATGATCCTCGTGGCGTTCGCTTACCGCGAGCTCAATGCAGATTCTCCCGACAGCGGCACCACCTTCACGTGGGCCACCAAGGCCTTCGGCCCGTTCATCGGCTGGATGGGCGGCTGGGGGCTGCTGGCCGCGAACATCATCGTCCTCTCCAACCTGGCAGGCGTCGCGGTGGACTTCTTCTACCTCTTCCTCGCCCAGGTTTTCGGCAATCCCGATCTTGCCGACCTCACCTCCAACAAGCCCTTGAACATCGCCACATGCCTGGCCTTCGTGGCACTGGCCGTCTGGGTCAGCTACCGGGGCCTGCACGCCACCAAACTCGTGCAGTACGCCATGGTGGGATTCCAGGTAGTGGTCTTGGGCGTGTTCATCGTCATGGCCCTCACCCACGCCTCCTCCGGCGACACCCCCACCGCCATCGCCTTCAGCTGGGACTGGTTCGACCCCACGAAGATCAGCAGCTTCGAGCAGTTCGCTGCCGGCATGTCCCTGGCGGTCTTCGTCTACTGGGGCTGGGACGTCTGCCTGACGGTCAATGAAGAGACCAAGGGCGGCAAGGGTACTGCCGGCAAAGCTGGAACCACCACGGCCATCGCCGTCCTGGGACTCTACGTCGCAGTGATCGTCGCAACGATGATGGTCGCAGGCGTTGGCGGCGACGGCATCGGCCTCAACAACCCGGACAACCAGTCCAATATCTTCGCCGCTTTGGCTTCCCCCGTGATGGGCCCCTTGGCCATCCTGATGTCTTTGGCCGTACTCGCGGGCACAGCGTCGTCCCTGCAGTCCACCATGGCCTCCCCCGCCCGAAGCCTGCTCGCCATGGGTCACTACGGCGCCCTTCCGCAGAAGTTCTCCACCGTGAGCAAGCGCTTCGGTTCTCCAGGCTATGCAACCATCATGGCCGGGGCTATCTCCGGCGGGTTCTACGCCATCATGAAGGTGGTCAGCGAGAACGTCCTCAACGACACCATCCTGGCCCTGGGCTTGATGATCTGCTTCTACTACGGAATGACCGCTTTTGCCTGCGCTTGGTACTTCCGGCACAGCGTGTTCAGCAGCGTCCGCAATTTCTTCATGCGCCTGCTCTTCCCGGTGATCGGTGGCGTCGTTCTGACCCTCGTCTTCATCCAGACGGCGGTGGACAGCTGGTCTCCGTCCTTCGGCAGCGGTTCCGAGATCTTCGGTGTCGGCCTCGTGTTCATCATCGGCATCGGCATCCTGGCGCTCGGAGCGGTGGTCATGGTGGTCATGGCCCGCGTTCGGCCCGGCTTCTTCCGCGGCGAAACCCTCCGCAAGGATACGCCTGCCCTCGTGGTACCCGAGTAACCCGAGTACCTGAGTAGCCTCTAGTACGGCAGAAGCCCTGTTCCGGAATCACCCGGAGCAGGGCTTTTGTTGTGTGTCGGTTGGCCTGCGTTCCCGCGGGCCGCTCACCACATGTGGGCGACGTCGATCACCAGGCGCGTTCCCGTTCCCGGACCAGCCAACGTGAAGACCCTGAAGGGGAGCCGGGCGCGAAGACCCAGGCCAAGGCTGGTGTATCCCTCGAAGCTGCCAGCGAAGGCCACTTGCCGGAAGGTCTTGTAGTCCGTGACGTTCGTCAGCTCGTTCTTGTCAGCCGGGTTGTATGTGGCATTTCCGGCGGAGTTGTACGCGGGGGCGTTGACCGTGACTTGCAGGAACGCATTGCCCCTCAGCTCGACGGGAAGTCCCGAGCCGTCGTGCGGTACTTGTGGAACGTAGCGGATTGAATAGCCGGCAACGGCGCCGTTCAGGTCGATCACCAGGCGGTCAAAGCAGGGTTGCTGGCCCGTCCTGACATTGACCACTTGTGCCTGGGTCAGCGCGGGGTTGGACTTCGCCAACGATCCCCAGACGATCCCGCAATAAGGGGCTGCGGACGCTGGCCCTGGAGCCACGAGACCAAGACCGGCGGCCACTACAAATGCCGCCAACCACGCATGAAACTTTCTCACTTGGGCCCATCCCCTTGAGTGCTTGAGCGATCCGATACTTCAAGCGTAGGAGCGTCGGGGCCCTTTCAGGAGCTTCGTATCCGCTTCGGCGCCCAACTGTTAGCGGACCCAGCTAAGGGTCACGGGGACGTGATTCAGGGGCCTGGTTTCCTCGGTTTTCCGGGGTTTCGGGGTGGTTTCTCGCCTCAGTTCGTTATCAGGGATAACGACGCCGGAGCGGTGGCTTCGAGCCAAGCGGCTGTTCAATCGGCGTCTTCGTCGGCCGGTGTGGCCGCGGACCAGGGGTCGACGGCACTGTCGAGACGATGACGCAACTATGATTCGCCGAAGACGACGACTCATGAGGAGCACCCGCCGGTCGCCCCCCGGACGATACAGGGCGCCGGCCCCGGACGAAACAGGCCGCCGGCCCCGGGGCTGGGCGAGCGACGTGCCAACGCGGTTCGGAGTCTTGGCTTCGGCCTAGGTTCCGCCGGGTCGACTGCTCCCTACTGATGGCCAGTCCTGTGCAGTTCTTCAAATTTTTTCTAAGTTCTTTCGATTGGACGGGTCATTTCGGCCTAATAATGTCGTAGGTCCCTGAAATGCTTGGTTTATGGCCGGCATTCGGGGAACACAGCTGATCGGAGCGGGCGCGCCAGTCGGCGGCGCGGACCCGGATGCTGCCCCCGGTGTCGGCGTCCCGCGCGTCCGGGTGCGGGACCTGATCGATGTCGTGACGTCGCTTCGCCCAGGCCTCACGAACGGCGCGGCACCGGCCGAATTGATTGACCAGTTGCGTGCCCTGGAGGATCTGAAGTCCGCGTCCGCGGCCGCGCAGGCGAGGATCGCCGTCGCGTTCGATGCCGCCCAGCGCAGCGCCGAGAAAGAGCTGGGCGTCCCCGCTGAGGAGCAGGGACGCGGCGTCGGAGCCCAAATCGCGTTGGCCCGGCGGGAGTCTCCCGCCCGCGGATCCCGGCTCCACGGACTCGCCAAAGCCCTCGTGGCCGAAATGCCGCACACCCTCGCCGCCCTCGACACCGGACAGCTGAACGAATGGCGCGCCACGCTGCTGGTGAAGGAAACTGCCTGCCTGTCCGCCGAAGACCGCTGCGCCGTGGACGAGGAACTCGCCGCCGACACGGGGACCTTCGACGGTGCCGGCGACCGGGCCATTATCGCCGCGGCTAGGACCGCGGCCTACCGGCGGGACCCGCGCTCCGTCACGCAGCGCGCCAGCCACGCCGCCACCGAACGGCACGTCAGCCTGCGCCCGGCACCGGACACCATGACCTACCTCACCGCCCTCCTCCCGGTTGCCCAGGGCGTGGCCGTGCACGCGGCCCTGTCCCGGCACGCCGACACCCTCCGCTCCTCCGGGGAGACCCGGTCCCGGGGACAGATCATGGCAGACGCCCTGGTCGAACGCATCACCGGCACCCCAGGCGGGATCAGCGGGGTGGAAGTCCAGCTCGTCATGACCGACCGGACCCTGTTCCAGGGCGATGCCGAACCGGCACGCCTGCCCGGCTACGGCATCGTCCCCGCCGCCTGGGCACGGGCAATCCTCACCGGGAACAAGGGCCACGCCGAACCCGGGCAACCCGGCCAGTCTGGGCCGGACCAAGCCTTCAAAGTCTGGCTCCGGCGCCTCTTCACCGCCCCCGGATCCGGGGAGCTTGTCGCCGCCGATTCGAAGGCGCGGCTTTTTCCGGCAGGCATGCGGCGATTCATCCAGGCCCGCGACGACACCTGCCGCACCCCCTACTGCGATGCACCGATCCGGCACTTCGATCATGTCGTCCCCTGGCACGACGGCGGCACCACCAGCCTCAGTAACGGGGCCGGCATGTGCGAAGCCTGCAACCACACCAAAGAACTCACCGGTTGGAGAGCAAAAACCAGCCCCGGGACACGGCACGTCGTCGAAATCCGCACCCCCACCGGACACCACTACCGCTCCACAGCCCCGCCCCTACCCGGTACCGGGATACAAGGCACAGACCCACCCGATACCGCCCCGCATTCCAGGCGCCACCGACGCAAGCTACGACACCACGCCAAGGCCCTCAAATACGCCCGCGCCACAGAACTCCAAGCCGCCTGAGGGGCCGCGCTGCAGGCACGTCGGTACCGCAGGCATGCAAAAGCCCCTCCCGGCTGGTTTGGCGTTGCTGGTTTCCAGTCGGGCGGGGCTGCTTTGCGTGCGGGGTTTAGCCTTCGCAGTCGCGGCAGTACTTGAGGCCGTTCTTTTCCAGTGCGATCTGCGACCGGTGACGGACCAGGAAGCACGATGAACACGTAAATTCATCGGACTGCTCCGGGACAACGATGACGGTCAGTTCTTCGCCGGACAGATCGGCGCCCGGAAGGTCGATGCCCTCGGCTGTGTCGTTCTCGTCGACATCGATGACAGCAGTCTGGGCACCGGAGCCGCGCGATGCCTGAAGGGCCTCGAGCGATTCGGCGGGAGACTCTTCTTCGGTCTTGCGTGGGGCGTCGTAATCGGTAGCCATTGTTGTGGTTCACTTTCGTTGCTGCATAGTGCCATTTCAGGCACCTCAGTGAAGCAGTTTAGGGCATAGTACACGCCATCAACGAATAGTGTGTTCAACAAGACATTTGGCCACTCAAAAACCCCGGAATCCCGGGGTTTGCGCTACTCCGCGGCCCGGATTTTCCGCGCCTGGGCGTCGGCGATAGCCACCCCGCTGAGGGCCGGGAGCCAACCGTAGCGGGTGGTTTCAGTAGCTCCGGAAGCCCCCAGCTCGGCGGCGTCGTAGAAGTAGGCAGCTTCGATCCAGGCACTTATCTTGGACATGATGGATACGATCATGCGGCCACGCTATCGAGGCCCCGTTCAGGACCGGTTTCCGGTCTGTCACGGCTGTGTTAAATGATCCTGTAGCTCAGTATCCGTGTACCGCCGTCGTCGTCCCCGTCATCCGGCGCCGCGTGAATCAGCAGTCCGGATTCATCCGCGGTGACCGCGACAGGATTGCGTGTGATGACGTGACCGGCACCGCTGAACACACTGATAGGCGCCTCCCACGTGATCCTTTGCCGCAGCGGTTCCACCAGGGCCAGGCCCCCGAGTTCGAGGGTGGTGCCATCGGCCTGCGGTAACAGGGAAATCCCGCTGCACAGCAGCAGTCCCGGACCCAGGAGCTGGGCATCCTGGTAGTCGACGAAGTGGCCGGGGTTCTCCCATTCGTCCACCAGGCGACCTTCCGTATCCCAGGTGTAGAGCTGCCGGGAACCCCAGCTTCCGCCGAACACCAGGTCCAGTCCTGGGTCGCGGAGAATCCAGCCGATGTGGTCGTCCACGCGGAACCGCTCACGGACCTCGAAGGTGTCCGGATCGATCGTATAGACGATGCTTCTGCTCCCGGCCCGGTACTCAGCGACAGACACCCACACGTGGTGGCCGTCGAAATCAATCCCACCCGGGTGGTAGACGGTGTCCTCGCCCAGGTGGATATCGCGGATCAATTCGCCGCCGGCCTCGAGGACGAACACGTGCCCGGTCCCCCGCCCGGGAGTGCGCAGCGCCGGATCCGCCGCAGGGCGCGGCGCTTCGTGGATCTCAACGGACGACAAGAACGTCAGCCCCTTGGCGAAGGCCATGCCCTGCGGGTGGTGGGTCGGAAAGTCGAGGCGGATCTCATCAACCAGTTCGAAGCGGCTTCGCCGGTCAAGAGCGGAGACAGCGTCGGCGAGGCGCTCAATTGCCGGCGTCGGCATGTGCCTGGCTCCACAGTTCGTAAAGCTCGGCCGAGTATTCCGGACGGACCGCAAGGATCCCGCCCTGTTCCGGGAACGTGTCCATCTCGCCTTCGGAATTGAGGACGATGCCTCCGGCCTCTTGAACAACGAGCGTCGCGGCCAGGTGGTCGATCGGGCTGAAGCTCCCAATGATGGCCCCCGCACCACGCCCGGCAGCTACGCCAACCACCGTCATGGTGGCTGACCCCATGATCCGCATGATGCTGTGCCGTTCGCCGAGCTCGGCGAGCAGTTCCAGCATTCCGGGCCACGGCAAGTGCCCCGCGAGTTCGGTCGCCACCACGGTTCCGGCCAGGGCCGCCGTCGAAACTCCCGCAGGAGCCAGCGATAGCGGCGTTCCGTTCAGCCAGGCACCATGACCGGCCCACCCCTCGAAAATCTCGCCACGCCAGGGATCTGCGACGACGGCCACCGCGGGCTTGCGGTCCACCGCCAAGGCAAGCGAGAACGCGGTCCAGGGAATGTGGTTCACGTAGTTGGTGGTTCCATCGACGGGATCAAGGTACCAACACGGTGCGCCTGGCACTGCGACTCCGCCCATTTCCTCGCCCACCACCGTGTGGCCGGGAAGGCGGGCGGCAATCACTTCGCGGACATGGCGCTCGACGGCGACATCGACTTCCGTGACCAGATCAGCGGGGTGCGCCTTGGTCGAGACCTGGCCGCGATCGGCGTCGCGCATGTACCCGACGGCCCATTCGGCCAGCTCCAACGCGACTTTCCGGGACTCAAGAACTTCGTCTCCGGCCAGTCCTCCGGGAGCCTGGGCCGAAGCCCATGCCTGCGGGTCTTCCGCGATGGCGCTTTGCAGCAGGTCCAGTTGGTTGCTCGTGATCGAATCCACGCCGAGTCCCAAGGCCCATCGCATGGATTCCAAGTCGTCCACGGTCCAGCATGCAACTTTGGCTCCCGCGGCGTGGATCTGTTCGACCATGTGCTTGCTAAGAACCACGTGCTCGGAATTGACGAACTCGGGCTTCAGCTCGGCCAGCAGCTCTTCCGGCGGGGCGGTCCTCTTGCTCCAGGGCAGCCAAATCCGGGCGTCCTGGTCGAGGGCGCGGATGATCCGCATTCCGTCCAGGTTCCCGCACCAGGCCACTTCGATGCCGCTTTCGCGCACGACGGCGGCAGTCGCCCCCGCGGGGCCGGGCTCGTCCATGTCGATGAGCAAGGTTGACCGGCGGCCGCGGAAAAGCTCTAGGGCTTCGGAAAGCAGGGGAATCCGCTCCTCGCCGGCGCCCAGTTGCCTGATTCGGTCATAGCCGACGTCTGCAGCGTCCGCGTCGAGGCTCCAGATCCTGAGCAGCGAGGCATCATGGAGCAGGATCACCTGCCCGTCCTTGGTCACCCGGACGTCCACTTCCACGAGGTCCGCACCCGCCTCGATGGCTGAGGCGATGGCGGGCAGCGTGTTCTCAAGGTGTTTGCTGGAGTCGCCCCGATGGGCCGTGGCGCGGGTCCTTTTGGTGTCAATGGTGTTGCTCAATGTGCGGCACCTGCCTCTGCCACGAGGCGTCCGTCCCGGAAGGTCATAGCCTTGCGGATCCCGGCATATGTCTGTTGGCCTGGCTGCATGAGCTCGCCGCTGACGAAGCTGCGGAGCTGGGCGTCGGCCCTGCGCACGTATACTTCCTGGAAGTGTCCGCGTGGGACGACCCTCTCGACGGTCGCCGGGACCGCATCTGCGAAGGGCGCGTCTGCCAGGATGACGTCCTCGGGTCGGATCCCGAGAATGTCCGGGCCCTCGGTGATGAGTCCGTTGTTGAGCGAACCCTCGAGGCGGTTCATGCTGCCGATGAAGGTGGCTACAAACTCGGTTTCCGGGCGGGCATAGAGCGTTTCCGGGGTACTGTATTGCTCGATCCGGCCCGCATTCATGACGGCGATCCGGTCTGACATGGACATCGCTTCTTCCTGGTCATGGGTGACGATGACCGTGGTGATGCCCAGTTCCTGCTGGATCTTGCGGATGTCTTCACGTACTTTGACACGCAGTTTCGCGTCCAGGTTGCTCAAGGGTTCGTCGAGGAGCAAGAGCTTCGGCTCCTGGACCAGTGCCCTGGCCAAAGCCACGCGTTGCTGCTCGCCGCCGGAAATGCGGGCGGGCTTGGAATCCTTGTGGTGCAAAAGGCTGACCAACTCCAGGACGGCTTCCACCCTGTCCTTGATCTCGGCCTTGGACATCTTGCGGAGCTTCAGCGGGAAGCCGACGTTCTTGGCCACGGTCATGTGGGGCCATAGCGCGTAGTTCTGGAACACCATCGCGCTCGGGCGGTTCTCGGCGCCCAAGTGGGAGACTTCCTGGCCCTCCACCTCGATGGAGCCGGAGTCCGGCTCGAGGAAGCCGGCGATCATGCGCAGCGTCGTTGTCTTGCCGCAGCCGGAGGGCCCCAGCAAGGACACCAGTTCGCCTTCCTTTACCGACAGATCGAGGTTGTCGATGATTGTGCGGCCGCCGAGGATCTTGTGGAGGCCGCGGATGGTCAGGCCGCCGTCCGACGCCGGAGTTCCCGGCTTTGTGGTGCTGGCAGGTGGTTCAGTCAATGGTTCATGAATTGTCATGGGTTCTCTGTCTGACGTTGGGCGCGGGGCGCTATTTAATCTGGAAGCCTTCGGCGAGCTGGCCGCCGAGGATGTGCTTGTGCGCCGCGAGCATGAGGGCCACGGAGGGGATGGCCAGCAGGATGGAGAAGACGGCAGCCACCTGGGTGGGGTAGTTCAGCACGAGGCTGTACATCTGGGTGGGCATGGTCATGAAGGCCGGCGCACCCACCAAGTACGTTCCTTGTGCTTCGTCGAAGGACGCCAGGAAGGACATCACGGCCGCGACGATAATCCCGGGCAGCGCCATGGGGAGCGTCACGGAGGCGAACACGCGCAATTTGGAGGCTCCGGCGTCGCGGGCTGCTTCCTCCAGGTTTCGCGGCACGGCAGCGAACGCCGCCGCCGGGATCCACGTCATGAAGACCACCGTGCCCAATACGTGCACCACGAGGATTCCCAAAATGGTGTTCATCAAATTCAAGGCGTAGAAGAGCGCCGCAAGGGTGACGAACAAGCCCATCTTGGGAAAGGCGTTGGTAGCGAACAGGCTGATCAGGAAGAAGCGGCGTCCGGGAAAATCAAAGCGGGCGAAGGCGTAAGCCGCGGGCAAACAAATGATCGCAGACACCAGGACCGTCAGCGGGGCGAAGAACAAGGAGTTCTGGACCGCGATGCCGAGCGCGCCGTCGTTGACGACAACCTGCCACCAGCGCAAAGTCCAGTCATCGGGAAGGAGGTTGGGGAAAGTCCAGTTACCGGCGAAGGCGCGGACACCGAGCCACAGCAGGGGTCCCAGGATGAAAACGACCATGAGCACCACGAACAGGCCCACCAGCGCACGGCGGACAATCGAGTCCAACGTGAGGGGCCGGCGGGTGCGGGAAGCAACGGGCGATCCGGTAGAGATAGCCATCAGACTTTCCCCTGTTCCTTGGCGGAACGGAAGTTGGCCCACACGTAGAGCGCGGCGATTCCGGAGGCAATCAGGAAGACGGTGAAGGCCATGACGGCGGACTGCTGGGGCTGGTTGAAGGCAGAGAAGTAGTTGGACATGTCCACTCCGAGCATGTTCGGTGAATTGGGCCCGGTGAAGTACGGGACCGTGAACGAGCCAACAATTCCGATGGCCGTAAACGTCGTCGCGATAATGATGGGAACGGCCGCCATGGGAACGATCACTGAGACGATCGTGCGCAAGGAGCCGGCACCGGCGTCGCGCGCTGCTTCGATCATGGCGTTCGGCACGGACTGCAGCCCGGAGGAGACCATGAGCACAGCGAAGGGCAGCGACGTCCAGACGGAGCCGATGATGACCGTGACCATGGTGAAGGCCCACACGGGGAAGTCAAGCCCGAAGAGAGCGAAGACGCTCCGAAGGAAGCCCGTGCCGGAGTAGAAGGTCAGGATTGCCCACGAGGCGATGACCACCGGGATGAAGAGCGGCACGATCGCCAGTCCGGAGAGGAGGCGGGCCATTCGACCACCCTTGAGCTTGAGATAGAGGCCAATGCCCAGGGCCAGGAAGATGACCGTTGCCGTGCTCACCAGCGTCACAATGACCGTGACCAGAAGGTCCCCGAGGAAACGCTTGTTGGTGAACATCTCCTGGTACGCGGCCAGCGTTCCCCACCAGGCGTCTGCCTCGTGCACGTTCTGGCCAATGGTGGCGATGGTGTGGTTCAACCCGCCGGTCAGGCCGATGCTGAAGCCGAAGGCGAGAACGATCGGGAAGCCGACGAAGAGTGCGATCAACAGGATCGGCGGGAGGGCCATGAAGAACCCGACGGCGCGCTGGCCCAGTCGCTTGGGGCGCGTGGCACCAGCCGGCGGAACTGCTTGTTGCAGTTCCGCCGGCTTTTGAAGCGTGGTTGTCACTGGCCGGGAACCTTCTGGTCCCAGAGGTTGTTCAGGTCTTTGCCCATCTGGTCGAAGTAGCCCTTGCGCAGGTTGTTGGTGTCTGCGTCCTTGAACTTGTCCTTCA
This sequence comes from Arthrobacter sp. GAS37, assembly GCF_044908325.1. NCBI lineage: Bacteria > Bacillati > Actinomycetota > Actinomycetes > Micrococcales > Micrococcaceae > Arthrobacter > Arthrobacter sp. GAS37. The sequence continues at coordinate 178,787 of NZ_JBIYDB010000003.1, forward strand.
CATCAGCCGGCAGTTTGTCGAGGCTGATGGCCGGGAAACCGGACATTTCCTTGATGATCATGGTCTGCGCGTCCGGCGAGAGGACGAAGTTGGCAAGCTTCAGCGCCGCTTCCTGGCGGGGCGAGGACTTGGGAATGCCGAGGTAGGCGGCACCGCCCGTGAAGGACGGGTTGCTGATCTGGGTGGCCTTCACGGTGGACGGGATCTGGCCGTTGGTCAAGCCGGTGATGAACTGGTCAGACCACACCGGAGCCATGGAGATCTGTCCCTTGGCGAGCAGATCAAGGGTCTGCTGGTTGCCGTTGGGGTAGACGCCGCTCTGGAAGACGGACGAGTTGAGGTCTTTCAATGTCGCGAAGCCCTGGTCCCAGTACTTCTCAAGGTCCTTCTCGTAGCCCACCGTCATCTTGGCGCGGGCGTCGGCAGGGACGAACTTGTCCAGAACGGTGGCAACGAATGCACCGCCGGACCCTCCCGACTTAGGCGAGTTGTAGGTGAACTTGCCCGGGTTTGCCTTGATCCAAGCGAGCAGTTCGTCAAGGGTCTTCGGCGGAGTGGCAACTGTCTTGGTGTCATATGCCAGGAGCACCGCGGAGCCGCGGTACGGGATGCCACCGGTGCCGCCGGCCTTGATGACGTCCTGCGGGACATCGTTCAGGGCGGAAATCGTTTGCGAGCTCACGGAGGTCAGCAGATTGGCTGCGGAGGCCTTGGAGACAAAACCGCCATCGACGAGGTCGAAATCAGGTTCCTTGTTCTGCTCCGTGGCGCTGGTCAGTTTCGCCAGGGTCTGGGCATCGTGCTCGCCGTGCAGATCGAGGGTGACCTTAACGTTGTAGCCGGGGTTGGCCTTCTCGAAGGCGGGAACGAGGCTCTTCTCCCACAGGTTCTGGACGTTCGTGTCCCCGCTGATGAACACGGTGATCGTCTTGTCCGGGGATGCGCTGGCGCCATTGTTCTGGGCCGAAGCGGTGCTGCTTTGCGCGCAGCCGGTCACAGCGGTGGCTGCAACAACGGCGACGGCGGCCGCTGCTAGAAAGCGGTTGGTCATGGTGTTCCTTCATCTTGAACCGGAAAGTCCCCCAAGGGCAGGAACTACCATCCAAGGGCAAGGTGAAGGAGTGGGTCATGGCCCATGAATCCGGGGTTAACCGGAGGCAGAATTAACGCAAATATGTCAGGACATGCGAACAACAGTACGAAAAGCCAAGCGGCAACGGATCGCCCTATTTGAGGGCACGCTTCCAATTCATCGTCAGGAACGTGACCAGGACGGCTATCGCTGCGGCGAGGGCCAGGCTGACGGGGCCGGTGCCCCAGTCGAGTCCCCCTCGGTCGGGGGAAACAGCGGTCCAGTCAGAGAAGGACGCCCCCAATGGCCGGGTCAAGATGTACGCGAACCAGAAGGCCGGGATCGCAGCCAGCAGGCGACGCCAGTGGGCAAGTGCGGGGACAGCGATGACAACCGCGAACATGATGCCTGAGGCAAGGTAGCCCAGGCCCAGCGTGTAGGCGGTCAGGTCTCCAGTGGCCGTGCCAAGTGCGAAGGTTGTCAGCACCGCAGCCCAGTAGAAGGACTCCCGACGCCGGGTGGTGATGCTGTGGATGGAGAGGGTCTTTTCGTTCCGGTGCCAGAGCAGGAAAACGACAGCGAGCGCCACGGTAAAGAACAGCGTCGACGCCAGGTAGGGGACGCCAAGCCCGACGTGAACGGCGTCCGCAGCCATGGTCCCAAACACGCTGACCATCGCGACGGCGGTCCAGTACACCCAGGGGATATACCGGCGGACCCGGAACTGCAGAACCAACGAAATCACCAATGCCGCGAACCCGAGGCCCAAAGCGATCTCGGGTTCGAAACGGTGGACAAGAAAATCGGACGTAGTTTCGCCCATCCCGGTAGTGAGGATCTTCACTACCCAGAACAGGACTGTCACCTCGGGTACTTTCGAGGCGGAGGCTCGGGAGACGGCGTTTTGCAGTTGTCCGCCAACAGCCAGGGTGTCCTTGACCCGCGGGCTGGCGGTGAGTTCTTCGGGCATCATGGCCCCCATTGTTCAGGGCTTTCCCGAGCGTTTCCCGAATGTGACGCGTGGCGCCGCGGCCTGACACGGCAACGAACCCCTCAAGCATCCGGCCCGATTCGCGGGATAATGGAACTATGGCCGATCAGGATCTGGATCCTTGGGATGAGTTCGACAGGCTCAAGCCCGCGGGACACGATCGCGTCCAGGGCTATCCGGGAGGAGAACCCCTGGGTTTTGGCTTCCAGACGGGCGTGCGGAGCGCAAGAGTGGCCTTCGGTTTCGCCGTCTACGCGCTGGTCCTCGGAACCGTGCTCGTCCTTGTCGGGATCATTGACTTTATCGGCACGGGCGAGTTGCTGTGGCTCGGATTGATGGTGCTCATCGAGGCCGCCTTCATCTACGGATTCATCCAGCTGGCGCACCAAGCGCGCAACCGGCGCTCAACTTAGACGCGCCCGTTGTCGAAGAATTACAGCCCCTCCGCGATGCGCTTGATCGCGGCCAGGCGGCGGTCCCACTCTGCGCCGATGCGATCGAGGCTGCGTGCCGTCTCGCTCAGCTGCGAGCCGAGCACCCTGTAGCGCAGTTCGCGGCCGACGCGCACCGATTCAACGAGTCCGGCCTCCTGCAGCACCGCGAGGTGCTTGGCGATCGCTTGTCGGGTGACCGGGAGCCGCCCGGCGAGGGCCGACGCCGATGCGTCGCCCTCGCCGAGCGCAGCCAGGATGCTCCACCTCGTCTCGTCGCCGAGCGCGGCGAACACTGGAACCAGGGTGCTCGTGGTCACGACCCACCCTCGACATAAGCTGCCAGTTCGTCCAGCTCCGAGTCCCAGCCCTGGCGGTGGCTCTCCATGTTGAACGCCGGATCGCTCGCCGTGTCGAAGCCGGTCTCGACGACGGTGAGCCGCGTTCCGCCGTCGAGCGCTTCAAGCGTGAAGCGGAACACGGTCGAATGGTCAGGGTCGACCTCGGCCGGCTGGGTGCCGCGCGCGTCGTCGTTGCTCCAGCGGTAGGCAATCATTCGCGGCGGGTCGAGCTCCTCGATCAGCACCGGGAAGGCGCCGTATCCTTCGAAAGAGAAGACACCGCCGGCACCGACGGCGACCTCATCGAGGACGGCGGTCTGCCCGAACCACCGCGCAATGTGCTCGGCCTCGGTGATCGCGGCCCAAACCTTCTCGATCGGAGCGGCGATGGCGATGGTGCGCCTCACAGTGAATTCGCCGGCGTCGACGACAGAGGCCTGGTTTGCAGTCATAGTCATGATTCTGTTCCTTTCAGTCAGTTACTGCAACTAAAGGGTTGCATTAACTTTTCGAAAGAGCAACCCCTAGGTTGCAGATCTGATTCCTCAACCCTTGCGCGGCAAGTACGTATTCACCGGGCGCCCCGTCGAACCGTAGGCCAAATGCAGGTCAACGAGTCCTTTGCGTTCGAGTTCGCTGAGATAGCGCTGGGCCGTGGGGCGGCTGATTCCGACGCTGCCCGCAATCTCCGATGCGCCCAAGGGTTCCGTGGAGTGAACCACCATATCGAGGACCTTTTGCATCGTGGGCGGCAGGCGCCGGGGTGCTTTGGCGGGAGGAGCCGTCCGGCGCAGGCTGAAGAGCTGGTCCACGGTCGCCTGGTCGGCCACGGTCCGGGACTCTGACTCCTGCCGCCAGCGCCGGTAGGCCTCGAGCTGGGTTTGCAGTTGCTCGAAGCCAAACGGTTTGACGAGGTAGTACACCGCTCCTCCGCGCATGGCAGCCCGTACAGTCTCAAGGTCCCGGGCGGCGGTGATCATGACGGCGTCGAGCTTTTCGCCGGCTCCCTGAAGCGACCTCAATAGGCTGATTCCGTCTTCATCCGGAAGGTAGACATCGAGGAGAAGCAGGTCTGGTTTGAGCAGCCGCACCGCTTCCCTGGCCTCCGCCGCGGTGTGGGCCTCACCGACGCATTCGTATCCCTCGATTTTGGCCACGCGGCTGGCGTGGATGCGCGCTACGCGGAAGTCGTCGTCGACCACCAAGGTGCGGATCATTCGATTGATTTTCCTGTCATGACCGGGGCGTCGGATTCCATGTGCGGTTCCGGCAACCAGATTTCAAAGCGTCCCCCCGGGCCCGGGAAAACATCCATCGTGCCGCCTGCCCGGTGAACGATCCTGCTCACCAGAGCAAGGCCTATCCCACGACGCATTCCCGGCCGCGGTTCCTTGGTCGTGAACCCGTCGGCGGTGATCGTGCCCACCAATGCTGCAGGAACGCCGGGCCCATTGTCGGTCACACAGATGAAAATGCCCGAGGAATCGTCCAACTGGATGGTCACCTCACGGGGCGCGGGTTGCTCGGCGAGGATCTCGACGGCGTTGTCCAGGAGGTTCCCGACGATCGTCAGCAGCGCTTGGGTTTCGAGGAACGGTTGGCGCAGCTGCGAGTCGTCCGTCACCGAGATCCCGACATCCTGCTCAGCAGCCACGGTGATTTTCGCGAGCAGCAGGGCCGCGAGCTCCGGCGGCTCGATCCGCGAGCGCAAGCCCTCGCCAAGCGAGCGCGAGGTGTCCGAAATCCGGGAGACGAAATTCCGCGCCTGGTCCACGTCTCCGAGTTCCAGGAGTCCGTCCACCACGTGGAGGCGGTTGGCGTACTCATGCTCTTGGGCACGCAGGGCCTCCATCAGGCCTTCGACGGAGCGAAGGTCACGCACCAGGCCTTCAACTTCCGTGCGGTCGCGCAGGGTGACCACGGAGCCTATGCTCCTCCCGGCCAAGGCAACGGACATCCGGTTCACCACCAGCAAGGCGTCCTCGGTGATCACGATCTGGTCGGTACCGCTGATCTGTCCGGTCAGCAGGGAACGAAGCCTCCCGGCGGGCAGAAGATCCTCGATCTTCTCTCCCAGCACGTTTTCTTCCAGGTGCAGCAGGGTGCGCGCCTCGGAGTTGATGACGGTGACCCGGCCGTCGTCGTCAAAGCCGATCATCGCTTCGCGGATGCCGTGCAGCAGGGCTTCGCGCTCCTGCAACAGGGACGCAATCTCCACCGGTTCGAGATCGAAAGTGACCCGCTTGATTCTGCGCGCCAGCAGGGCGGAGCCCATGGCGCTGATCACGAGGACTACGGCCGAATAGCCGGCAATCAGCAACACCTGTTTGGCGAGTTCGCTGCTTTCCGTGGTCTCCAGGATTCCCACCGAGACCTGCCCGACGACGGTCCCGTCCGCCGCGCGTACCGGCGCCTTGGCGTTGACCGAGTCGCCGAGGCTGCCTTTGTCGATGCCGACATGGGTCTGCCCGTCCAGGACGGCTACGGGTTCTTCCAGGGTCTGTCCAATGAGGCCCGGATTGGGGTGGGAGTACCGGACACCTTTCCGGTCGGTGACGACGACGTAGTCCGGCTGCGCTTGGGACTGGACCTTCGTCGCAATCGCCTGAATCGAGTGCGTTGGATCTCCATTCCCCAGCGACGTCACGATTTCCGGCATTTGCGCCACAGTCGTGGCGATCCCCAGCGCACGAAGCCGGTATTGGTCCTCAAGGGTCTGATTGCTGATCTGGGTGTAGAGAAGCGCGCCCAAGGTGACTGTCACAAAGAGGATGCAGAGCAGCCACACCAGGATCTGGGAGGCAAGCGGCCGCGCCTTCCAACGCGCGCCGAAAAATCGCAAGCCACGCAACTCTGGATGCACCGCCAACCTCTTCCTACTCTCCCTGTAGCTTATGTGACAAAGTTCACGGCTACTACGGCTCAGCCGCGGACCGGCACCTGGGCGTGCCACGAGGTGTGCTTCTCATAGACGTGCGCGATGCCCAAGAGGTCTGCCTCCGCGAATTCCCGTCCGAGGAAGTGCATCCCGACCGGTTGTCCTCCGGCAAATCCGCAGGGGATGCTCAGTCCGGGCATTCCGGTGAGGTTGGCCGGTGAGAGCATCATGAGCGCGCTGGAGAGGGAGTCCTTGCCTGTTGAACCGGTCAGCGAATGGGACATGTCCGCTTCGATCGGCGCGATGGACGGCAGCGTCGGAGAAACCAATGCCTGGACTCCGGCGAAGTCCATGGCAGTCCGCAAGGACGCGCGAAGATACGAGCGCACTCGGAGCGCCAGCTCGACATCCTCGCGCTGCACCAGGGCGCCGGTCTCGATCATCACGCGGGTGCCGGGCAGATACTTGCCAGCGCTTCTGGCCAGCAGCTCGCGATGGTGTTCGACCGATTCGGACAGCGAAATCGCCAAGCTCGCCGGCAGGGCCATCTTCAGTTCAGGGAGGGACAGCTCGACAACCTCCACCCCGAGTTCCTGCAAGGCAAACACAGCCCGTTCAAGGACCGCGACCACTTCCGGTGTGACCTCCCACTCGGCCCAGGCGCCACGATCCACCGCCACGCGGGTCAGGGCGGGCATGGCCTCGGGGAGCACCATCTCCTGCAGCCGGGCCGCCGTCTCCGGGCCCACCATGCTTTGGAGCATCGCCGCGCAGTCCGCCACGCTTCGAGCGATCGGCCCGATGTGGTCGAGGGTATGGCTGACGTTGAGCACGCCCGATCCATCCACCATCCCGGCCGTCGCCTTGAGGCCCACCAGCCCGTTCACCGATGCCGGATTCCGCACGGATCCGCCGGTATCCGTGCCCAGGGCGCCCGGTGCGCTACCCACGGCCACGGCCACTCCCGAACCGATGCTGGAACCGCCCGCATAGCGCTCGGCTCCCCAGGGATTTTTCGACGGCGGGGTCCCCTGTCCGAAGGCGAACTCATGGGTCACCGTCTTGCCCAGGATCACTGCCCCGTTCCGCCGCAAGTGCCGAACCACGCCGGCGTCGTCGGAAGCAACCCTGCCCCTGAGCGCCAGCGACCCGCCTTCAGCAGGCATCCCCCGCACGTCGATGACGTCCTTCACTCCGAGCGGAATCCCGTGGAGCGGTCCGAGGAACTCGCCGCGCGCCGCGCTATTGTCCGCGGAGCGCGCCTCGTCTCGAGCGCCCCGCCGGTCGACGTAGGCCCACGCATGCACCGAATCTTCCGTGGCTTCGAGCCGCCCGATGACCGATTCCACGAGTTCGGCTGCGGAGAGTTCGCCGCGGCGCAGGAGCGCGGACGCCTCGGCAATTCCCAGTTCCCATGCCTCAGTCATTCGCGCCACCTCCAGGGGCTTCCTGCAAACGTCGGGGGTCGAAATCGGCCCTCAACGCGGCCATGCCGCGCTGAAAGTCACTGAATGAGCGTTCGACGGCGGCAGCGTCCTCCCGCTGGATCGTCTCGCCAACGAGCTCGATAAGTCGCGCGGACTGCTCCAGAGTCAGGTGCCCGCTCACCGGCGGGCCGCCGGAGTCAGCCGACCATCCCGCACCACACAGACCCCACCCACGAAGACGAAGCGTACGTCCCGGAAGTCTTCGGCGCTGGCCACGACGACGTCGGCATCCCGCCCCGGCTCAATCCGCCCACCATTCGGCGCGATCCCCGGAATCAACGCAGTCACTGCAGACGTCGCCATGGCCACTGCTCCTGCCAAGGATTGATAGCCGTGCTCGGCGACATCCTGTACGGCCGAGATCAATTCGTCGTGATGTCCCTCGTGTCCGTAGTCGGTGGCTAGGACCTCCACGAGACCGGGTTCCTGAAGCAAAACATCCCAGTGCTCGCGCGTTGTCACGGTCTGTTTGCGGTGCAGGAGGTCGAAAACGGAAACTTCGGCTGACCAACCGTGGTCCCTGCCGAGCCTGGCCAGCGCGAGGGCCTCCGCGGGAGTGTGCGAGGGGTGGTTGGCGTGGGAGGCGATGACACTCGCCTTGGCCCCGACTGTCTTGGGCCCGCCCGTCTTGACCCGTGGTGTCCCGTCCATGAGTTCGCGCATGACGCGGGCTGTCGCGGCTGCACTGTGCAGGATCGCCGGCACGCCGAATCGAGCCGCGGCCTGGACGCCCTCCCGGATGCCGTTGAGTGCCGGCTCGACGGAAGGCAAGACGGAATCCGCGATGATTTTCCGCAATTCAACGAGGTCGATTTGTCCTTCCAACCTTGCCTCGGCGGCCGCGGCGCGCAGTTCGGCCATGTCGCAAGCGTCGGGCTCGATGAACCGGCCAAGCACGGCTTCCTTCATCCGCCGGGCCTGCGCCGAGTGCACGCGCACGCCGCTTGCCCTTTCGATCGCGCGAGGGATGTAGCTCAGGTCCTGGCCTCCCCCGCCGAGGGTCTGCCCGCCGCCGAGTTCGCCGATCGCGATCGCGCCGTCGTCGAGCATCTTCTCTACCGTGCTGTGGCCGGACTGCGCGGGCAGTCCCCTGCCGTCAGCCATTCGTGCGGCCCGCTCAGCCTCGGGCAAGTGCGTCGTGGCTCCCCGGACGTGGACCGCATGCCGGCGGTCCGCTTCCCGGACATGGTCCATGGTGCAAAAACCGCAAAGGTTCAGCACCGTGGTGGTTCCCGCAAGAAGGTGGCGGTCAAGGTTCGCCAGCCACTCGTCGTCGGGCAGCGCGGGAGCACCGCTGGGCATGAGCGGGCCGGGAGTCACCCCGTGGACGTGGCTGTTGATGAGACCGGGCATCACGACGCATCCGATCGCATTGATCACCTCGCCGTCGAAGGCTTGCTCGCGGTCCCAACGCTCGAAAACGTCGGAGATGCGCCCGTGGCGCAGGATGACTGCTCCTGATTCGAGCACCGTATTGCCTGTGCCTGGCACTACGGTGCCACCGTGGATGAGCGTAGACATTCGACTCCCTATCGATTACGTTCATGATATCGAAGTATCTTCACTATAACCACAGAGGAGATTCCACCGTGTCGGTCCCCTCCACCACCCGGGATTTCGTGGGCTACGGCGAGCATCCACCGGAGTTCCGCTGGCCTGGAGGTGCACGCGTTGCCGTGTCCCTGGTGATCAATGTGGAAGACGGGGCGGAGCGCAGCATCGCGCGCGGAGGCCCTGCGGACGATCTTGGCGCCCACTGGATCAAGCACCCCGCCCACCCCACGGTCCGGAATCTCACACTGGAATCGGCTTTCGAATACGGATCCAGGGCAGGCATCTGGCGGGTATTGCGCATTCTGAGGCGCCACAAGGTGAGGGCAACTGCCTTCTGCTGCGCCACGGCACTTGAGCAGAACGCCCAGATCGCGGCCGCGCTCGTCAGGGACGGCCACGAAATTGCCGACCACGGTTACAACTGGGACACCCACGCCGGGCTCGCTCCCGACGAGGAACGCGCGCTCATTACCGCGTCCCGCGATTCCATCGCCAGGAGCACCGGCGTTCCGCCCACCAACTGGTACTCCCGCGACGGACTAAACCCCGGTACACGGGACATTCTCGCCGCCGCTGGATTCGTGTATGAGTCCAATAGCTTCAACGATGACTTGCCGCATTTTGGAACCGGGATAGACAACGCGGGGAAGGGCGGAACAGGGTTGCCAGTCTTGCCCTACGCCGGTGACACCAACGACTCGGGCCTCTTCAGGCAGTTCCCCACGGCTACCGCATTCGCCCGCCAATTGTGCGGCACCCTGGACATGATGCTCACTGACAGCCGGTCCGGTCCGTCCGTCATGAACGTGGGCCTGCACCCGCGCCTCATTGGCCGGCCAGCCTACGCAGCCGCCCTGGACACCTTCTTGTCGCACGCGGGCAAGAATTCGGCATGGATCGCGACGCGTTCGCAGATCATCGAGGCGTGGCTGCTGAATACCCGGCGAGCGCACTAGGCGCGAGCGAGCAGCGCGCCCCATCCCGGGATCGGGCGCGCAGTTCCGGCCAAGCGGAGGAGATGCCACAGCGTGGCTGTTGCGCTGTCGACGACGGGCACACCGAACTCGGATTCGAAGCCGGCCGCCAGATAAGCCGAGCGAAGGTTCGTCCCGATACAGACGACCGCGTCGGCGTCGGAGCCAAAGGCGGGCCTCATGAGCGCGCCGATATCCGCGCCGGACATTCGCGAGATCTCCGGATTGGACATTGACCTCGCGGGCACCGAAGAGCGCACTACTTCCAGGCCGCTGGCTGCGTACTCGCGTTCAATGAGCGCCATGATGCTCGGGGGGCCGGGAAAAACGACGGCGACCCGGCCGGCGTCGAGCGCCTCCAGGGCGGCCACAAGCGCCAGGGATGCGGTGGTGGCCGGCGCGCCCGCGGCCTCCGTCAATGATTCGGCGAGCGCCCGGTCCCCTTCGAGGCCGGTCCAGGATCCCGACGTTCCGTGGAACGCGATGGCATCCAGCCCGGCATCACTGAGCAGTGACGGCGCGTCGCCGAGAACCTTCGCGTCGATGCGGTCATCGAGGTCTGCCGGGAGCCGGAAGCGGCTGTAGTGGACGCCGACGTCGGGCGATCCGGCCAGGATGTCAGCCGTCAGGGACTCCGCGTTGGAGTTCGACGACGGCACGAGCATTCCCAAGCGGGAAGACGGGCCGGGCGGGCGGCTCATCAATGGGATTTACCCAGCGACGGCGGCGTCGAGATCGCCACCATGACCGCTGCAGTGTCCGTAAGGTTGCTCCACCAATGCGGCAGGGTGGCGTCATAGGTCAGGCTGTCGCCCTCGCCCAAGGTGAATTCCTGCCCGCCGACACTCGCCACGAGCGTGCCGGTCTGGACCACGACACATTCTTCACCCTCGTGCGAATGCGGAACCTCTGCGCCGTCGAAGTGCGCAGGAATGGTCATGTTGATGACGCCAAGCTTCCGGTCCGCATCGGGCACGATCAATTCCATGACGATTCCCTGGGAAGGAATTTCAATGCGGCGGCGATCGGCCCGGCGCACCAGCATGTGGTTCTGGGTCTCGCTGGGGTCGGTAAACATGCTCGCCAGCGGCACGCCGAGGGAATTGGCCAGGCGAAGGAGCGTGGCAAATGACGGATTACCGATGCCGCGCTCGATCTGGCTGATCAGTCCGGCGCTCACACCGGCCCGGTCCGCCAATTCCTCAACAGTGAATCGCCCGGCACGCTGTTCCTTGAGCATGGCGCCCAGGTGGGTGATCCACAGGTTGCGGTGCAGAGTGTCATCGTCGTCGACTTTAACAACTTCCGTGCTTCCCAATACAGCTCCTCAGTGTTCCAGCACTCATCAGTATATCGAAGACTCGTCAACTAAACGAAGAATCCTGGCAGGATCCTCCGGCGGCGAGCCTGCCTTCATCGTCACAGCATGCCAGCATCGGCATCGCTGCAGAAGAACCACGCGGCTCATTTTCACAGGGAGTCACACCTCGTCCAGTGCGTCTCCGGAGCGGCGGCTGCAGCCAGCTGCGCGATCATCGAGGCGAGCTCCCGCTCCCAGTACACCGCGGCGCGATCGGCGCCCCGGGCATGGACATCACCGGCACTGGCAATGTCGGCTGCGGGAAGGCCCACGCTTTGGCCGGCAGCTCCGAGGACGTCAACGACGCGCTGGACGGATTCGTCAAGCACGACCGCCCCGGGCCTCCCGTGTTTCAGCAGTTCGCCGGCTAGGTCCGTGGGGCCCACCCAGCCGCCGTCGAAACACTCCAACGCCACGAAGTCTTCGACGGCGTCGACGGCTTCCATCGTCTCAAAAAGCACAGTCAGCCGGGGCTCCAGCGAATAGTCCGCACCAAACGCCGAGGCGAACGAAGCCTGTTTCGGCCGGAACCCATGGGGGCCGAACCTCGTCGCCCGGTAGGCCCGTTCAAGTTCTTTCGGATGCCGCACCCTGGGGAGCACAATCTCGTCCACTCCCGTGTTGGCGAACGCTACCAAAGTCATGTCCTCAAGATCAGGGACACGGACGGCGACCCGCGTATTAGCCCCTGACAGTCGCTGGACCGCATCCGCGCATTGCTGCAGCGTCAACGTGGTCTGCTCTGCGTCGAGGACCACGAAATCCAGGTTTCGGTAGGCAACCACGGACAACAGCGTGGGGGTTGGCTCGGCCGTGATGAGTCCGACCTGCCGAACCAGGGACGACGTCGCCATCACTCGTCCGCCACGAACTGCCAGTCGGCGGGCTTGCTGACGCCGACAACCAGGTTGACGTCTTCGTCGCCGTCGTTGGTTATGCCATGGGTGGTGCCCCGGGGGATGTAGATGCCATCGCCAGGCTTGGCCCTGTACTCGGTGTCGCCCAGATGGACGAGGGGCTCGCCCGAAATGACCACGTAGAACTCGGAGGCATCGGGATGGTGATGGCATAAGTGATGCTGTCCGGGGAGGATCCTGCCCCAGCTGACGCATAGGTCGTCGGACCCACTCAGGTCACGCGAGATGAGCGTTGAGACGAGGCCTTGGTCCTTTTGTCCGCGAAGTCCCGTCTTCTCCAGCGCCGTGAAGCCCTGTTCATCCACGTTATGGACCAACCGCGAAATATCCGTGGCCATCGGAGTCCTTTCTCCCGGCATTGACGTCGTCACGCGCGGCCTTCGTACGCTGCTTCGAGCTGGCCGGCGGCAGGCGGGTTGGCGATCCACCACCGGGCAATTTCCTCCCTTGTGGCGAACCAAACGTCGTTCCGCGCGAGGGCATACTCCAGGAAGCGCCTGACCCCCAAGGCGACGCTGGGCCTCCCGCCGATGCGCAAGTGCACTCCTACGGACATCATCCTGGGTACGGTTTCCCCTTCGATCAGAAGGCAGTCGAGGCTGTCCTTCAGTACATTGAAGAAGTCATCCGCTGTCCCGAGGCTTCCGGGGCCCCAAAACCTCGCGTCGTTGGTGTCGCCCGAGTAGGGGACCACAAGGTGGCGGGATTCTCCGGCGGTCACGAAATACGGCAGGTCGTCCGCATAGGAATTGGAGTCATAGAGAAAGCCCTCGTCCTTGAGGATCGCGCGGGTGTTCTCCGTGATTCCTTCGCGGACATACCAACCCACCGGCCGGACACCCGAGACTCCCTCGATCGCCTCGACGCATGCCCTGATTTCGGCCAGTTCTTCGGCCGGAGTCATTCCGACGGTTCCCCGCCACTTGTAGCCGTGCGCGCAGATCTCGTGACCGTCGCGAACGATCGCCTGGGCGGCCTCGGGGTTTCGTTCCAGGGCCACACCGCAAGCCATGAATGTCGCGGGGACGTTGTAGTCCCGGAGCAAAGCCAAAAAGCGCCAGATGCCCACCCTGCTGCCGTACTCGAAGAAGGATTCCTTCATCAAACTCCGCCGGCCCGGATCCGAAGACCAGCCGCCGAAAATCGTGACGTCTTCATCGCTTTCATCACCGGCTTCTATGGAGCTCTCCGCGCCTTCCTCGTAGTTGATGACCATGGAGATGGCCACCTTGGCACCATTTGGCCAAGTTACGACCGGAGGGTTTTCCCCGTATCCAATGAGGTCTCGCATTGACTCACTCCTTGCCGTTCGTCGCTATCAATCGAAGCGTCGCATCTTTCATTATATTGAACTTAACTTCACTATACAATCAGCGGCCCTCCGCGTAGACCTTCCTGTGCGCGGCCAGTGACGTCCTGAGCATTCCGTCGACGTCGTCGATCACGTTGCCGTGGGCGGGACCGATCAGTTTCGTGGGAAGCGTGTCCAGTACTGCTTCAATGCCGTCGAAGGCCTCGCTGACGTCCACGAACTTCGTCCAGTAGAGAGCCCGGCCGGTGCCATACGCCGCTTGGTCCACGGTGGGAGGTTCCAGCATCTCGCCCGACAACAAGCGGCATTGGCCGGGAAGGTGGACCGGTTCGTCGTCGTCCTCTGCCGCTGCCCCGTCCGCCGCGGGAACATCGTGGATGAAGGAGAAGCCGTCCGAAACAAACATCATCCCGGCGCCGTCGTCGTGGCCCCATAGCGTGTTCTCCAGGTCCCGGATGAAGGCCGGGAGGAAGCGGAACTCCCGATCGCCGAGATCGATCCGGCTACCGGCCGCCTGGGTCCTGAACCTGGAGCGGTATTCGGGGAAATGCAGATGGTAATCACGGACGTCACCCACCACGAGCGCCCCGGGATACTTGTCCAGCAGGGCCGGCAGGTTCCCGGCGTGAGGGATTTCGGGATGGGTCGGGAAGACATAGTCCAGGGGACGTTCACCGAGAACCAATTCCAGCTGGGCGAGCAGGAGGGCACGGTGAGCCGGATCCCCTGTGTCCACCAAGAGCGTCGCTGTCGAGCCCACCACCAGATAGGAGGAGACGTGATAGTGGACTTCCTGTCCCTGGGCGTTGGCCGACAGGCAGCCACCCAGCCAGTAGGTTCCTTCGGCAAGCCACCGGAGTTCGACTGCATCGTGCTTCACTGGACTCTCATTCACTGGATACCCAATTCCTCGATTGCCCGCGCCAGCTCCCCTGCCTGCTCAAGGCACATGTCCCTGCCAATAAGGGGAGTTCCGTAGCCGGGCCCGACGGTACGGACATCGCGGTCCCGGAAGATGTCCCTAACGTTCCGGGCGATCGGAGTGGTATCGGCCCCGGTGAACCAGCGAAATTTCCGGAGTCCCTCACGGGTCTCCGGCTCGGCACTGCCGCCGTGCGTGAATGCATCCGAGGTCAGCAACCCGCCCGATTCCGGATCGAAAACCCAGAGCGTCGGCAGGAGCCGGAGGAGCGGTGAAACGAGTTCGACGACGACGCCGTCCAGCACTTCTACGCGCATCGATGTCCCCGGATCCACGGCGATCCGCTTGGATTCGGCCTTCGAACGAGGCACGGTAATTCCGCCCGTGTACCAGACCGAGCCAACCGTGAAGTGCTCCTCGATGGCCGGGATGTTGAGGCAACATTCCATTTCGGTCCGGGTCAGGACAATGGATAGCGGCTCTCCGGGTGACAGCAGCCGATCAAGCTGTTCGATGACGTCTTCCTGATGAAGGCGAAGCCCGGTGTCTACCAGGACTGAACCCGATGTCCCCTTGATCAAGTAGCAGTTCACCGCTTGCGCACGCCGTACGCCAGGCGGACACCAGCTCACGCGCTCATCCAGTTCGATGTCCTCGCCGAGCCGGTAGATCCGGCCGCTCAGCAAGCCGCTCATTTTCACCGCTTCCCTTGGATCCGGATGGTTCAGGAGGTGCTGGCTGTTTCCCAGACAGCAACAGCTTCATCCAGCGTGCAGACGTCGTGCCTGGCCCGCATGACGGTCAACGCGGCGTTGTGCACCACCGTGTCGTAGGCTCCCACCGCATCCTCGAGCAGCACGGCATAGAAGTCGTTGTGCACTGCGTCGCGCAGGGTTGCTTCCACGCAGCCACCGGTGGAAACGCCCACGAGCGCCACCGACTCAATCCCTTGGCTGCGGAGCAGCAAGGCGAGTTCCGTGGCGATGAAGGCGCTGGGGCGTCGCTTGGTGATCACGACTTCCCCGTCTTCGGGCATGCAGGGTTCGCAAAACTCCGTCGCGGGGTCGCCTTTGGCACTGAGCTTGCCGAGGTCAATGGGGCGACCGTTCGCTGCGGTATATAGGGCACGCAGCCAGGCCGCCGGCGAGCTTGCGCCGTCGGGAAGGTTCTCGACGCGAATGTGGAAAACCGGCACCCCATTGGCACGTGCCGCGGCGATGGCGCGACCGCACTTTTCGACGACGGACGGCATCATGCTCATGTCATGTCCGGAATCTCCTATTGCGCCACCGGACGAAACAGCCCCCACCTGCATGTCGATGACAACCAAGGCTGTGGTGGCGGGATCGAGCAGTTCCTGGAGGGTGTCGCGGACGGGTTTGCCGCAGATTTCAATCATGGTTTTCTTCCTTCAAGCTGATCCAGCGTCAAAGCGGATCCGGGGTCGGGTGAGTTCTGGCCGACGGTCGCCCGCCGGCCAGAACCATGTGCTTCACAGGGTTTGTTACTTGCCCAGACCGGCGAAATAGACCTGGTCGTTGGTGAGCGGCACGGCCCCCGTCAGGGTGTCCTGCTTGACGATCAGGTTCCGGACCTGCACCAGGGAGAGAATCGGGGCGCCCTGGTCCACCAATCCGGCCATCTTCTTGAGCAGGGCTGCCCTCTGGTCCGTGTTCGCGCTCGGGGTTGCGGCCAGCTGGGTCCGCGTGGCATCGAATTCAGGATTGGACCATCCGGTGCTGTTGCTCGGGGCTCCGGTGGAGTAGAACGCGTAGGTGTAGAACGCGGGGTCGGCGATGACGATCGGCTCGGAGTACAGGACGGCTTGGAAGCGGCCGTCGATGAGCGCTGAGGAGAAGTCGGTCGGGCTCGCCACGTTCAACAGCTGCACTGTGATTCCGACCTTCGCCAGCATGGATTGGATGAGGACGGCTGAACTCTTCGCGACGGGGCCCGGGCGGCTGACGCTGTAGCTGAGTGTCAGGGGGAACCCGTTCGCGTACTGGGTCTGCGCCAGCAGTTTCTTGGCTCCGTCAGGGTCGTATTTGTAGGTGGGCGAATCCTTCACCGTCGGAAAGATCGAGCCGGCCGGGTCCGCGAGGCCGGCGTAGGCGCCCTTGGCCAGGGCTGCTCGGTCGATCGCCATGGAAACCGCCTGGCGAACTTTCTCATCTGCCAAAGGACCGGTCTTCGTGTTGAACATCATGGTGTCGCGGGTCTGGCTCGTACACTTTAGGACACTGACCCCACTGACACCGGTCATGGAGCTGTATTGGTCATATTCGAAGCCGTTGGCAATCTGGGCCTCACCGGTCTTCACCAATTGGGTCCGGGTCGCGGTGTCGGGGGCGGCCTTGACCACAACCCGCTTTACCGAGCCTCGATCGCCTCCCCAGTTCGGGTCCGCCGTCACCGTCAGGGACGTGCCGGGAGTGAACTCCTCGAGCTTCCAACCGCTGTAGTCGGCCAGGTTCTTCGAGAGCCACTTGTTGGCCGTGGGGTCATCGGGCGTGACGTGAAGTTTCGCTTCCTTGCTGTCGTGGATGTAGAAGAGATTGTTCTGCAGTGACTCGAGCGTGTAGGACGTCATCCCCAGGGTGTTGAGTTCAACAGTGCGGTCATCGATCACGGTGACGAGGTTGTCCACGTTGAATCCGCTGCTCTTGAGCGTCCCCTTCATGACGGGCTGCCGCACCATGCCAATCGCCAGGCTCCATTTCACGTCCTCGGCCGAGAGGGTGTTTCCAAACTGGCTTGTCAGCTTCCGTAGCTTGACGATGACACCCTTGCCGTCCGGGGCGGCTACCGCACTCTCGGCGAGCCGACCGGTGACCGCGGTAGACGGCGTCGAGCATGATTGGTCATCGCTCGCGCCGGATTTGTACTCCAGCAACTGGGAACCGAGGCCGCTGAGCACCACGTGCGATGCACTGCCGCCCCACGGTGCGGGGGTGAGACTGTCCGGGAGGGCGCCGACTGCGATGACGACCGACTCCGGCTTGGCCACCGCTGCGGTGGGAGTGGCTCCCCCGCATCCGGTGAGCGAAACAGCTGCGGCGGCTGCAACCCAGCCGAGCAATAAACGCGAATTCTTCATAAGCCTGGTTCCAATTTCTGTACAGAGGGAAAGGACGTGTTACGAGTAGTGCGCTGCTGATGTGGGCAGTGGATTAGTAACGGTAGGCGTGCTTGTGGCCGGCCCGGATGATGGGCGCCACCTCCGGAATATTGGTGATCACGTTGCCGTGGGTGGGCGCTACGATCTTGACCCCAAGGTCGTCCATCAGTTTGCCGACCCGGTCGTAAACCCGGTCGGCGTCGTTGGCGAATCTGGCCCAGTACAACGCGCTGCCGGTGAAGAAGGCTGCGTTCTCGACCGCGATCGGCGCCGAGAGTTCATCCGTTGTCAGGCCACATTCGCCGGGGAGGTGCACCGGATCCTCGTCATCGAGTTCCGGGCGGTGCATGTAGCAAAAGCCGTCGGCCGTGAAAAGCACGCCCGACTTCGGCACGAAGCCCCATTGGGTATTTGGCAGGTCCCTGATCATCGCCTCGACGATCACGAATTCGTATCCGCCGCCGAGATCCACCTTGTCCCCGGGAACCCGGGCATGAAGGTTGGGCACGATCTGGGGGTAAAAGAGGTGGTAGTCCCGAATGTCACCGACAACCTTGATGTCGGGGTACTTCTCGACGAGGCGGGGAAGGTTTCCCGTGTGCGGAAGCTCCGGATGCGTCGGGAAGACGTAGCTCAGAGGCTTGTCCCCCAGCAACCCGTCAAGGGTTTCCGAAATGATGTTCCAGCTGGAGGGGTTGCCCGTATCAATGAGAATTGACGACTCGGTCCCTTGTACCAGATACGTGGAGGTGTGCCCGTGGATCACGCGGTCCTGGAGGTGGAACGGCAGGCACGAGCTCATCCAAGTGACGCCGTCGGCTACCTCACGCGGAAGGTCGCGGCTCATAGTCTCTACTAGCTCTTCCATGGGGATTCTCCTATGCCTTTTCCGGTGTCAGCGCGGCGAGCATGAAATCAAGGTGCCGGCGGACGAGCCCACGCCCGCGGATGACGCAGCCGCGGGAAGGGGCGATGGTCTCGGGGGCGAGAGTCTCGAACTTGTCCGAAAGCCATTCCCGAAGCGGTTCGCACGTGGCCCGCGGGATCCACTCGTATTTCGCGTAGAGGTGCTCAGCGACCTGCTTGGCGGTGGTGGCGTCCTGGGCGAGGGAGTCAATGATGCGTGAACCGTCCGGGCTCGTCATGGTGCCGTGGGTGAAGGTATCGGAGGTGAAGATGGTCCCGGTGTTCGCGTCCCAACCCCAGAAGGTCGGGAGGAGCCGCAGGAGCGGCGATTCGATGGTCAAGTGCCGGCCGGGCGCCACCTCGATCTCGGGAGTGCGGGCCATGGAATCCCCGCCCTCTCCCTTCTGGTCGATCTGCTGCCGACGGCCTCGGAGCGCGAGGCGGCTGAGGTCGTCGAAGGCATCGAAGGGGTTGATGGCGCCGCCGGTGAAGAGGCGCTCGATGTCGAATTTCCCGGCAATGGGTTCAAGGTTCGAAACGCAGTCCATCTCGCTCCGCGTGAAAAACATGGAGAGCCGGCCGTCGTCGTCAAGCAGCTCAACCAGATCATCGAGGATCTCCTGGCTGTGGACTGCGAGCCCGGTGTCGACCAACAGCCGGCCGGACCCCTCACTGAGGAGATAGCAATTCGACGGCTGGAAGCCGCTTGCTCCGGCCGGTACCCAGCTCACGCGGCCGTCGAGCGGAATGGTTCCACCGAGGGCGATAACTTTATCTTCATGAACTTTAGTGAACATATCTTCAATCTATTGAAGTCAGGAGATGTCTGTCAAGACTTCTCGGGAGGCGGCTGGGGGCTTCTTAGGAGATGGCTGCTGGCGTTGCGCCCGGGCGCGGCTGACGGCGTCCGGCCACGGCTTTGCTGCGTGTACGGGGGTCCAGAAGGGTTATCAAGGCGTCGAGAATGACATAGCCCAGCAAGCTCGTGGATCCCATGATGAGGACAAAGCCTTGAATGACGGGCACGTCGCCTTTGAGTACGCCGTCGAGCGACCAACCGCCCACTCCGGGCCAGGAAAAGACACTTTCCACGATGGCCGCTCCGCTGAGGGACGCGGCAAAAAGAAGTACCAAGTAGGTCATGAGCGACCCGCGAATGTCGCTGAGGGCATACCGGAAGACCTGTGCAGGACGCAGTCCGCAGGCCCTCGCAAACTCGATTTGGGGTGATTGGAGCACCTGCAGTAGTCCTGAGCGCACTGTCTTTCCGAACGGGGCAGCGAAGAACAATCCCATAGTGACAATAGGAAGGACGGCGCGGCCGAGGATTGAAGAAAACGTTCCCCACTGGCCGGCAATTATCGCGTCAAGAGGGATGGATCCCGTGACGTGCGGCGGAGTGATTTGCGCACTCGAGAGCATGCCGATCGGCGCGGGCGCGATGCGCAGTTGTTGATAGAAGACAAACAGCAACAAGAGGGCCAGCACGAATTCCGGCATGGCCATGAGGATGGATATCCAGAAGGTGAAGGCCTTGTCCGCAAAGCGCCGGTAGCGATAGGCCGCGAACGTTCCACTCGCCATGCCGATGATGAGGGCCAAGGCGAGTCCTGGCACCAAGTAGATCAAGGTATTGGGGAGCCGGGTCAGGATTTCGCCGGAAACCGAACTGCCTGTGAAGAGGGAATGGCCAAGGTCGCCACTCAGGGTCCTGGACATGTAACCGAGGTAGCGTTCCCAGAAAGGCAGGTCCAGGCCAAGTTCCGCGTGGATACGGGCGACGTCTGCCGGAGTTGCGTATTCACCCAGAAGGGCCACGGCCGGGTCGCCGGGAAGAAGGGAGACGAGGCCAAAACTGAGGGTGATGAGGCCACACAGCAGTAAGGCTGCAATCAGGAGCCTTGAAATGATGTAGCGGATCATGAAATCTGCCCCTGGGAATTCGTCGTGCCAACGACGGCGGAATAGGGAACCACCGGCAACGCGGCGGCAATGAGCGATTGGGTATAGGGGTGCTGCGGCGCCATCAAGACGTCCTGGGTGGGGCCAACTTCGACGATTTTGCCGCGATGCATGACAGCTACCGTGGAACAGAAATGCCGCACGGTTTCGATGTCATGGGAAATGAATACATAGGTGAGGCCTCGCGATGCCCTGAGCCGGGCGAGGGTACGCAGGATCGAGGCCCGGATGGTCAGGTCCAGCGAGGACGTTGGCTCGTCCAGGACCACCAGGCTGGGATTCGTGACCAGGGCGCGTGCGATGCCTACGCGCTGTTGTTGTCCCCCGCTCAGGTTCGCCGGACGCCGGTCCATGAAATCAGCCGAGAGGCCAACTTCTTCCAAGGTCGCCAAGACTCGCAACCGGCGCTCGGCACGGTTGCCCATCCGGGCGACGATGAGCGGCTCCTCGACGATCTGCCGGATCGTCAGGCGCGGGTTCAATGACGCGAAGGGTTCCTGGAAGACGATCTGCCAATGGCGCCGCTTGCGGCGGAGTTCGCCACGGCTGAGGGCCAACACGTCCTGCCCCTCGATGACGACGGATCCGGAATCCGGCTCGGTCAGCCTCAGGACCAAGCGGCCGAGCGTTGACTTGCCGGAACCACTTTCGCCGATGATGCCGAGTGTCTCGCCGGCTTCCACGGACAGGGTAATTCCATCGACGGCGCGCGCTTCTCCATGGGGAGTACGGAAGATCTTCGTGACATCCACGAGTTCAAGGAGCGGCATTCTCAAGACCTCCGGGCTTCGGACAATTGGACCTTGGAGGGGTCTGGCGTTTCCGGCTCCGCGATATCCGGTGCCTCAGCCTCCCCTGGGACGTATGGCGTCTCGTCTTCGGGGCGCACTACGGAGTTGAGCAGGGAGATCGTGTAAGGATGCTGCGGACGGACGAAAACGTCGTCAACGAGTCCCTGTTCCACGATATTTCCGCGGTACATGACAAGTACGCGGTTGCAGTATGCGGCCACCACCCCGAGGTCATGGGTCACAATCAGCATCGAGCGGCCGCTCTCGACCGTCAGGCGGCGAAGAGTATCGAGGACCTGGCGCTGGACGGTGAGGTCGAGCGCCGTCGTCGGCTCATCGGCGATCACCAACTGCGGGTTGAGGTAAAGCGCCATGGCGATGACGACGCGTTGGGCCATGCCGCCGCTGAGTTCGTGCGCGTAACCGCGCATCACGCGTTCCGGATCGCGGACTCCTGTCGATTCCAATAGCTGCAATGCACGGCTGCGCTCGGAGGCGTCAACCTTCACTCCGTGTGCCTTGGCGATATTGGCAAACTGCTTTTCGATGCGGGTCACCGGGTTCAGGGCGCTGAACGGATTCTGGGCAATGAATCCGATTTCCTTTCCCCTGATTTGGCGCATCTCCCGCTCGGGCAGGTCCAAGAGGCTGCGTCCGGCGAAGGTAACGTTGCCGGCTGACACTTTGCCCGGCGGCATCAACAACTTCGTGATGGAACGGACCACAGTCGATTTTCCCGATCCGGATTCACCGACGATCCCGACAATCTCGTTGTCCTGCACCTCAAAGGAAACGCCGTGCAATGCCCGGACCACACGGCGGGGAGTGTGGAACTCGGTTTCGAGTTCCCGGACTTGGAGATTCTTGTTCATCGGGCGTGCTCCACTCGTTCCATCTTGTTCTCAATGGCACCGGCAATGATGTTGAGCGAGCCGATGACCAGGAGGAGGGCCAGCGCGGGAAAGGCCACGGCCCACCACTGGCCCCGGATGAGCATGCTGACGCCGTCTTCGATCATCGCGCCCCAGCTTGGCTGCGGCGGTTTGACCCCGACGCCGAGGAAGTTCAAGGCGGCAATCGTGCTCAAGGCGCCGGCGGTGGTCAGCGTGGCCTGCACGAGGATCACACCGTAGGCGTTCCTGAAGATGTGGTTGAAGGCCACACGGATGGGCGAACATCCGATGGCTACCGCTGCTTCCACGTACCTCGACGAGCGGAGCGAAATCGCCGCTGCACGGGACAAGCGAACAAAGCGCGGAGCCGCAACCAGGGCGATGGCGAGGATGACATCGGTGGCTCCGCCGCCCATGAGCTGGATGGACACCACGGCAATCACGATGATGGGGAGCGCGGCGAAGGCGTCAACTACCCGCATGATCGCTTCGCCAGCCATTCCGGTAGTGGCGAACAGGCCCAGGGGAACGCCGATGACAAGGGCAATAGCCGTGGCCGCCAGCGAAATGGGAAGGTCGAGCCTCGCCGATTCAATCGTCCGGGAGAACACATCCATGCCGTTGCCGTCCGTGCCAAACCAATGAACGGAGTTGGGGGCCAGGGCCATGGATTCCACGTCCGGCTGCAGGGGGTTTTGGGGAAGGTGGAGAAAAATCGCCGCAAGCGGGAGTCCCACAATGATGCCGGCGGCGACGACGGCGAGGACCGCCCCTGATCGCTTGTACGCCCAGGCCCTCCCTTGCTTGGTCCAGCCCGACGCACGTCCGCCCAGGGATGTCATTGGAGTCCGGGACTCGACTGTCGTAGTTTCACTCAATTGGCACTCGATCCGGTTGACGGGTGTAGGTGAAAGCCTTCTTTTGACTGGCGCATCCGGGCTCCAGCCACTCGACATCCTGCCGAGAATTTGCATATCGAAGTTTCATCACTTTATTGAAGTCTTTCATCGAGTGTCAATGGTCACTGTTGACAGGACCATCAAGCATCTTCATTATGGTGACAATACCGGCAGTAAGATGAAGACGGATGTCGACCTTGGTGTGAAGCCGAGCCCCTGATCTGTTTTCCGAACACGATTTGGAGACAACAATGACCAATCTGAGTGAATCCGCAACTGTGACCGACACCAAAGCGCCCGCATTCGAGCCCAGTGTTCGCTACCTGCTCCGTGACGGCGAACTGGTGGAGTACGCAGATGCCAAGCTCCATGTCCTGAGCACCACGTTGAAGTACGGCGTCGGGGTATTCGAAGGGTTCCGCGCCTACTGGAGCGATGAGGACCAGCAGCTCTACGCCTTCCGGGTGGCCGACCACATGCGCCGGTTGATTGACTCGATGCGGGTGGTGGAAATCGACGGGCCCCGCGACATCGGCGTTTTGAGTGAACAATTGCTCGGCCTGGTGCGTGCGAACGAGCTGCGCGGGAACCTCCACATGCGCGCACAAGTATTCGTCGACTCGAGCGATGGCAAGCCGGAGGACACCGGTCCGGTCACCGTCTTCATGGCGGCCATCCCCATGGGCAACTATTTCGGGGCCAGCGGACTGGACGTGCAGATCAGCAGTTGGGCCCGCTTGTCCGACCGCTCTATGCCTCCCCGGGTCAAATCGATCGCCAATTACCAAAACGGGCGCCTTGCCATGTTGGAGGCTCGGCGCAACGGGTACGATGCGGCCCTGCTGTTGACCGAAGACGGTCATGTTGCCGAAGGTGCCGGCTACAACGTGTTCATGGTTCGCCAGGGCCGGCTGTGCACGCCTCCCGCAACGGACAGCATCCTGGAGGGGATAACCCGGGACAGCGTCCTGCATCTGGCACGAAACGTCCTCGGCGTCGACGTCGACATCCGGGCCATCGACCGCACGGAGCTCTACTCGGCTGACGAAATCTTCGTGTGCGGCAGCGCCGCCGAAATCAACCACGTCTCTTCCGTGGACCGCACGCCGATCGGCGAGGGGACGGCCGGCGAACTAACCCGCCAGCTTCAACAGGCGTACCGGCAGGCCGTCGTCGGACGAGTCGCCGCCGATCAAAAGTGGGCCTTCCCCGTCTACCCCACCGCATAGCTTCACCGCACCGCCTCAACGAAAGGGGCAGCATGCTGAACATGCTCCACGCAAGCCATGAATCGGCGTCGGGATCCTTCGACCGCGACGCCACCCCCGTGATTGAAGTAAGCCAGGGCGAGCAGTTCTCCCTCGGCGCCCGGAGCCTGCTGACCGGCGGCCTGTTCGAAAGCACCGGGGAGTACGAGAAGCTGTCGATCCCCGTGACCGGGCCGGTCGCGGTACGCGGCGTCAATCCAGGGGACACACTCCGCATAGACGTCCACGAGATCCGGATAGCGGACCGGGGCGCGATGGTCACCCTCCCCGGGCGCGGCGGTTTCACCGGTGGGCTGGGGCGATCCGGCCGGGTTGTCGACATTGTCGACGGGAGCGTCCGGTTCGACGACGACATCCGGATTCCCATCCGGCCGATGATCGGCAAAATCGGCGTGGCACCGGCCGACGGGAATCCCAATTCAAGCACGGTCGGAGTGCACGGCGGCAACATGGACTGCAAGGACGTGACCGCTGGTTCCGCCGTCATCTTGCCCGTGCAGAACGCGAACGCCTTGCTCTACGCCGGGGACCTCCATGCAGTACAGGGCGACGGCGAGTGCTCCCTCACCGCCGTCGAGGTCGAGGGCAGCGTTGTCCTCTCCTGCCACGTCCTTGCAGGGGTCAACGTCAAGCGGCCGGTGGTCTTGTCCGGCGGTTCCGTCATCACGATCGGCGACGGCGAGACCCTCGACGACGCCGCGCGGCTGGCGCTCGACGACATGCTCGAACTCCTGCAAGCGGACCGGAAGTGGACCCGTGAGAAGACGGCGATGCTCATGAGCGCAGCCGCGGATGTCTCTGTGTCCCAGCTCGTCAATGCCCGCGCCTCGGTAAAAGTCTCCCTCGCAGACCGCTACTTCACGTCCGCACCGTTTTCCCTCAACCCTCACCAACACTGAACCGCTACCAACTTTGAAAGGCGCGACTCCCTGATGCTTGATCTCGTTCTCACCAACGGCCTGGTCGTTACCCCGTCCGGCGCCAAAACCCTGGACATCGGCATTGCGGGGGGCAAGATTGTGTCCCTCCGCGAGACCGGCCTCGGACCCACGGAGGAGGCGACACGTACCGTCGATCTCCGCGGCCAATTGCTTGTCCCCGGCGGCGTGGACCCGCATGTCCACACCAACTCCGTTCTTCCGACGGCGGCCGAAAGCGGAATCAAGTGTTTTGGCCCTGATCGCGTGAGTGAGGGCGCCATCTACGGTGGCACCACCACCCTGGTGGACTTCGCGCATTGGCAACCCGGCGATGAGCTCTCGGAGTCCTTTGCCCGCAAATCGGCCGAGTGGGCCGGATCAAGCTACACCGACTACGCCTTGCACGGCACGTTCAAGGAACCGGAGATTCCGTTCGAAGTACTCGAACAGATTCCCGACGCCGTCGCAGCCGGCCATGGAAGCTACAAAGTCTGGATGACCAACACCACCCCGACGCGCCCCAAGCAGAAGACGGACCTCGGCAATATGTGGGGACTCATGCAACAAACAGCCCAGGCCGGGGCGATGCTGGCGGTGCACGCTGAGGACGACGACATCGTCATGTACGCCTACAAGCAATTGCAGCGCGAAGGCAGGATCGGGCTGGAGAACATGCACCATGCCCACAACAACCTCTCGGAAAAGTTGTCCTTCCAGCGAGTCATTACGCTCGCGGAGCACGTCGGTGCGCCCATCTACCTCATGCACGTGAGCGCCCGCGAAGGTGTGGATGCCATCCGCGAGGCACGCGGGCGCGGTCAAGCGGTCTACGGCGAGATCCTCCCCCACTACGCGTACTTCACCGCGGAAGACTACAAACAGAAGAACGGCGCGATTTACCACACCTACCCTTCGTTGAAATCGGAAACCGACCGCGACTCCATGTGGGAATCGCTGCTCGAAGGCTCACTCAGCACCCTGGCAACCGACGGCGTGTGCACCGACCTCGAGGTGAAGACCCGTGGCAAGACCATTCTTGACGCCACGGGCGGTCATGCCGGCGTCGAGATGCGCATGGCTGTCGCGTACACCGAAGGGGTGGCCAAGCGCGGTCTCGATCTCACCCGCTTTGTTGACATCACCTCCGCCAACGCGGCGAAGATCCTCGGGTTGTACCCGCAGAAGGGCGTGATCGCGGTGGGCAGCGACGCCGATTTGGCGGTCCTGGACACCACTGTGAAGCGGGCCATCCACGCTGAGGACCTGCATGAGGCCGACTACACCCCGTGGGACGGCTACGAGGTGGCCGCGTGGCCCAGCATGACGGTCCTGCGCGGGCAGGTCATGGTTGAAAACCGAGAACTGAAGGCAGAAGCCGGCGGCTCGCTGCTCAAGCAGCATGTCTCGAGCGACGTTCGTAACCGGCCAGCCTGCTGATGGACAGCGCGTGGTGCCACGCTTTCGGATCCTGTGAGCCAGACGGAATTGTCACAGTTCAGGCACAGCACAGGTATAGAGGGGCCAAAGTGTGGGGTTCGAGGATGGGTATAGCTTCGAACCCCTCGGAGTTGAACCTCTAAGGAGCAACATCGTGAACAAAGTCCGGAAAATCGCAGTGGGAGCGGCCCTGATCGGCGCCGTCGCAGGCGGCGGAGCCCTCACCGCCATGGCCCTGCCGGCCAACGCCGCAACTACCGACACCTCGACCGCCAGCCCATCCGCCCCCGCCACGGACGGCGGCACGCACGGAAACGAAACGGCCCTGACCGGCGACACGGCAAGCAAGGTCAAGGCCGCTGTTCTGGCCGCCAACTCCGGCGCCACGGTGGAGAACATGACCACCGAAGACGACGGCAGCGCCGCCTACGAAGCCCACATCACGAAGTCGGACGGCACGCACGCCACCGTCACGCTCGATACGAGCTTCAAGGTGACCGCGACCGAAACCGGCGGCCCCGGAGGCGGGAAGGGCGGCCATGGCAACCACGGAAACGAAACCGACCTCAGCGGTGACACCGCGAGCAAGGTCAAGGCCGCTGTTCTGGCCGCCAACTCCGGCGCCACGGTGGAGAACATGACCACCGAAGACGACGGCAGCGCCGCCTACGAAGCCCACATCACCAAGTCGGACGGCACACACGCCACCGTCAAGCTCGATGCGAGCTTCAAAATCACCGCAACCGAAACCGGCGGCCCCGGTCACTAACTCCCAACCCAACCAAGCACCGTGGGCGGATACGGCAGCCAGCCGTATCCGCCCATTTGTTCGATATCGCCCGGCCCGCGCGCGGTGAGGGTGGGACCGTCAATCCTAGGAAAAGCAGGGAGCGGCACAGCTGCTGACATCGTCTTCCGGAGCGCTTAGCGTCTTTATCAGAACCTTGAACGACGGCGGTTCCGCCTTTGAGTATTCGGGTTTCTTCCAGCCGCAAAACTGATTTACCAGTTCAGGGCTCCACGTTTAGATGAGAAGAAGATGACTATGGAATTTTCGTTGATGATGGCTTGCGCAGTCATCAGCATCGTGAACAGTGACAGCCGCAGTGCTCTGCCCGGGGCACCGGTTGTTCCAGCACGCCCGGCAAGTCGACTGCGGCTGGCTCGACTGCGGGGTTGGCTCGCGACCGCGTTACACCGGGCCGCGTGGGGAATCGAACCTAAGGCGCCGCAGCCTGTTATGGAGACTTGCCGCTGAGGTGGGCGGAAGTTGACCGAGTGTCAGTCGGGACCCTGTGAGCTGAACATGACTGCGTTCCATTCCCGGATCTCGCTCGGTACGGCCAGCCCTTCCAGGACGAAAGGATCGCCCGCGATGAACTGCTCCGCCCTTTCCTTGCTGGTGAAGATGCCCATCGAACCGTTTACGGCGGGGTTGTTGAAAGTCCCGATGCCGATCAGGCCGCCCTCGGCGGCGAACGCCTGCATATATTCAACGTGCCTGGGGTAGACGGCCTGGAGTCCCGGGAGTGCCGAAGGATCCGAGCTGTAGAAGACGACGAATTGCATTGTTTGCCTTAGCTGTCGGATTCAGCACTGTCGAGTTCAGGGCTGTCGAGTTCGGCCAGGGTCTGACCGAGCAGCGGGAGCACGTGGTTTCGCCATCCGCCGCTCATGATGCGGTGCGATGCCACATGGGTCGGCTCGTTGGGATCGAACCCGTCGTGGACAAGGGACAGCCGGGTGCCCGGGTCCTCCGCGGTGATTGACCAGGTCACCGTGCTGTTGAGGCTGTTTCCGGAGTGTGCGTCCCGCCATGAGATACGCAGTAGCTTCTCCGTTTCGACGTCAAGGACTTCGCTGGCCACCAAGCCGCTGAAACCGACTGCCGGAACGGGAATCCCGCGCATCTGGAACTGGTGCCCGACGGTTGCTTTGAAGTCGTTTTCCATCAACCAGCGGGCGATCAGCCCGGGCTCCGTCAGCGCCCGCCAAACCTTGGCAGGCGAATACGGCAGGAATTCTTCGACCTCGATGGTCGTAAGTTGTTCACTCATTCAGTGTCCTCAATCTCGTTCACGACCATCCTAAGTTCCGAGGGGGCCGTCGTCGGAGCGATCGGGTATCCCCGGGCGGCGTCGCAGCCCAGCTCGGGCAAAAGTGCGGGTCTTGTTTAACGACAGTCAGCGATATATCGTTAACTATCGCAGAACAAACTGCGAGCCTCAGGGCAACCCACACAACACTGAAGGGACGATGCCGTTATGAAAGGCATTCACGACAACAAGCACACAGATTGCGGTCCGGACATGGAACGCTTCGGACGCGGCCGGAGCCGTCGCGGACCCCACGGACACGGCGGATTCGGACCTGGCCGCGGATTTGGGCCAGGCCGCGGTTTCGGACCGGGCTTCGGGCCGGGCTTCGGCCCGGGCTTTGGTCCCGGCGGCCAGCGCCGGGCCAATAAGGGCGACGTTCGTTTCGCGATCCTCTCCCTGCTGGCCGAAGCGCCATCCAATGGATACGGACTCATCAAGACAATTGCCGAGAAGACGTCCGGATCGTGGCGCCCAAGCCCGGGTTCCGTCTATCCGACGCTGCAGCAGCTCGTTGACGAGGAGCTCATTGCACCCGTCGGCGAAGGTCGGCGCACCGAGTTCACACTCACCGATGCAGGGAAAGCATACGTAGCGGAGCACGCCGAGGAGCTGGAAAATGCGTGGAACATCGATCCAGAAGGATCAGGACCCGCGTTTCACCAGAGCGTGGCAAAGCTTATGGGGGTTATCCACCAATTCCGCTTCGCCGCAACCGACGAACAACGCACGGCGGCCATGGAAAAGATCGACGAAACCCGGCGAGCGCTATACCACATCCTCGCTGACTAGTACCGCCCCTCCCGAAGCCGCGACGCGGAGTGACCTGCTCGCGGCTTCGGAAACGTCTGCTGAGTTCCGTTCGCTCAGAGGCGGAGTTCCATGAAAACGCTGTGTGGATCCAGGGTGTAGTCGGCAAAAGGTGGGCACTGGGTGAATCCGTTGCGGACGTACAGGCGCCGTGCGGGAGCGAAATAGTCCTCGGTTCCTGTCTCCAGGAAAATGTGCTCGTAGTTTCGGCTTCGGGCTTCGTCCAGGATGTGCTTGAGCACGAGAGTGGCGACGCCGCGCCCCCGCGCACTGGCCGTGGTGCGCATCGACTTGATTTCGCCGTGCTTCGCTGCGCCGTCCGAGGATTCAATGAGTTTGAGCGCGCCACACCCGAGGAGGGTGCCGCCGTCGCGGGCCGTCCAAAAGGTGATCGACGGCGCGGAAAGCGCCGAATGATCCAGCGCGTGGACACTTTCGGCCGGCGATGTGGCGAACATGTCCGCCAGGTGTTCGCTCAGGAGTTGGTTGACATCCGCGCGTGCCGGATCGTCGGGCTCAACGTGAATCATCGACTCAATTTACACTCCCCCTGTTCGGTTTCTGGGTCTATGCTGGTTCCTCCGATCTGCTACTGAGAGCGATGGTCCATGAGCGGTTGCGAAGCAGTCCTGGCAGGCCTTGAAGCACAGCTCGGTTGGATCCGGGATACGTACATCGATCTGCATAGGCACCCCGAGCTAAGCCTCGAGGAGCATGGGACTTCGATGCTCCTCGAGGAGAAACTCGCGGCGTTCGGCTATGCCGTAACACGCATCGGGGGCACCGGCGTCGTCGGTATCCTCGCAAACGGGGACGGCCCAACGGTGCTTGCCCGCGCAGACATGGACGCGCTACCGGTGACCGAGGCTACCGGGCTGCCTTATGCGTCTGCCGTCGACGGGGTCATGCACGCGTGCGGACACGACCTGCACGTCGCCGGACTGCTCGGCGCAGCCAAGCTCATGGCCGACGGGCGCGCGGCATGGTCCGGGACGTACATCGCGCTGTTCCAGCCTGGCGAAGAGATCGGGGCTGGATCCCAGACGATGGTCGACGACGGACTCGTCGCCAAAGTGCCGCGGCCCGACGTCGCCTTCGCCCAGCATGTGATGCCGATCCCGGCGGGGAGGATCGCCACCACGGCCGGCCCAGTCCTGTCGGCCGCGGACTCGCTCAAGATCACCGTGCACGGGAAGGGCGCGCACGGCTCGATGCCGCACATGTCCGTTGACCCGGTGGTGCTGGCCTCTTCGATCGTGATCAGGCTGCAGTCCATCGTCTCGCGGGAGACCAAGCCGGGCGACTTCGCGGTTGTCACTGTGGGGGCGCTCAACGCCGGAGCGACGTCGAACATCATCCCGGACCGAGCTACCCTCTTGCTCAACATCCGCACTTACGACACCCGGGTCCGTGCGTCCGTCCTCGCGGCCATTGAGCGGATAGTCAAGGGCGAGTGCTCCGCCGCCGGATCACCACAAGACCCTGATTTCGAGTACTACGAGCAATTCCCGCTCACCAGCAACGACGAGGCCGTGACAGAGAAGGTCCGGGCCGCATTCTCCGCCCACTTCGGGGCGGACTCCGTGCGCCAGGCCTTACAGCAGACCGCGTCCGAGGACTTCAGCCGCATTCCGGACGCATTCGGGGTGCCATACACGTTCTGGCTCCTAGGCGGCGTGGATCCCGAAACCTACCGGGCCGCCGTCGAACGCGGAACAGTAGCCCGGGACATTCCGGCCAACCACTCCCCGCTCTTCGCGCCGGTGATCGACCCGACTCTGTCCATTGGCGTCCAAACCCACGTAGTCTCAGCACTGTCTTACCTGGCGACGGAAGGCGCAACACCATGAGCCCCGAGGACGTGGACCTGCTGGTGGTCGGCGGTGGAAAGGCCGGGAAAACCCTGGCGATGGACTTGGCCCGGGCGGGCAGGAACGTTGCAATGATCGAACGTTCGATGATCGGGGGGACGTGCATCAATGTTGCCTGCATCCCCACCAAGACCCTCATCAACAGCGGCCGGGTACTGGAAACCATCCGCCGGGCCGCCGAATTTGGCATTTCCGGGGCCGAGGACCCGCTCATGGAGCTCAAACTGCTGCGCCACCGCAAGGAAGACGTCGTGGAGACCATGGTCAAGGGCCAGCTGTCCTCCTTCATTGGATCGGGAATGGACTTCGTTCTCGGCGAGGCGAAGTTCGTCGCTCCCCGGACGGTCGAGGTGACCTTGAACGACGGCGGCGTGCGCACTCTGCGAGGCACCGACGTCGTACTGAATCTCGGCACCGAACCGCTCCTGCCGACCATCGAGGGCCTGCCGGAATCGAAAGTGCAGACCAGCAACACCCTGTTGAAACTGGAATCCCTGCCGGAGAGCATCATCATCCTTGGCGGCGGATACGTCGGCTGCGAATTCGCGGACCTGCTCAACACCATCGGGGTAAAAGTCACCGTCGTCCAGGGCGGCGGGCAACTGCTTCCTCGGGAGGACCCGGACGTCGCCGCTGCCATCGAACAGAACTTCACTGACGCCGGCATAACCGTTCGGCTGGGGACCAGGGCACAACGGATCAGCCGCGCCGCAAACGGAACCGTTACCGTGACGCTCTCCTCCGGTGACACAGTCACCGCCGATGACATCCTGGTGGCGGTGGGACGCAAACCAATGACCGACGGCATCAATCTCGAAGGTATCGGCGTGGAACTTGACCACCACGGATT
The DNA here is from genome assembly GCF_044908325.1 of Arthrobacter sp. GAS37. Lineage (NCBI taxonomy): Bacteria > Bacillati > Actinomycetota > Actinomycetes > Micrococcales > Micrococcaceae > Arthrobacter > Arthrobacter sp. GAS37. The sequence goes on from NZ_JBIYDB010000003.1 coordinate 210,847, forward strand.
CATCAGGGTCGATGATCAGCTGCACACCACGGCAGAAGGAGTGTGGGCAGCAGGCGACGCCGCAGGGACGCCCCAGTTCACGCATGCCTCCTATGACGACTACCGGGTGTTGAAGACCAACCTGGCGGCAAGGAAGGGCGCTGGCAAGCCACGCAGCACCAGCGGCCGGCTGATCCCCTACAGCGTATTCACGACCCCCGAACTTGGCCGTGTTGGACTGAGCGAGCGGCACGCCCGGGACGCAGGCTACAAGGTCCGCATCGCCAAAATGCCGGTTTCGGCCATTCCCCGGGCCCGGACCGTGGGACACCTGGAGGGTATCTGGAAGGCGGTCATAGACCGCGAGACCAACAGGATTCTCGGCGCCGCCCTGCTAGGACCCGAAGCCAGCGAAGTCATTGCCGCGGTGCAGATGGCAATACTTGCAGGACTGGACTACGCCGCCGTGCGCGATGCAGTCATCACCCATCCGACCATGGCAGAGGGCCTGAACCTACTGTTCACGCCAGCTTTCCTTGAAGACTGAACAGCGGACGACGGCGGGGCCTCCCGCCGTCGTCCCATGCGTTAAGCGACGCGGCTCAGGAGTACCACTGCCACTCAGGCGGGGCCCAGCCCGACGGAACCTGATGGTTGTCCTTTGTACCGCATCTTGGACAGCTGTAGCTTGCCGACGGCGGCCGCAATCCGCTGCCATCGACCGCATAGACCGCCGGAACATACTCATGGAAGGTCAAAGGAAACCCAGGACCGCACTGCCCACACGCCGGCACCCTGGGCGGCGTTGCGGGAACACAGGGACGATGAGTGGCCATTCGATGTCCAGCACGAGCAAGCGTCATGTTTCTCCCTCACGTCTTCATCATTCGGGAATCGGCGTCGGCCAGATCCCGCGTTCAAAGTTCATGCCCGGACGCCCACATCGTGCGTATGAACCCAATGGGGCAGCCAGCGGGTAATGGGTCAAACCCTATGCCAGGATTCCCTGAAGAGCTATGGGCCAGTCATAAGTGATGGTTCGCAATCAGTTAGGCCGCAAACGGAGGTAACTGTTGCCTGCGTCACATCCTCCGTTTAGTCTTTGTTCCGGGCCGCAGCGTCGCGGTTCCTGATCGGAAGAGGACTCATGACCGAAAAAATCCGGCTTCTCGTAAAAATGGACATCGATGGTGCCCAAGTCCGCATCACAGCCCATGGACGGCTAACCTCCCGGAGCCTCCACGCCCTTTACGTAGTCGCGAGGCGGGCCAACGCCCTCATGCATGGTCTGGCCCTTGAAATCGACGTTAGCGGCGCCAACGTCGATCCGGCGGCCATGGAAGCGCTCCGCCGCTGCTCGAAATCCCGCCGACTTCCGGCCCTGATCGATCCCCAACAGTCAGATGTCAACATCTCCGTCCGGTCATCCGCCGACACTGTGATGGCCGCCTGAATCCGGGCGGCCATAAACGCGCTGGGGGCGCTTCAACCAATGCTTGCCTAGAACCGGGTGGTGCCGCGCAGCCGACGGGAACGGCCGTCCGGGTCCACGACGAAGCGGCTGAGCGGATCCGCCCAGATACGCTGGAGGACCGAAACGGGTTCGGGGATGTGATGCCGCACGTTTCCTGTGGGGCGGGGCGAGCGGCGCCCGGTTTCATGCCAGTGGTCGAGAACGTCGGCGCTGGTGTTCCAAAGCTTGAGCCCAGCCGCCGGGTCGCGGAGCCGCGGATCGTTCAGGTCCATGCCCAGGTGTTCTGCCCAGAGTTGGAGCCGGAGCCCGCGGGCCAGCGGCCGGGAAGCGTCGTGGCCGTCAGTGCCGGGCGGCTCCCCGTTGTCGGCAGCGGTGTCGAATACGGCGCAGGTGAGCTCGCTATCGGTGGTCCAGGACCGGCGGTTGAAATTGTCTGAGCCGCAGGTGAACCAGATGTCGTCGATGATGCAGATCTTGGCGTGGACGTAGATCGGAGTTCCGGAGCTGTTCTCCAGGTCGAACACGCCGACCCTGTCGGGTGCGACTTGGCGCAACATCCTGAGGGCGCGAAGTTGCCCGATCCGGCTAGGCGGCCCTGCTAGGGGGCCGTCGGAGTCGGGGTAGCGGGGCACGACGGCGATCACGTTCAAGTCGGGGTTCCGTCCGAGGGCCTCTGCGATTCCGGCTGCGACCTCGGTCGACCACAGGTACTGGTCCTCGATGTAGATCAGCGAGCGGGCGCGGGCGAAGGCTTTCGCATATCCGCGGGCAACGCTGCGTTCCCCTTCGGGCGCGAACGGGAACGGGGGACGTTTCACACCGTAGGTGCGCAGCAGCTGCACGGCATGGGGGCCGGCAGCGGGCGGCGGCGGTGCAGCGGCCGGGAGCGGTTCGGGGTGCCGGGGCATACGGGCCAGGCGTTGCAGCAGCATCCGGTACGGGGTGCGTCGGTCCAGTGGGTGGGGGTCGTTCCACCGTTCAGCGAACACTGCCAGGACATCCGCGACCACGGGGCCACGCAGCTCGAGCGCGGCATCGTGCCATGGGGGACGTTTCCCGTACCGGGGATCCATGGTCACCGCTTGCGGGTCTCCCGCATGATCGGCGTCGTCCCGTCGACTGTGGGAAAGGTCGAGCCCGCCAATGAACGCGACGTCCCGCGATGGATCGTCACGACGGCGGATGACGAACATTTTCTGGTGATGGGAGCCGAACAGGCGGACACGCTGATCCAGCAACACTTCCCCGCCGGCGTCGTTGATCTTGCGACTGAGAAGCTCGTTGGATCGGCCGCTCATCGGGGCCGATACCCGCTCTCCGTGGGATCTCCAGACAAGGCCCCGCACTTCCACCCCCGCGCGGGCCAACCCCGCGAGCAAGTCCCCGATCGTCGGTCCGTCGGCCAGCAGCCGCTCGTCGGCGTCGCCACGCCAGTCGGTGAACCACACACGGTCTCCCGCCTGCAGAGCAGTCAGTTCCTCATGCAGTCGGGCAAAGTAGCTCGCTCCATGAATCAGGGGACGCACGAGGTTGCCCTCCGACCACGCCGGAGACCCGGCACCGCCCGAGTGCACATCTGTGGCCAGATTCCCGCGCTCAGCGCGACTCAGGAACCACGTGCCAGCATCACTATCCACTCAGTGCTCCCTCCGGGGGCCGAGGCCAATCCTCTGGTGTCCGGTCTTCAAACAGCCTAGAAGGTAACCTTACTGATCAAATCCATTCACGATGTGAGGCGGAAGACAATGGGCGTTCACCCCCAAGGCACGTCCGACGACGAGTCAGCCGGAGGGAAAGGCGAGCTCATCGACGACCGGTTCGTCGGTGACACTGACTTGGCCCGGTGGAAGACCCCCGCCGGAAGGTGGCTCGCTTCCCGCGCACAACGCCTCAGTGCCCGTCTCGGCCCATACGGTGCGCTGATCCTGATCCTGGCTGCCGGAGCCGTAGTCGCATCACTGCTGGCCTTCGCGACCGGCGGGGTGTACGAGGCGGTGACAGAAGCAGATGGCGTGGCCGCCCTGGACCACCCGGTCTTGGAGGCAGCGATGACCTTGCGCAGCCCTGCATTGGACGCCACCGCCACTGCCTACACCGATCTGGGCGGGGGAATCGGGATGCCGATCCTGGCCGTGATCGCCACCGCCGTGCTGGTCCTCCGGCGCCGTTCCTGGACGCCAGCGATCCTCATTGTGACCGCGGCGGCCGGCTCCCTCCTCATGACCATCGCCGGCAAGCAGCTCATCGGCCGTGCCCGGCCACCACTCAGCGATGCCGTGCCGCCCTACGAGTATTCCCCCTCGTTTCCCAGTGGACATTCGCTGAATTCGTTCGTGATCGCCGGAATCGTCGCCTACCTGGTCATCCTGCGTTGCCGCTCCCGCCGGGCCCGCGCGTGGACAGTGACCGCCGCGGCCCTCTTCGCCCTGACCATCGGCCTAAGCAGGGTGTTCCTGGGCCACCACTGGCTCACCGATGTCTTGGCAGCCTGGACCCTCGGCGCCGCCTGGCTGGTCCTGGTCATCACCGCCCACCGTCTTTATCTCACCGCCCGAAAGACCGAAAAGCCCAGCCACCCCCGGGGCGAGGCTCAAGGCAGATGAACGCCACATGCTCGCCTCCCCGCATGTTGTCCAAAGTTTGCTTTTCCGGCACTTAGCCTTTGCCTAGTGCTGGAAGAGTCGGTCGGGGGTTTTCGTCAGCAAAGCCAAGCACTGGGAGCAGCTCATGTCAGGTCTCAACCGTCGACGTTTTCTTCAACTATCAGGGGCTACCGCGGCGAGTACCGCAATCGCGGAGATGCTCGGCGAGAGCATCGCGCGCGCCGCGACCATCCCGGCCAACCGTGCCACCGGCTCGATCAAAGACGTCGAGCACGTGATCGTCTTCATGCAGGAGAACCGCGCTTTCGACCACTACTTCGGCACGCTCAAGGGCGTACGCGGGTTCGGTGACCCGCATCCGGCCATCCTCCCGAGCGGGAAGGACGCGTTCGCGCAGAACAACGGAACGCGGGACATCCTCCCCTACCACCCGACCGCGCCGAATCTCGGCATGCAGTTCATGGAGGACCTCGACCACTCGTGGAAGCTCACCCACGAGGCCTTCAACGTGGGCAAGTACGACAAGTGGCTCCCCGCCAAGTCCGAGGCCACGATGGCGTTCTACGAGCGCGGCGATGTCCCGTTCCACTTCGCCCTCGCGGACGCGTTCACGATCTGCGACCAATACCACTGCTCGCTGCTCGGCCCCACGGACCCCAACCGCTACTACATGTTCACGGGCTGGGACGGCAACGACTACAAGGCCGGCGGCCCCGACCTGTGGAACGCCGAGGTCGGCTACTCGTGGAGCTCGTACCCCGAGGAGCTTGAGAAGGCCGGCGTGAGCTGGAAGGTGTACCAGGACGTCGGCGACGGCCTCACGGCTGCGGGCTCCTGGGGTTGGACGGGCGACGCGCACATCGGCAACTACGGCGACAACTCGCTCCTATACCTCACGCAGTACCAGAACTCGAAGCCCGGCAGCCCGCTGTACGAGAAGGCGCTGAGCGGCACGAACGCGAAGGCCGGCGACGACCTGTTCCGGATCTTCCGCGAGGACGTCGCGAGCGGGAAGCTCCCGCAGGTCTCCTACGTCGTGGCCCCCGAGGCATACACCGAGCACTCAAACTGGCCGCCGAACTTCGGAGCCTGGTACACGGCGAACATCCTCAACATCCTCACGTCCAACCCGGACGTCTGGAGCAAGACGGCCGTGTTCTTCATGTACGACGAGAACGACGGCTTCTTCGACCACGTCGTCCCGCCGCACCCCAACACCCCGCAGATCCCGGGCGCATCCACGGTCTCGACCGAGGGCGAGTGGTACGACGGCCGGATGACGTTCTCCGGCATCGCCGACGTCCCGGGCCACTACGGTCTCGGCGTACGCGTGCCGATGCTCGTCGTCTCGCCCTGGAGCATGGGCGGGTGGGTCTGCTCGGAGACGTTCGACCACACCTCGATCGTGCGCTTCCTCGAGTCACGCTTCGGTGTGAAGTCCCCCAACATCTCGCCATGGCGCCGCGCAGTGTGTGGCGACCTCACGAGCGCGTTCGACTTCTCGGCGAACGGGGGCGCGGCGCCGGCCCTGCCCGACACCTCGGCATTCAAGCCCGCTGACCACAAACGGCATCCGAGCTACGTGCCGACGCCTCCGGCAGTCAACTCGATGCCGGCCCAGGAGAAGGGCACGCGCCCGTCGCGCCCGCTCGGGTACGCACTCGACGTCGCGGTCTCGGTGGCCGGCGGCAAGCTCTCCGCTCACTGGTCGAACGCCGGGGCGCTCGGCGCACACGTGCAGGTCCGCTCGAATCTCCTTCCCGCAGGCCCGTACTCGTACACGATCGGAGCGGGCGCGACCCTCGATGCGTCGTGGGCGCTTGGCGCCGAGTACGACGTGCAGATGCACGGCCCGGCGGGCTGGTACCGCCGCTTCGCGGGCACGACGGCGGCCGCGGACATCCGGGCGACCGTCACCCGCGACGGCGTGTCCGGACACGCTCGGTTCCGGATCGAGAACGCTGGCCCTGCCGCGGCCGCCCTCACGCTCACGGACGCATACGGCGCCGGGTCGCAGGCCCTCGCGCTCAACCCGGGCCAGGCCAAGACCGTGGTGATCCCGGCGCAAGGCGGCTGGTACGACCTCAAGCTCACCGCCGCGGCGGATCCGAAGCTCGTGCGGGTCCTCGCAGGGCGCCTCGACGACAGCCGGGCGCTCACGTCCGACCCCCAGCTCGGCCGATGACGGGCTGTCGCCCACCCGTCGCCAACTGTTCTTCACCCCGCTGCTTCACCCCGACTATGGGCGCTCCGACTGGAGCGCAACCCGAAAGGACAATTTCAATGCTCAATGTGCTGAAAAGCCGCAAGGCAGGAGCCATGGTTGCCATGGCAGCCACCGTCGCGCTCACAGGCGCCGCAGTCGTCGGCGCGGTTGCCCCCGCCACGGCGCAGGTCACGTCCGGCTCCGTCGCCCAAGCGAGCGGGCAAGGGGCCAACGGTCCTGACCACGTCTTCGTCATCATGATGGAGAACCACGGCTACGACCAGATCATCGGCAACACCGCCGACGCGCCCTACATCAACACCCTCGCGCAGCGCTACAACACCGCGGCGAACTACCACGGCGTCACCCACCCGAGCCTCCCGAACTACCTCTCAGCCATCTCGGGCAGCTTCCAAGGAATCTGGGACGACTGCAAAGCGGGCGCGAATGTCACGTGCGCCCCCGAAGAGTTCGTACCCGGTTCCAGCGACACAGGAGTCACCGGGCAGCTCACGCCAGAACAGGCGGCCAGCGCCTCCGCGACTCCGCATATGTTCTCCGGCCAGACCATCGTCGACCAGCTCGAGAACAAGGGACTGAGCTGGAAGGCATACATGGAGAACCTCCCGAGCGCCGGCTCCCAGGTCGAATACGCACCCACAATCGGCTCCACCACGGTCAAGCTGTACGCCCAGAAGCATAACCCGTTCATGTACTTCTCGGACATCAACTACCCGGGCAGCCCGCGCCTGCAGAACATCGTGCCGCTCGAGAACAACCTCAAGACCGATCTCGCGAGCGGCAACGTGCCCAACTTCGTCTGGATCAGTCCCAACCAGTGCCACGACATGCACGGGATCTCACCCTCCGGAGCAGCCCTCATCGGACTGCCCCAGTGCGGTTACCCGGACTCCGGCCTCGACCACGGCGCGATCCAGCTCGGCGATGCCTACGTCAAGCAGACCGTCCAGCAGATCATGGATTCCCCAACGTGGAAGACGAGCAAGTCCAGCATCGTCCTGGCCTGGGACGAGAACGACTACTCGGGTTCAACGGGCGGCCCGGGCAGCCCGGTCGGACAGAACGGCGCGGTCCTGGGCGGCGGCCACGCACCAATGATCGTGATCAACTCGGCCGAAGGCCCGCACAAGACCACGAACCAGCTCTCCGACCACTACACCCTGCTCTCCACGGTCCAGCACCTGTGGCACCTGGGCTGCCTGGCGAACACCTGCTCACCCACCACTTCGGGCACCTTCGAGGAACTCTTCCGCCCCTGACACTTCAAAGCGTTCAAGAGCTGACGGCCTGCCCGCACACTTGTGCGGGCAGGCCGTCCGGCTGTCAGGCGAGGCGCCGTAGTCAACGAGCCCAATCGCTTACCGGGACGCCGCGAAGAGAATGAGTTCAGACCGGCCGTCGTCGGCGGTCACTCCGCGAATCTCCGAGAATCGGGCGACCGGTTGGAAGCCGAGAGCATCGTGCATTCTGATGGATGCCGTGTTGTGTTCGTTTGCGAAGTAGTGAGCAATCGACGCCCGGGACCAGATCCATTCCAACCTCGCCAGGGTGAGGGCAGAACCGACCCGTCGCCGTCGAAACCCCGGAGCGACCACCACGCCCCCGAGATAGTGGCCTGCGGGCGAGCGGCCTTCCGGATCCGAGTGGAAATGCGTCTTGGCCACGCCGATGACCTCGCCGTCTGCTACGGCCACTAAAACGACTCGGTCGCTCCTTGGGGCGATCATGTCGCTGGTCCAGCGCTTTCGCTCACTGGCGTCACAGAGCGAATTCACCTGCGCCAGGTCGTCGAGGGTGCATTCACGAATCTGCATGGCGATAGCGTACTTGGCGAGCCCGTATACGGTTCTAGTCGTGAAGGACCACTTGGTAGAGATTGTGGTCCTGCCATTTTCCGGCAATCTGCAGGTATCGCGGCGCCATGCCAATCTGCTGGAACCCGCCCTTAAGCAGCACGCGCTGCGAGGCAGCGTTGTGCAGAAGGGTGCTCGCCTCGATGCGGTGCAGTCCGAGTTCGTCGCGCGCCATTTCGACTATCGCGTGGACTGCCGCCGACGCCAGTCCGCGGCCCGCGTAGGCGCCGTCCACCCAGTAACCCAGGCCCGCGCTCTGGGAGGGACCGCGGACGATTCCTGCCATGTTGAATCGGCCGACGAGTCGATCGCCGTCGAACAGCCCGAGCGGATACGCCTCCCCTGCCTCTTGCGCGACGAGGCGGTTGGCAATGTCCGAGGACTGCCAATCTACGGTGTAGTACTCCTCGGGCCGCATTGGCTCCCAGGGTGAAAGGTAGTCACGGTTGCGCACATATGCGGCTGCGAGCGCAGCCGCATCACTTATGCGCAGTACGCGCATGCTGACGCTTTCACTAAGTTGGCGCGGTTCAATCATCGGTCAACATTAGACCAGATCGCCGTTTCGGCCGCTCCCCGATTATGCGATAGTTTGCCGTAAGAACGGGGAAGCATCCGCGGCGGGGGAAACGCAATGACCCACATCTTTGGACACAACTCGGCTCGGGCTCCAGGCGATGTTCCTGCCGACGTGCCCGCGTGAAGGCCGACGCTCTTCGGGAGCCGCTGATGGCAGCGGCCGCTGACCGGTGGCTCAGCGCCTCCGACTTAGTCGCCCTCGCAAGGGGCAGTGGTCTTCTTTCGGATCATCGACAGGCTAGGGAATTCACCCTGGATGCGATCAAAGAGCTCGTTTCCGAAGGATCATTGGTTCCGGGGGCATTCGGAACCGGCCAGTATCTGCCCTGGACGCTGACAGGCTCGGATGCGGCGCGCAAGGTCGAGAGCGAGTGGAACACGAGCGCCATGTCCCGCACATGGTTCACGGCAAAGGCGAACCTGACCTCGTCCGAGCTCGGCAATCTTCCACTGAGAACCCCTCGGCACTCTGCACGCGAAACCATCGAAGCTCCGTCGGCGGTCAGGGGCAGCGAGGCGACGGGACCATGGGTCCAGCTCACCAAGAGCACTCGGTTGCAGGCCACCATACCGCCGGACTCCGCACCCCCGACGTGGAAAGGAAGTTGGCTTCGCAGGAGGCTTTGGCTCAAACGAGCCGCCGCTGTCGTCGTCATCGCATTGGTCTCAGCTTGGCTCGGATGGGCCATCATCGCGGGGATCAAACACACACTCGCCAGCTACACCAAGAACGACGGGACGGTCACGGCACAAACCGATACCTCGGCACGCCGCGTTTCCTCGTGTCAGCTGGACGTGGACTACACCGTCAACGGCCACCAGCTGCACAGCGTCGCCAAAGTCAACGCGAAGTGCAATACTCTGCCCGGGCCCGGGTTCCGGACAACGATCGACGTCGACACAGCCGATCCGCATGACATCTGGATCGACGGCGCCAACGACGCGAACCATCCCGATCCCGTGACCATGGGCATATTTCTGCTGATCCTCCCGACCGCAATCGCCCTCGTACTCAGGAATGAGCTAGGAGACTATGGCGGAATCCGCAAATTACTTGCCTCCGGAGCCCAGTGGCGTCAGGTCGAGGTCACGGTCGCACGGAAGACCGCCGCCCGGAACGGCGTCACGATCCGCCTCGAAGCGAAGGACCACGCAGGAAACCGGCGCTCGTTCTATATCTTCTACCGATTCTCAAGCCCGATCGGCCCTGCAAGTAAAGGCGACAAAGTCACCCTTAAGCTCATCGCGGACGGCAAACGGCTGGCCCTCATCCAGAGGCAGGACAACGGCCGCATATGCGTGGCACGCATCAGCAGAGCCATTTAGCCACAATCGGAGCCCCCTGCCGGATTCGAACCGACGACCCCCGCTTTAGGCCTTGACGCCTAAGTGCGCCTCGAAACTGGTAGTTCTCGCGCGGATTCTAGGGGTTCTTGCAGTCAACGATGGGCGACGATTTGTCATTGGTTGTTGCTGATCAAGGTGAGTTAAAGGTGAGTCGGTTGCAATTGCGGGCTGCCTGGCTCTGTCTGTCATTTCGTCCGATACCCTGGGCGCGACGAGGACGCTAATGGACTCCTAGCGTCATGCCGCATGCCACAACCCAGCCGTGAATAGCCAGAAGGATCTTGGCTGTTTGCCATTCTGGTTGACGGCAACGGCCCGCCTCTGGTGTTGCGTTGCTGGTTGCCCACGGCCAGGGCAGGGATACGCCCACGTTTCCGCACTTGTTGAGCCTGACGATCAACCGGGGCGACCGGGCGGGCCCGGGGCATCGCGCGCGGATTAGTGGGTCTTGGTGACTTTGGCGAGACCCACTGGATTGTCCGGGTCGAGTCCGCGGCGTAGTGCCAGTTCCAGGGCCAGTCTCTGCAGCGGGAGAATGTCGACGAGCGGCGACAGTTCGGTCGCCACGGTGGCGCTCGGCACGCGGACCTGGGCGTCCGCGATTGTCCGGCCGCCCAGCTCAGCGACGAGCCCGCCGAGCCGGGTGGCCGCTTCGGCGAAGGAGATGACGGAGTCGCGGCCTGCGTCGCCGCCCGTCAACGCGATGATGCCCGTACCAGCAACGATCTGCCCGAGCGGGCCGTGGGTCGCATCGGCGGCGCTCCAGCCCGAGGCGGCGATCGCATTCGTCTCCATGAGCTTGAGGGCGCCCTCCTTCGCGGTAGCCATCCCGTAGCCTCGGCCGACGATGAGGATGCGTTCGCGACCCTCGAAAGCATCGACAAACTCGTCGACCGGCTGACCGAGGACTGCGATCGCCTCCTCCGCTGTGGCACGGACGCGAGTTCCGATGTCGTCCCAATCGAGGCCAGCGACGCGGAACACCACGAGTGCGATGGCCAGGAGCTCCGCGGTGTATGTCTTGGTCGCGGCAACTGAGAGTTCCGGCCCGGCCGCGAGCGGAATATGAACGCAGCCGAGTGCGGCGAGGGCGCTCCGGGAGTCGTTGGTGATCGCGACGATGGGCACGCCCGCTTCGGCAATGGATTCGGCGGTCGCGAGCAGGTCTGGGGACTGGCCCGACTGGGATACGGCGAGGGCGACAGTCGAGGGGTAGCGGAGGCTGGTGTCGAACGCGGTCACCGTTGCCGGGGTCGCCAGCATGGCCGGGATGTGAAGAAGGTTGTGGACGAGGTATTGGCCGTACATCGCGGCATGGTCGCTTGACCCTCGTGCCACGAAGACGAGCAGTTCCGGTTGTGTTTCACGGATCAGGTCGGCGGCGGCGTCGATGGCGGGCCGCTGGTCATCAAGCAGGTCGAGCCAGCGGCTGGGCTGCTCGGCGATCTCCGCCCGCATTAGTGCCCCGGGCCCGTCGATGATCGCCGCGCTCACGAGGCGAGCCCCGTGATCATCGAGATCAGCTCATTGTGGGACGTGTCGGCGACACGCCGGGTTCCTACCTGTGTCCCACGTCGGAGGACGGTGACCCGGTCGGCGATGCGGAAGACCTGCTCCATGTTGTGGCTGACGACGAGTACGGCGGCGCCGCGCTCCTTGAGTTTGAGGATGGTCTCCTCGACCTTCGCGGTCTCGGCCACCCCCAAGGCCGCCGTCGGTTCATCCATGAGCACAAGGCTGCTGGCCCAATGGGTAGCGCGCGCGATGGCTATACCCTGTCGTTGGCCGCCCGAAAGGTCGCTGAGTGTCGACTTCGCAGAGGGGATGCGCACATCCAGCTCGTCGACGAGCGCCTGCGTGCGTGTTGCCATCTCCTTGCGATCGAGCGTGCCGAACGGCGGCTTGCGCAGTTCGCGGCCGAGGAACAGGTTCATGTACACCGGCTGGAGGTCGACGAGTGCGAGATCCTGGTAGACGACTTCGACGCCCTTCGTGCGCGCATCGGAGGCGTCACGAAAGATGGTGCGTTCCCCGTTCAACCAGATCTCCCCGTCGGTGGGCTGGTAGAGGCCGGAGATGATCTTGACAAGCGTCGATTTGCCGGCACCGTTGTCGCCGACAAGGGCGACGATCTCGCCGGGCTCGATCTCGAGGTCGAACCGCTTGATGGCAACGATGCCGCCGAAGTGCTTGCTGATGCCGTCGAGCCGGAGCGGCTTGACCGTTCCGTCGTTGGGTTTGGGCGTGGATGTGGGGTCTGCGATGATCATGCTGTCCTCCTGGGTGCAGCGAGGGTGTCGGAGATGGTGAGGGGTGCTGAGCCGTCGGAAGACCAGATACCGGCGACCGTCGGCGTTCCGGTGGAGAGACCCGAAATGCCGGCGGTGAGGGCGCGGGTGACGAACACTTGGGGGCGGAACCCGAACAGCACGGTGTCGCCTGGTTGTGCGCGATGGTCACCGAGGGGAACGGTGGCGTAATAGTCGATCGCGTCGGCTGCCGGCATGTCCACCCGTAGCTCAGGCGCAGTGACCGCGTTGGTATCCGGCGCCACAAGGAGCGCTGTGGTCGTCGAGCCGCCGAGCACCGGGTCGACGTAGAGGCCACCGCCGAAGACGTAGGCGTCGCCATTCCAGAGGTGGGAGACCTCGGAGACATAGGCGATGGCGGGTTCCTCCACGAGGTCCTGCACCGCGTGGATCGGAGTGGTGCCCGTCAGGCCGTGTCCCGGTTCCACTTGGGTGGCACCGGCTTCGGCGAGCGTTGCCAGGATGGAAACGGAGGTCGTTCCTGGCGCGTTCACCTGCACATCCCGGCGGCCCGCCCGTTCCAGTGCCCGCAAGGCCGTGGTGAGCGTGGCGAGGTTCGGAGTGGAGCGGGTGGCACCTGTTGTGGCGTCGAACAGCGTTGCGGGGAAGGTGGTGATGCCAGCGAACCGAACGCCCCCAATGGCGTCGATCCGGTCGGCAGCGCCGACGACGTCGGTGGCGTCGAACCCGCCCTCGTGTCCGCGATAGAAACGATCGCCCGGGGCCTGGATACGCAACAGGACGTCTTGGACCCGGCCGTGCGCCAGAGCGGCCGCGCCGGCCTCGGCTGCCTTCGTTTCCGAGAAAACCGTCCAGTAGAGCGGTTCGAGTGCGGCGGCCTCAGCGGCGCGATGCTTGGGAATCTGGACGAGGTGCCCCAGATGACCGATCCCGAGGCCCCCGGTTGCGGCGGCGATCGCGCACTCGAGGTCCACCCCGACCGCTTTGTCGATGCCGCCGGCGGCGATTGCCCGGGAGGCGTCAGGGTTGCGCCCGATCTGTTTCGTCATGGCGAAGGGCGTCAGGGAGAGTCGGCTGGCTTCGGCCGAGATGGCGGCCGCGTTTCGGGTCACCGCATCGAGGTCGATCACATAGGTGTTGGCCGGGATCTGACCGTTCTGGTGGAACCGGGCGGCCGCTTGCAGAAGCGCCGGGTTGCGGCGGCGAAGGAGGTCTACGAACATCGGTGGGCCTAACTGTTCTTCTTGGCGCGGAGCGAGAGGGAGACGGCGGCGAGGATGATGATGCCGCGCACGATTAGCTGCTGTGCCACGTTGAGGCCGCCCAGGAGCAGACCGTAGTTGATCATGCTCATGAACAGGCTGCCGACAAGGGCTCCGATGATGGAGCCCTTGCCTCCGGTGAGGGAGGTGCCCCCGACGATGACCGCGGCGAGCACGCTCATCAGGTCGGAGCTGCCGAGCGTGTACGTCGCGCCGGCAAGACGACCCGCGTAGAGGAGGCCGGCCAGGGCCGCCGCCATGCCGCTCACGATGAAGACGATCATTTTCACGCGGTTCACTCGGATGCCGCTCACCGCCGCTGCCGACGATTTGTTGCCCACTGCGAGCACGTGCGCGCCGAACGAGCGCTGACGGAGCACGTGCCAGCCGATGGCGACGATCGCGACTGTCCACCAGATCAGAATGGGGATCCCGAGAAGCGTCCCGCCGCCGAACAGCCAACCGAAGGCGCTGTTCGTGACCGGAACCGATTGCAGGTTGGTCGCCTGCTGGGCGAGTCCGGCCACCAGGCCCATTGTGGCCAGGGTGACCAGGAAGGATGGCAGACGCACCAGAGTGATAAAGATCCCGTTGACCGCGCCGACCCCAGCGCCGATGGCGAGTCCGGCCAACGCGGCCAACCACCATTGGTGGGTCGCCTGCAGCGTCACGGCCGACCCGAGGGACGCGAGTGCGACGGTGGAACCGATGGAGAGGTCGATTTCACCAACGCTCAAGACGAACACCGCGCCGACCGCCATCACGGTGATGGGGGCGGCCTGGGTGATGATGTTGACCAGGGTCGTGGTGTTGAGGAAGTTGCCGGCCTGGGTGATGGCGAAGTAGGCGAAGACGACTACGAAGCCGATGTAGACGACATACTGCCTCCAATCGATGTGCCGGAGGACGTCGATGGCCGTCCCTGTCTTGACGTGGGTCGTGATGGTCATGATGCTTCTCTTTCTTGTGGCTGGAGGGCCTTGTCGATGGCCAGGCGCACGGCGCCGGCGATGGGGGCGCGGGGGCCGAGCCGGCTGATGACGACCTCGAGGTCGGCTCGGCCGAGGCGCGTCATCCACGCGCGGATGGGCGCGAGGAGTTCGATGCGGGTGCCGATTCCCCCGCCGAGGACGAAGAGTCCCGGGTTCACGACAGCGTCGACCGCGACGAGGGCATAGGCGATCCACTTCGCCTCCTCGTCGAGCGAGGCGGCCGCGCAGGGGTCCCCGCGGCCGGCCCGGTCGAAGACCTCGACGGCATCGGGAGTGGCTTCGGGGGCGGCTGCGTCGGAGGACGCCGCGTACCGACGGCCGATGGCGTCGCCCGCGACCACCTCTTCGAGCGGACCGCGACGGTGGCTGGCGGGGTTGAGCGGGTCGGCACCGAACGGCAAGTATCCGATCTCTCCGGCGCCGCCGCTCGCTCCGGCCCACAGCCGACGGTCGAGGATGAGACCGACGCCGATGCCGGTGCCGACCGATACGAACGCGAAGCTGTCGTACGCGAGGCCGACGCCGTCGTACAGTTCGCCGAGAGCCGCGATGTTGACATCGTTCTCCAGCACCACCGGATGCCCCAGCGCCTCCTCGAGGTCGGCTGCCAGGCTGAAACCGTCGAGCTCGCCGAGATTCGGCGCGCGCTCGAATCGGCCCGAGTCGCCGTCGGGAACACCCGCTCCTCCGACCGCCGTAGCGACGACTGCCGATACATCGGACCCGACAGCCGAGGCCAGGGCAGCCACCAGTGCGGACAACTGTGGAACGAGATCGGGCCCAGCATCCGGAGCGGTGGGTTCGGTCATCTGGAACAGCACCCGACCGTCGAGGCCGGCGATGCCGGCACGCACCTTGGTTCCGCCAAGATCGACACCGACGACGAACCGCGAAACCGGGACGGAGGAATGCTGAAGAACGTTCACAGCACCTCCAGCACGCTTGCGGGGTTGGCAGTGAGGAGCCTTTCGCAGTCCGCGTCCGAGACCCCGCGTGCGCGGAGCTCGGGAACGAAGACAGCGCCGAGGTAGGAGTAGCCGTGGATCCCGTGGGTTTTCGGGTTCATCCAGACTTCGGCTCCGGTGAGGTCTTGGGAGAGCAGGATGCGGTCGGTGTATCCGAGTGAGACCAGCCACGCGACAAGGTCGGCGCGTCCGGCGTCGGACCGGTGGAAGGCGTGCTTGTCGAACTCGCCGTCCGGGCGAGGGGCGGGGGCCGGACTAAGGAAGAAATCCCAGCTCTCCTTGCCGATCGTGTCGATGGCGATGCGGGGCCCGGCATCCAGGACGCGGCGTACGAATTCGGGGCTCAGCTGGGTGTCCAAGTGGCCGATGACCACTCGGTCCAGGTCAACGCCTTCGGACCTGAGTATCTCGAGCTGCTCGAACGCCATCGTGCCGTGGGTGGTGTGGGTCATGATCGCGAGTCCGGTCTCGCGTTGAGCGCGGGCGACGGCGCGGAGGCACTTCTCCTCGTACGCGGTGATCTCACCCAGGCTTGTCGCCTGTTCGCCGAAGATGCCTGCATGGATGCCCGAATCGCCAATGCCGTGGACGACATCCCGGATCAGGCGCTCGGCGAGGACGCCGGCGTCGGCGTCGTGTGCCCACTCGGGAGAGTAGGACTCAAGGTAGAACGCGGTTCCGGAGATGATGTGCAGGCCCGTCTTGCGCGAGATCTCGGCGAGCAGTGCAGCGTTGTCGCCATTGTCGTCACGACCGACGACACCGTAAGGGCTGAGGTCGACGACGGTCCCGAATCCGAGCTCTCGGAGCGACCCGAGGGCCTCCACCGCCCGATCGACGGCGTCGTCCCGCAGCCCGCCGGTGAGCCATGGTCCCGGGGTCAGCGAGAGGAGGTGTTCGTGTGGCATGACCCTGCCGAGGTCATCGGTCGGAACCGTACCGAGAACGGTTGTGACTTGCCCTGACATCGATGTCTCCTTCGTGGTGCTTGGTGCTTGGGGTGCGTGGCGAGCGGGGCGGGCGGTGGGGGGAGACCGTCCGCCCCGCTCGGTTCGAGGTCAACCGCCGGTGATGCTAGACGGCGGCTGGGTGCCGTAGTCGGAAAGCCATCCCTTGTCGAGGTCTGCCTTAGTGACCTTGGTCGGGTCCGAGGCGACCAGCGCCGGCGCGGTCTTGCCGAGGACGCCGTATGCTCCGGCCAAGGCGAGACCCTTGCCGATTCCGAGGGATCCGTTTCCGACCATTCCGGCCACGTTCGTTCCAGAGGCCATCGAGGCCGCGAGGGTGGTGTCCAGGTCGTTCGTGACCACCTGGATGTCGCTCCGCCCGGCCGCCTTGATCGCGGCCACGACGCCCTGCGCAGCCGTCGCCCATGACACGTAGATGCCCTTGATGTTCGGGTTCTTCGCGATCATAGCGGCCGCGATCGTCTGGGTGGCCGTCTCATCGGCGAAGCCTTCGGAGTCAACGATCTTCATGTCGGGGTATTCGTAGGCCAGCCAATCCTTGAATGACTTGTCCCTCTGGTTCGTGAACCAGAAGTTGGCGTTGTACGAGATATAGCCCACCTCACCGGTCTTGCCGAGGGCGTCGCCCAGGATCTCGGCGTTGGCTTGCCCTGCCTGGGCCAGGTTCTCCGTCACGATGGACACAAAGTCCTTGCCGGCCTGGTATCCGGCGGGGGGCGTGGTCATGATGACGAGCTTCGTTCCAGCGTCGACGGCGGGCTTGAACGCCTCGGCGGCGGAAGTGGGGTCGACCGCGATGGTAACGATGATGTTCGGGTGCAGCGCGAGGACTGTCTGAACGTTGTTGGCCTGGGTAGCGGCGTTGAAGTTGGCCTGCGTGCTCGCGACGACGTCGATCCCGAGGTTCTTGAACTCCTCACGCGCGCCCTTCTCGACGGCGGTCACGAAGTCCGAGGACGTGTGCCAGACGAAGGCGGCGGTGTACTTGCCGTCCTTCACCTTCGCCTGCTCGCTACTCGTCAGCGAAAGCTCCGAGAGGGCACCGGGCTTCTCGCCGTTCGGACCTGCGAACTCCAGGCTGGGCTTGGCTGCGGGCCCGGACGAAGCGGCCGTGCCGCCGCCTCCGCTGGAGCAGCCAGCGAGGGCGAGCGTGATCGCAAGTGCGCCGACGGCGGCACGAAGGCCGAACCGTCGGACCGTGGGTGCTGTGCTCATGGGGTCTACCTTCCGTGACCGGGTGGGATGCCAGTTCCGGTGACAGGTAGCGGTTGGTCCGTGGCCCTGTCATCTTCGACTGTGCGTAATCCATTTTGATTTCAGTGCGCAACTAAAGTCAACCCCCCGATTATAACGAATAGGTCTCGGAGGGATCACAGACGAAGACGCGGGGCACCTTCCGCCCTGCGCTTTCGCCCCGTTCACGACTCTCACTGGGAAGTCTGAGCGGCGTCGTCGCCCGACGGTTTGGCCCCGTGAAATCAGGGCTACGGGTCATACTCAGTCACGCGGGACGAGGCCAATCGCGCAGCCGCCTCTGCTGGAGAATCCCGCCCGGCAAGTGTCATCACAAAAGAACCGGCCAGTAAACCGACCCCCGAGATGGCTGGATCGCCAGGGCGATTTAGGCTAACTTTGAATTCACACTGATTGCAAAAGGAGGCCCGATGGTCCAAGACACTAGAGAACTGAACCGCAAGGCGGTCTTGACGGCCCTAATGATGTCGCGACCTGCCAGCCGCAAATGGATTGCCGAAGCATCAGGCATCTCCGCGGCGACAGTCACCCGTGCTGTCGACCAGCTGATCGCTGAAGGAATCGTCACCGAGACTGCCGAGATCATCTCCGAATCCCGCGGACGTCGGGCCGTCGAGCTCGACGTGGTGTCCAATCGCAGTTTCGTCGTCGGCGTGGACCTCGGAGCGTCCAACGTGCGTCTCGTCGTCGCCGACCTGCTTGCTCGTCCGCTCCTTGCCCTCGAGATCGCGACGCCCACTGCGACGACCGCGCGCGAGCTTGCACACTGGTTGGCCTCCACGGCGCGCACATCGGCCGGAGACGTCTGGGATCGGGTCGAACACCTCTGCGTTGGCCTGCCGGGGGCTGTGAGTCAGCAGAAGCGCACCATTTCCAACGCACCCAACTTGGCCCAGATCGAGGCGCCAACGTTCCTGGACGACGTCGAGAATGCGATGGGCAGGCCGGTCGGCTTCGACAACGACGCCAACTATGCGCTCCTCGGTGAACAGCATTTCGGCGCGGCACGTTCCGCGTCCAACGCTGCAATGGTCACGATCGGTTCCGGTCTCGGCGCCGGCCTGGCGATCGATGGCCGAATCCTTCAGGGCGACCACGGACTAATCGGTGAATTCGGGCAGCTGCCCGTCGGACCCCTTGGGACTCGCCTTGAGCACATGGTCACCGGTGCCGGGATCATCCGCCGTGCCGCCGAAGCGGGCATCGATCTCGCCGCCCCTAGCCAGCTCTTCGCTAGCGATGCGGGCCCCGCACTGAAGGCATTGCGCGCCCACTTCGATCAAGCTCTTTTGATCGTTCTCACGGCCACAACGGTTTCATGCGATCCGCAGACGATCGTCCTCGGCGGCGGCATCGCGAACTCCCTCGCGTCGACACTCGACCGCTACCAGGCGGCTCTAGAGCAGAATCTCCGCGTGTCTCCCCGGCTCGCTCCTGCCGAGTTGGGTGACTTCTCGGGTGCCGTCGGCGCCGTGGTCGCCGCACTGCACAAGGTGTACGCGGATCTCGGCATAGAAGAGGAAGCCTTCGTCAGCCTTCCCGGCGGCGACGCGCTCACTCACGAGCGAGTACAAGCCGCGAGACGATAAAGGCGCCTATCAGGGTGCCTAGAGAAGACCGGGCAGCCACAACGCCTGTGTCGGCACTGGCAGGTGGCCGGTGCCGGGCGGCCCTTACAGCCAACGAGGGGTGGGTTGTAAAAGTGGCAGAAATTCTCGGCTACAGCTACCGAGGCTAAGGAAGGTCACAAAACCAAACGAAGGGTTGCACGAGGGTAAAGATGAGAAAACGAATGCTTGGCCGTGCGGGCCTGTCGGCGTCATCAGTGGGCATCAACCTTAGCACGATGGATGCGTGCACTAGCCAGCTGCATTACGGGCCCGGTTTCGAAACCGCTTTGGAGACCATCCGGAGAGTGCTGGAAGGACCTTTCAACTTCATCGATGCGAATGGTGAATACTGGCAGGGAGCCGAAGGAGAACGGTGTATTGGGCGGGCCATTTCTGAAGCAGGCGGCTTGCCAGATGGATTCGTCCTGACGCGTAGCGTGGGACCCGCCTTAGCGCTCGACTTCTCGGGGGACGGCATTGTCCGCGCCGTGGAAGAGAGCCTTCAGCGCCTTGGCCTCGACCTTCTCCCGCTCGTCTTGCTGCGTAAACCCGAAGAGTTCAGCTTTGAATCAGCAACGGCGCGTAGCGGCGCTCTTGCAACGCTCGTTGGGTTGCGGGATCAGGGCCTGATCAATCATCTCGGTATTGCGGGCGGTCCGATAGATCTTCAACTGAAGTACCTGCAAACTGACGCGTTCGACGCGGTGATCAGCCACGTTCCGTATAACCTGCTGGATCGTGCGGCCGAGCCGCTGATCCAGAATGCCGTCTCCCGGGAGGTGGCCTTCGTAAATGCCGCGCCATTCACCGGCAGATTACTTCTGGATGGGGAGGAAAGGTCTACCCAGGGCATGAACCGGGAGAGGGGTCCGGCACGTCTAGAACGCAGCGATAAGATGCGCTTGATCTGTGCGGCGTATGGCATCCCCCTGGCGGCAGCTGCCCTGCAGTTCTCGACGCTTGATCCACGGGTTGCCTCAACGATCGTTGGCGCCAGCACCCCGTCGAAAGCCGATTTTGTCACGGACCTTGCCCAGTGGAGGATCCCCTCTGGCGTCTGGGACGACCTGCTTGATCTGGTGGAGGAATCTGAACTGGCCATAAGTTGCCGTGATGATGTCGTTCCGACCACGGATCCACTGCCTTGCAGGGATCAAGGTGTGACCTTCCCTACCGCAGTCCCTCACTGAGTCTCGGAAACTGCCTCCTCTTGGGCTTGTCGACCGATGTCGGACCGAGCATCTGGTGGGGACCGCCCATTCCCTTGCCATTTGGGAGGAGCCTTGTGCCTGCTTCAGAGGATGTCAGCGACGTCTCGGAAAGGGTCCAGTTTCGGGTCTTTGGGGTCGAGTTCCGTGACGAGCAGATCGATCCTGGTCATTGGAAGGGCACGAGCGACGGACCGCGTACCGAGCTTCGATGAGTCCGTGGCAATGACGACAAACTGGGACGCGTCCGCCATCGCCTTCTTCACCTCAACCTGAGCCATAGTGGGTTCGCTGGTGCCGATGACCGGGTCGATGCAAGTCGTCGAGAGAAAACATGTATTCAGCAGGAAACTGGACAACGAAGCCACAGCCAACGGCCCGACGAGGCTGGCGTTTTGCTCCTCGGATTCCCCTCCGGTGAGGTACGCGCGTATCCCTGGCCGATGTTGAAGGGCCGTGAAGGTGGCCAGTCCGTTCGTGATAACCGAGAGTTGCTCGACGTCCTTTAGCGCGCTTGCGAGCTGAAAGACCGTCGTTGATGCATCGAGACCGATGGCCTGGTTTGACTTGATCAGGGGCACTAACTTCTCGGCGATACGTCGTTTTGCGGCAAAATGCCGACCTTGGCGTTGATGAAAATCCTCGGTGCCGACGTAGACCGCACCGCCCCGGACACGCCGAGCGATCCCTTCCTGTTCCAGGAAATCGAGATCGCGGCGAACGGTCATGGGGTGCACTTCGAGTTTTTCAGAGGCTGCGGCCAAATCAACCGTGCCTTCCTCGCGAAGAATCACCCTGAGCATTTCTCGCCGTTCTTCAGTGGCTGCAGAGCCGCTTAGCGTCATGTCTTCCCCTCGCTTGTTATGAGCGTAATCCTAGCCGACATTTGTTAGTTCATGTTTAGATGCCTTGCGTTGGGTGAAATTCGTTGATAAATTTCACAACATGTACCACTCGGTGCATCGCCGTCTTTCAGTGTCGAGAGTGAGGATCCATGCCTGCGTTTATAGCGGTTGACCTTGGAGC
The DNA here is from genome assembly GCF_044908325.1 of Arthrobacter sp. GAS37. NCBI lineage: Bacteria > Bacillati > Actinomycetota > Actinomycetes > Micrococcales > Micrococcaceae > Arthrobacter > Arthrobacter sp. GAS37. The sequence continues at coordinate 232,464 of NZ_JBIYDB010000003.1, forward strand.
AACGAGTGGGCGGGTCTGTTACGGAATCATCGAAGATACACAGATCGAGCTGAAAGAAGTAACACGATTTAGCAACGACCCGCTCCTGATCGCGGGCGTTTTGGAGTGGGACACTACCCGGTTGTTTCAACAGACGCTCGTTGGTCTTCGCACCGCGATTACGTCACTGCGCGAACGGGGCCATTCGGCCAGTGGCGCAGGCATCGACAGTTGGGGTGTCGACTACGGCATCGTCCGCCCTGGCGCACAGGCCCTCCCGCGTGCGCGCCACTACAGGTCAGCTTCGTCCGAGACCGTTGAACGGCTCCGTCGGCGGATTCCGGCGCGGGTCGGTTACAGCATCACAGGCATCAATCCCCTCCCCATCAATACCCTTTACCAGTTGTCGGATGCCGCCGAGCGAGGTGAACTGACGGGCGGGGAGAAAGCCCTACTGATCCCGGATCTGTGGGTGCACGGCCTCACGGGCACTTTCGGGGCGGAGCGTTCAATAGCGTCGACCACCGAACTCGTGGACGTAACTACCGGTGACTGGTCTCCGCAACTGGCCTCACGGGCCGGTATTCCACTCTCTGCCTTGCCGCAGTTGTGCGATACCGGGACCCTCGCCGGGGAAATTCTTCCCGCCGTCCGCGACGCCATCTCAGCGGACGAGCCGCTGACGGTGTACCGCGTCGCCGAACATGACACCGCGTCGGCCGTGCTGGCGTTACCCGCCGAAGAACCCCATGCGTTCATCTCGTGCGGCTCGTGGTCGCTCGTGGGACTCGAACTGGACCGGCCGGTACTTACCGAGGATGCACGATCAGCAGATTTCACGAATGAGCAAGGCGCCTACGGCACGACACTTTTCATGAGGAATCTGGCAGGTCTATGGCTGCTCGAGGAATGTGTCCGGCAATGGAACGGAAACGATCGTAGCCGCTTCACAATTCCGGATCTCCTGCAGGCAGCCCAGGGTGTGCCGGCCCGTCAATTTGTCATCGACGTCAGCGACCCTGCCTTCCTGGAGCCTGGCGACCTTCCCGCACGAATTGCGGGCTATTGCCGACAAAGCGGTCAGACGGTTCCCGAAAGTCATGCCGAAATGACCAGATGCATCGTGGACAGTCTGGCGCTGGCATACCGGGCGGCGATCACCACTGCCCGCAAGATCAGCGGGGAACCCGTCGAGGTGATCCACATGATCGGCGGAGGTGCCAGAAACTCGCTGTTGTGCCAACTGACCGCCGATGCGTGCCAGCGCCCCGTTCTTGCCGGTCCCGCCGAAGCCACGTCCATGGGCAATCTCCTGGTCCAAGCCATCTCGACGGGTGCCGTCGAAAACGTGGCCCACGCCCGCAAGATCGTTCGGGCCAGCACCGAACCGCTGCGGTACAACCCGGCCTCCAACAAGTCCTCATTGCTTGCCTGGCAGACAGCCGGGCAAAAGCTGCACTACATCCAAGCCGCGCGAAAGGAACAGTCGTGAGCCATAAAATAGCCGACGACATTGTCAGGCTCTGCCGAACCCTCGGGGAACCCGGGCGGGACCTAGTGATCCTTGCCGAAGGAAACGTCTCCGGGCGGGCCACGCCGGAGACAATGTTTGTCAAGGCGTCAGGGTCCAACATGGCGACGGCCGCCCGAAAAGACTTAGTTGAGGTCCGGCTGGCCCCGCTTCTGGCCCTCCTGGACGATGACACGGCCGACGATGAAACGGTTGCCCGCGTGCTGATGGAAAGCCTCGTCGACTCCGAAGACAAGAGGCCATCCGTTGAGGCATTGCTCCACGCTGTCTGCCAAGAATACGGTGGGACGCCGGTTGTCGCTCACACCCATCCCGTCAGCGTCAATGCGTTGCTGTGTTCCGACCAAGCCACGGAGCTCGTCTCAGGAACCCTCTTTCCCGATCAGGTGGTGGTCCTGGGCAAGCACCAGCTGCTCATTCCCTACACGGACCCGGGGCTCCAACTGGCCCGCATCGCACGCCGCGAGCTTCAGCACCATATCGCCGCGTTCGGCGGTCCCCCGAAGGCTCTTTACCTTGTCAATCATGGAATGTTTGCCTTGGGGCAGTCTGCCACGGAGGCTCTGCAGATCACAGAAATGGCTGTGAAATGCGCCCGTATCATCGGTGGCGCCCTTTCCATCGGCAACACCACACACCTGTCCGAACCAGACGCCGAGCGCATTGACTCGCGTCCGGACGAACACCTCCGCCGCAAGGAGCTTCTCAGTCCCGGCGGTCCACACCAGTGAACCCAGTGCCGCCCCGGTTCATTCTGAACCCATTGATGACCACCACCCCGACGGGAAGGGATTGATCCAATTGTCCAGCCACTCGGCCAAGATCGGCGCCACCGGCGACGTTGTGCTTGAGCTGTCCAAAGTCTCGAAGTCGTTCGGGGCGGTGCAGGCGCTCCGAAACGGCGAGTTGACGCTCAAGGCCGGCTCCATTCATGCCTTGATGGGTGAGAACGGAGCCGGCAAGTCAACAATCGTCAAGATCATTGCAGGTCTGTACCACCGGGATACCGGTTCCTTTACTCTCGACGGTACCGAAGTGGATTTTCCGTCCACTGCCGAATCCAAGAATGCCGGCATCGCGGTCATCTACCAGGAGCCGACACTCTTTCCGGACCTTTCCGTCACCGAGAACATCTTCATGGGCCGCCAGCCCATGAAGTCCTGGGGACGGATCGACCGGGCCGCGATGAGAAAGCACGCGCAGGAGATATTCAACCGCCTAAATGTGCATATTGATCCTGACAGGGCCGCCCAGGGACTGTCCATCGCAGATCAACAAATCATCGAAGTTGCCAAGGCGATATCGCTGGATGCGAAGGTCCTGGTCATGGACGAGCCGACGGCGGCCCTTAGCCTCGCCGAGGTGGACCGGCTGTTTGCCGTCGCCAGGGCACTCCGCGACGAGGGGCGTGCGTTGCTGTTCATCTCGCACCGCTTCGAGGAAGTGTATGCACTCTGCGACACGGTGACCGTCATGCGTGATGGCGAGTATATCTCCACCGATCCGATCGATGCGACGGACGTCCCTTCGCTCGTGCGCAAGATGGTCGGCCGGGATGTGGACTCACTCTTTCCAAAGGAGGAAGCCACAATCGGCGAGGTCTCCCTGGAGGTCCGGAACCTGAACTCCACGGGAACGTTCCACGACATCAACTTCACCGTCCGGGCCGGAGAGATTGTTGGCCTCGCCGGCCTCGTTGGGGCCGGGCGTAGTGAGGTCGCCCGAGCCATCTTCGGTGTCGACAGCTACGATTCGGGCCATGTGTCGGTCTATGGCGAAACGGTTCCGCGAAAAAACACTGCCGCGGCAATGAAGCTCGGCGTCGCGCTTGTGCCTGAGGACCGGCGTCAGCAGGGCCTCATCCTGGATTTCGGTGTGGCACGAAATCTGACGCTGTCCATCTGCCGAGGACTCGTTCGTTTCGGTCTCCTCTCCGCCAAGGCGGAGAACCTGGCCGCTGACGTGTGGGCCCGGCGCCTGCAGGTCAAGTCCCATTCCCTGGCGACGGCAGCAGGAACGCTCTCGGGCGGCAATCAGCAAAAGATTGTCCTGGCCAAGTGGCTCGCGGCTCAGCCACGGGTACTGATCGTCGACGAGCCGACCCGCGGCATCGACGTGGGAACCAAAGCGGAGGTCCACCGCCTGCTCTCGCAACTTGCGGGCCAGGGGCTCGCAATCCTCATGATTTCCTCAGAACTACCGGAGGTACTCGGCATGGCCGATCGTGTTCTCGTTATGCGTGAAGGAAGAATCACGTCACAGATCCCCCGCGCAGAGGCGACGGCGGAAGCGGTGATGTTCGCAGCAACGCACGACGTACAACAGGTCGTGGCCGCCACGAACGTGATGGAGCCGACACAGTGACAACCCTCATCTCCCCCGCACGCAAGAACCCCGCAGCGCGGGCTATCGAAACGCTCGTGAAGTCCCGCGAAACGGGCATAGTTCTCGCCCTCCTCATGGTCCTCGTGGTGACAACGGTCCGAAGCCCCGCGTTTCTCGTCAGCACCGACGGCTTCCGGGACCTCCTCCTCACTCCGGCAATCTTTGTGCTCCTGGCCATCGGACAGGCGATGGTCATCATTACCCGCAACATTGACCTTTCAGTCGGATCCGTCGTCGGGCTCACCGCCTACCTGACCGGACGCCTCTTCGTTGATTTCCCGGGGTTGCCGATTCCGGTCGTCATTATTGCCGGAATCGCCCTCGGTGCTCTGCTCGGACTGATTAACGGAGCACTGATCGCCTGCGCAAAAGTTCCCGCCCTCGTGGTCACGCTGGGTACGCTTTACATTTACCGGGGTGTGGACGTGTGGTGGGTCGGCCGCAAGCCGATCAACGCGTCGGACATGCCACGCGACTTCCTCGGCTTCGGCGTCAGCTCGTTCCTGAACATTCCCACACTGGCCATCATCGCCGCGCTCGTGCTCGTCGCCGTCGGATGGTACATGAGGACTACACGCGGGGGCCGCGAGCTTTACGCCATCGGCTCCGATCCCTCAGCAGCAACGCTGTATGGCCTGCGCATCGCTAAGCGGGTAATACTCGCGTTCGTGGCATGTGGGGCCCTGACCGGACTCGCCGGCGTCCTGTTCGCCGCCCGTTATGGGACTGTCGATTCGCAGGCTGGAACCGGCTTTGAACTTATCTCTGTCGCGGCCGCCGTCGTCGGCGGAATCGCTATTTTCGGCGGAAGCGGAAGCGTGCTCGGAGCCGCGATCGGTGCCGTGCTCCTGCTGACCATCAATCGGGCCCTGCCGCTCCTGGGAGTGCAGGATTTTTGGCAGCAGGCGGTCGTCGGTGCCCTCATCCTCGGCGCCATCGCGCTGGATCGGGTTCTCGCCCTTCGCCGATTCCACAAACTCATCGAGATCAGGGACAACGCAAATGACTGACTCATCCACATCCTTACACTCCGCCCCGTCCCGGAGCCGAGCCTATCCCTACTACAGTTCCCCGGCGTGGAAGCGGTTCCTCCTCACCCGCGAATTCGCGGTGGTCATCGCCTTGATCATCGTGGCTGTCGGCGCATCGACGTCGATCCGCAAGTTCTCCAGTCCCCTCACCTTGGGATACTTGCTGCTGGATGCCACGCCGATCCTCCTCATCGCCTTGCCGATGACCCTGATTCTGATCTCAGCGGAAATCGATCTTTCGGTGGCAAGCATAGTCGGACTGAGTAACGTCACGCTCGGAGCCTTGTTCGACGCCGGTTGGCCCGTTGAACTCGCAGCGCTGGCAGCTCTGGTGCTCGGTATTCTCTGCGGTGCCATCAACGGTCTTCTCGTCACCGTCGTCGGGCTACCCTCCCTGGCCGTGACAATCGGGACGCTAGCGCTATTTCGTGGAATCGCCGTCGGCATCCTTGGAACGAAATCCGTGGTGAACTTTCCCGAGTACTGGACGACACTAACGACGTCCATATTCGGCAAAAGCGGCATCCCCTACGTCATCGTTCTAGTCGTCATTCTGGCCCTGGCCTTCGTCCTCCTGCTTCATTTCACGCCCTTCGGACGCGGGATATTCGCCATCGGACGCAACCAGGAAGTCGCCGCCTTCTCCGGTGTAAAAGTCCAGCGGACAAAGTTCATCCTCTTTGTCCTGTCGGGACTCGTCTCGGCCCTTGCAGGCATCTACTTCACGTTCCGTTACGGGAGCGCGCGCGGTGACAACGCGCAAGGACTGGAACTGACCGTCATCGCCGCGGTCCTTCTAGGCGGCGTCTCCATCTTCGGCGGGAAGGGCGCCCTTCACGGAGTGCTCGCCGGAGTCCTGTTGATCGGCACGCTTCAAAGTGCCCTGCGTTTTGTCAACGTAACCTCCGACGTCATCAACATTGTGGTCGGCGCGCTGCTGGTCGCGTCGATTGTGTCACCAAGTTTCTTTGCCTGGCTCAAGGGGAAAATTCCCCGGGCCGCCAAAGAAAGGGCATCGAAAGCCCCAGCCAATCGTGGGTAGGCGAATCTCCGATCCAGGCCATCTCATTTTTGTTCGTCATTGAAAGGAACCAAAGAAATGTCGCTATTCACATCCCGGGGGTCACGTCCCTCTCGACTGGCAGCACTGGCAGCGGTCGCCGCCAGCGTGGCCCTTGTCACCTCCGCCTGCGGCGCAGGCGAGACCTCTGGATCGCCCGGCTCCTCCCAGGAGGGCGCGGCCAAGGACCTGAGCATTGGCTTCCTGCCCAAGGCGCTGGGCAATCCCTACTTCCAGGATGCCGCCAAAGGCAGCGAGGAAGCGTCGAAGGAGCTCAAGGGGACGTTTGCTGAGGTCGGCCCCGCTGTTTCGGCTGCAGATGCCCAGGTCAGCTTCATCAACACACTCAGCCAACAGGGGACTACCGGAATCGTACTCTCGGCAAGCGACCCGACTGCTCCGGGCTCGGCCCTGACTGCGGCACGCAAGGCCGGCACAAAAGTAGTGACCTTCGACTCCGACGTTGAGCCTAAGTTCAGGGACTTGTTCATAGCCCCGGCGACTGATGCGAGCATTGCGAAGATTCAGGTGGACCTGCTCGTAAAGCAGATCGGCGAGAGCGGAGAGGTCGCGATCCTCGGTGCATCGGCAAACGCTAAGAACCAGAACGCTTGGATTTCGGGAATGAAGGCCGAGCTGGCCAAGAACCATCCGAACCTGAAGCTTGTGGATACCGTCTATGGCAACGACGACGACCAGGAGTCGTTCAACAAGACCGCCGCCTTGCTGCAGTCACACCCTCAGCTCAAGGGCATCATCGCCTGCACGAATGTGGGCCTGGCGGCCGCGGCGCGCTACATCTCCGACTCGTCATTCAAGGGCAAGGTCGCTTTGACCGGCCTCGGCACGCCGAACGCGACTCGGGACTACATCAACAACGGCACCGTCTCAGCCTTTGCACTGTACAGCCCGAAGGACATGGGCTACCTGGCGACCTACGCGATCGACGCGCTCACCAAGGGAACGATCAGCGGCAAGGAAGGCGAAACCTTCACGGCCGGGCGGCTGGGGAAATACACCGTCGGGAAAGACGGAGTCCTTGACGTAGGTGACCCGATCGTCTTCGACAAGAGCAACATCGGCAAATACGACTTCTAAGTCGAGCACCACGTCGACGTTGGGGGTGCCGCTGGCGGGGAAATCTGCCCCTCCAGCGGCAAACGCCCTCCGTTCGATGAGCGGGACAGCGAGTTGTCCTGCCAACCGAGTAACGCTGACCAAACAGCCGCTGAGCACCTCAGCACCTAGCCCGATTGGAAGCATGAGTCACATGGAAAACCACGCTGTTGAAGACCTGATTGCCCGTTCCAACCGCTTGGGCGCGGATAAGCGGAACACCAACTTCGCGGGCGGGAACACTTCGGCCAAGGGCACCGGGACGGACCCGGTGACGGGCGAGGATGTGGAGTTGTTGTGGGTGAAGGGTTCCGGCGGGGACCTGGGCACGCTCACGGCAGCCAACCTTGCGGTGCTGCGGCTGGACCGGTTCCGGGCGTTGAAGAGTGTTTACCCGGGCGTTGAGCGCGAGGACGAGATGGTGGCCGCGTTCGATTACTGCCTGCACGGCAAGGGCGGCGCCGCCCCGTCGATCGACACCGCGATGCACGGCCTGGTCGATGCCGCGCATGTTGATCACTTGCACCCGGACTCGGGGATCGCGATCGCGACGGCGGTGGATGGCGAGGCGCTGACGTCCAAGATCTTCGGCGAGAAGGTCCTCTGGGTGCCCTGGCGCCGTCCCGGTTTCGAGTTGGGCCTGGACATCGCCGCGATCAAGGACGCCAACCCGCAGGCCATCGGCACCATCCTGGGCGGCCACGGCATCACCGCCTGGGGGGCTACGAGCGAGGAAGCCGAGGCGAACTCGCTGTGGATCATCGACCAGGCCGAGAAGTTCATCGCCGAGAACGGCCGGGCCGAGCCGTTCGGGCCGAAACTGCCCGGCTACGCCGCACTCCCTGAAGCGGAACGCAAAGCCAAAGCAGCCGCCCTCGCCCCGGTGATCCGCGGCCTGGCGTCGGCGGACAAACCGCAGGTGGGGCACTTCAGTGATGACGCCGTCGTCCTTGAATTCCTCGAAGGTGCCAAGCACCCGCGGCTGGGCGCCTTGGGGACCTCCTGCCCGGACCATTTCCTGCGGACCAAGGTCAAGCCCCTGGTCCTGGACCTGCCCGCGGACGCGCCCATCGAGGACTCCATCACCCGGCTCAAGGAACTCCACGCCGCATACCGCGAGGACTATCAGGCCTACTACGACCGGCACGCCCACGCCGATTCGCCCGCCCTGCGCGGCGCGGACCCCGCGATCGTGCTCGTCCCGGGAGTGGGCATGTTCTCCTACGGCAAGGACAAGCAAACCGCCCGCGTCGCCGGGGAGTTCTACCTGAACGCGATCAACGTGATGCGCGGCGCCGAAGCGATCTCCTCCTACGCCCCGATCGAGGAATCCGAGAAATTCCGCATCGAGTACTGGGCCCTTGAAGAGGCCAAGCTGGCCCGGATGCCCAAGCCGAAGTCCCACGCCACGCGCATCGCCTTGGTGACGGGCGCGGCGTCGGGCATCGGCAAGGCGATCGCGACCCGCCTCGCCTCCGAGGGCGCGTGCGTGGTGATCGCCGACCTGAACCTGGAAAACGCCCAAACCGTCGCCGCGGAACTCGGCGGTGACGACGTCGCCATCGGCATCCGGGCCGACGTGACCGACGAAACCCAGGTCCAGGCCGCGATCCAGGAAGCCGTGCTCGCGTTCGGCGGACTCGACCTGGTGGTAAACAACGCCGGCCTCTCGATCTCCAAGCCGCTCCTGGAAACCACCGAAAAGGACTGGGACCTGCAGCACAACGTCATGGCCAAAGGCTCCTTCCTGGTCTCCAAAGCCGCAGCGAAAGTCCTCATCGACCAAGGCCTGGGCGGAGACATAATCTACATCTCCTCCAAGAACTCCATCTTCGCCGGCCCGAACAACATCGCCTACTCCGCCACCAAAGCCGACCAAGCCCACCAAGTCCGGCTCCTCGCGGCCGAACTGGGCGAGCACGGCATCCGCGTCAACGGCATCAACCCCGACGGCGTGGTCCGCGGCTCCGGGATCTTCGCCGGCGGCTGGGGCGCCAAGCGCGCCGCCGTATACGGCGTCGAGGAGCAGGAACTGGGCAAGTACTACGCCCAGCGCACCCTGCTCAAGCGCGAAGTCCTGCCCGAGCACGTGGCCAACGCGGCCGCCGTGCTCACCAGCAACGAACTCTCGCACACCACCGGCCTGCACATCCCGGTCGACGCGGGCGTCGCCGCAGCCTTCCTCCGATGAAGAACCTACAAAATTGCGGAACGTTCGTGCCGTGAACGTCGCCGTCGCATGCCCGGCCGATGATTCGCTTCGGTCAAAATCAACAACCGGCATCCAAGATGCCATAAGGAGAAGCATGTCCGCTGAAGTAGTCATCGTCGGGTCCGCAAATCAGGACTACATCATTGAGCTTGATGCGCCGCCAGAACCCGGGCAGACAGTCTTGGCACACCGCTTCCACACGCAATCAGGCGGCAAGGGTGCCAATCAGGCCGTGGCCGCGGCACGCTTGGGGAGTTCCGTCAGGTTCATCGCAGCCTTCGGAGACGACGCCGAGGGCGCATCAATGCTCAGCAGCCTAAAGGCTGAGGGAATAGATACTCGCCAGGTCCAGATCCTGCCGGGCGCACGAAGTGGCGCCGCGTTTGTCTCGGTCTTCCCCAACGGGGAGAATTCCATCTCGGTGGTTGCCGGCGCGAATCTTGGCCTGTCCGAGGCCCACGTCAGAGAATCCCTGAACGACGTTCGCCGCGGTGCAGTCGTTGTGGTCCAGGCAGAGGTGCCGGTGGCTGCTATCCAGGAAACCTTGAATGCCTCACAGCGGGCTGGATTGCGATGTGTACTTAACCTCGCCCCATACGTGCCTATTGATGAACGTCTCCTTCGCCATGCCAATCCCCTTGTGGTGAATGAGTCCGAGGCCAGCGCGCTGATATCCAGGCCCGTATTCGATGAAGCAAGCGCCGGCGATGCAGCCCGTCAGCTCGGCGAGATCGCCTCCTCGGTAGTCATCACAATGGGCGCGGCAGGCGCCTACTGGCTCGACCAGAAGAATGAGGGCCACGTTTCGGCTCCAGCGATTGGCTCCGTGGTCGATTCCACCGGGGCCGGGGATGCGTTCGTCGGCGCACTCGCGGCGTGCGTGGCCGGCGGCGGATCACTGTCGGAGGCGGTCCAGTTGGGCGTTGCTGCGGGCTCCTTCTCAGTCATGAGACTCGGCGCCCAGTCTTCCTACCCGACGGCCAATGACCTGCGGAGCCACGAGGAATCAAAACTGTCTCCGGTCTTGCAGTACCTGCCCGTCCGGTGACATCGGCTACCCTGTCAGCGCTGGTCGAAAATCAATGTCGATCATTGTCAAAAGGCTGTATATCCGCCATCTGCCACCAGAATGCTTCCTGTGATGAACGACGCCGCTTCGCTTGCTAGAAATACGACACATGGTGCTATTTCCTCGGGAGCGGCACAGCGGTTCATTGGTGCGTCCTGAATCCAAAAGCGTTGAAATTCCGGCCGATCAACAGGTGCCAATTCTGTCTTAACATATCCCGGAGCAACCGCATTAACGCGGATATCAAACTTCGCCCACTCGGCCGCCAAGGATTTTGTGAGGTGATGAACAGCTGCCTTCGACGCGTTGTACGCCGGCTGGTTTTGTGGTCGGTTAACAATTTGACCGGACATGGATCCGATGTTCACAATCGAACCGCCGCCGTTGCCCTTCATATGATCAGCAGCCAGCACACTCGCGTTGAAGAGAGCCTTGACGTTCAAGTCGAAGACAGCGTCCCACTCTTCCTCCTTGACGTCCTCTGCGTCTCCGTGGAAACACGTGCCAGCGTTGTTCACAAGAATGTCAATGCCACCCAACCGTGATGCCGCACTATCGATGGCTTCGACGAGCTCGGTCTTGCTCGTGAGGTCTGCCACTAGCGCAGCCACATGGTAGCCCTCAGGACGTAATTCCTTTACTACCAGGTCATTTCTCGCCCCGTCGCGGGAAATAAAAACGACCTGAGCGCCTGCTTCCAAGAGCGCCCGAGGCCCGAGCCTCTGTTGCCGCCGGTAACTACTGCCTTCCGGCCAGTCAGTGCGTATTTCGCCAAAACGTCCAAGGTGACTCCTTTGCAAGTGATCCTGTGTGACATGAGCGTAAGCTGGGCGGAATGCCATAAACTCGGCGCAGATTGCGAAGGTTTTGGGACTTTCGATCACGGCTGAAGCATTGGTTGCCATCGCCGAGCGTAAGCAGACGGGGCGGGGACGGCATCAGCCTCGTGAAGCCCGTGATGGCGCGCCATCCCCGCACCGAGGCCCACAAGCCTGAAAGGCCCTCATTGTGCTGAGAGTTGTCCTCTAAAAGGCAAGGCCGCGTGGCTCTGGACCGAGGTCGGCGTGCATCGGATCAATGACCTCGAATCCGTTGGCTTTGTAGGAGTTGTAATCGAAGCTCTCACACTCGTCGAAGCCGATCCGGTGGTAATCCAAAAAGCCGTCCCAGTCTTCGTATCCGTCACCAAGGCTGCTTTCGAGAAAAGCATCGGCCATCGCCATTCCGAGGCGTGGCGCGGTGTAAAAGCCTCCCATTGCAAGAACGTTCGCATTGTTTGCCGTCGCGGCGCGTCGAGCCGTCACCACGCTTTCGCAGACAGCGGCGTGCACGTGGGGACACTTGCTGGCGGCGATGTGGATCCCCATGCCGGAACCGCAGAACAGCAATCCTTTCTCGAATTCACGCTCAGAGATGCGTGAGCCAACAAGGAACCCTACGCGATGGTACATTGGCGCATCTTTTTGAACTGGTGTCAGGTCGGTAACACTCCAGCCGCGCTCGATGAGATGCCGCTTGACGGCTTCTTTGAGCGGAAATCCCGCAAAGTCAGCGCCGACGACGACTTGCTTGTTACGTGTGGTATTCAAGTTGTTTCTTCACTTTCTGCTGGGGAAGGGATGTTGTTGCGACCTGCCCGATGAGCGCGTCGGCGGAACCGTGCCGGCGTCGCCTTACCGTGACAAGGAGTCGACGTTCCATTCTGTACTGCCGGGCTCATGGCGCGTTCGGCACACATATTTGAGGTGGGTTGCAGCTCCCTGTGGATTTTCCACGTCGGCGGTCAGATTGACCGTCCACTCCGGGTCGCCTCCCGATCTCGTGACATCGCTGAATGCAATCGAGCCGGAATCGTGCAGGGCCGCACTGATGGCTTCATAGCAAGCCTTCTGAGCGGCTGCACCCACATTGTCCTGGAAAAACGTCGCAATCCACGAAACCAAGAGAATCAGCACAAAGATCGTACGTCGTCCTGGGAGCCGCGGACCGGGTCGGCCTTCAGTGGCTGCCTTTCTAGTGCGCCTCCCAAGGGATGTTTGTCCCAGACCTGGATTCATGTCCTGCTCATTTCACCAATATGCGGCCAGCACCTGGTCGCGCCGGCATTGGATTTCTGTTGAAAACGATCATGAGTAGGCGAAACATCCTTCCACCGGGAGTTTGCCCAAGAGCCATGAGCCGCTCCGCCCTGTGTTCGGGCGGAGCGGCTCATGTTCGATATGCGGAATCTACGCAGAGGCGCCCTGGGTTTCCAGTTCCTTCGTAACGCCGTTTCCGAGGGGTGCGGTAAGACGATCTGCGAAGAAGTGGCTGACTCGGGGACCATCCACTTCGAGCGCCACGTCCATGTTCGGAGGCAGCTTCTTGGGGTTGGTACGCAAGAGATCCTGCTGTCCATTCGCGTTCGCAACATACATATCACGTTCGATCGGCGTCAGGTTGTACTCCGTGGCGATGTGCAGCGGGAACAGCTTCAGCAGGGTCTGATCGAAGGCATGCATGACAACGAGCGGATCATGCAGCCACAGCGCCGTGTGTTCGGTTGCAATTCCCACGGCGGTGTAGATCAGCTTCTCCTGCGGGGGCCACAGGTCGAGGATCCGGGTGGCCATTTCCGTAATAGGAGTGTTGGCCTTCCTGATGCGGTCTTCGTCTTCCTTCAAGAGTGGGGTGTAGAGCGTCACATCACACGGAACGTACGTGATCGGCATGCCGGAGTTCAGAACAATTTCAGCAGCGATGGCATCGTTGTTGAAGTTGTACTCCTCGCGAGGCGAGCGACGGACGCCCTTCTCATCCACAATCGGGATAACAACGCCGGCCATGATGATGAGTTCCTTGATGTTCTCCACGACCCGCGGTTCGCGAAGGATCGCGTGGGCGACGTTTGACACCGTACCCAGCGTGACGACCTTGATTTCACCAGGGTTGTTCATGATCGTCTCGATGATGAAATCAACCGCGTGCTGATCCTCGTATTGGGGCTCCTCACCGTCTTCGAGAATGCCTTCGCCCTCGAAACCAAACATCAGTGCGTGGCCGCGCATCGGCATACCGATGCCCTTGAACACGGGGATGTCGCTACGGCCGGCCGCCTCCAGGACCTTGACTGCGATCTGAGCGCGCAGGTGCGTGTCTCCGTAGCAGGTAGTGACGCCTTCGACGATCAGCTCCGGCGACTGAGCCGCGAACATCACCGCAAAGGCGTCGTCGTAGTAGGTTCCAATATCCGTATCGAGAATGATGCGGGTCTTTTCCACTTTTCTTACTCCAATCTCCGTTGGCTGGACAAACAGTTATGTTATGTCTAACATCTTGTGACATTTATCAGTCTATTACAGCTGGTAAGGGGTCCGTCAAGGGTTTTTAGCCCTAACTTCAGGATTTCGATGATTCTTATAACAATAAATAACACATGAGGCGCCTGTGCTTGGGCTCGGTAACGAAAACTTGCCAGGCTTCAGCCCGCCCTAGCGGCCGAAGCGCTGGACCCTGGGACTTTGGGCATACGGCCAGGTGGCTCCCATGATCATGTAGTCAGTCGTCGTATAATGGCCGGCTACAGTGTCCCCCAATGATTTCGGCCCGTCGAACCCAATGACTCGCCACCCGACAAAGTCCCTGTTCCCCCCATACACGGGATCGGCGTAGAAGCCCTGACGCGTGTGGGCGACGAGCATGTCGAAGAATCCGAGGCCACTGTCGCTGACGGGCTGGTTGGTCGGGGGCGGGCCGCCCTCCCCCGAGTTGAAATTTTCGTCATCGTGCAACTGAACATGCCGCGGCTTTGGCCGTCCGGAGGTTTCAACGAGCAGTGCGTCCTGCTCGTCATCCGACAGCTCGTGGAAGTCCTTGGCGTATTTGTCCAAACTGAGCGCTTTCAGGGCCGCTAGTCCTTCGCGGTATACCGTTTGCCTGTGCTTGATTCGCGCTTGCCAGGCTTCGGCTTCCTTCCCGCGTATTTCCAGGAATCCGTCACCAGTGGCGCTGGCATACACGAAGTCACCGGAAAGAAAACGGTCAAGAAATCGTACGACGTCGGCTTCCGCCGCTCCGGGATCGTAATCCGTGGGTATGATTCTGGCAGTCGCGGCCCGGACTAGGGTCCACTCCTCGTCCGTAAAGAACAGGGGCCCGTCTACGTCTCGAGCCGAAATCGGCACCGTGGGCCAGTGGGCCTGGGATTGGCTGACCATGGGAGAAACCCTCCTTGTTGTCTGTTTAATCAGGGAAAGTGGCATCAGTCTGCTGTGCGGCCTTTGCCTCGGACATGGATGATGCGTTCAGTGCACCGCCAGGCGTTGGCCATGATGGTAAGCGTCGGATTCACGCCGGTCGAGGTTGGGAAGAAGCTGCCGTCGAAGATGTAAAGGTTCGGCACATCGTGGGTCTGGCACCATTTGTCGACGACGGACTTTGACGGGTCGTTACCCATCCGTGCAGTACCCATTTCGTGGCAGCAGTTGCCTGTGATCTTTTCGAGGTTGACCGGGATGATCTTGCTGGCGCCTGCCACCTCCAGAATTTCCATGTTCTTCGCGACCTGCCACTTTGCCTGAGCGAAGTCGTTGGCATGGGGAGTGTGGGTAATGCGGGCGACTGGCAGTCCCCAGGCATCGACGACGTTTGGGTCGAGGTCTACCCGGTTGGATTCCACGGGTAGATCCTGGACCATGACACCGAGCTTCATGCTGTGGTTAAACAGATCGCGATCAGCGTCCTTCGAGGCCTGCCCCCAAGTGGGTCGCCCGGGGAAGGTCCAGTTGACGGGATGGCCAAGCATCGAGGCGAAGATGAGCGTCCCCAGCATGTGACCGCGGTCATAGTCAGTCTGGTAGTAGTCGAACGACATGGTGTTCATGTAGTGGCCGGCCCAGGGATACAGGGGATCCACCACCTCCTTGTCGAACAGCCCGATCGCGAACAGGTACTCGTGGAAAGTGGCGTTTGCTCCTAGCAGACCACTGCTGTTGGCGAGCCCGTTGGCATGGCTCGCTGATTTCGATAGTTGGAGCAGGCGTGTGGTTTCAATTGCCCCGGCGCAGCAGATCACGATATCGGCAAGCTGCTTAACCTCATTGCCGTCGGCATCGGTGT
Source organism: Arthrobacter sp. GAS37 (assembly GCF_044908325.1). Lineage (NCBI taxonomy): Bacteria > Bacillati > Actinomycetota > Actinomycetes > Micrococcales > Micrococcaceae > Arthrobacter > Arthrobacter sp. GAS37. The sequence continues at coordinate 247,944 of NZ_JBIYDB010000003.1, forward strand.
AAATGGCGCCCTTAGCTGTTCCGTCCGGGTGAAGAATGATCTCCCGGACATAGCAGTCCGGCCTGAGATCAAGCAGCCCCGTGGCAAGTGCGTCCGGAATGAACGTATTCGCCGTTGAAGATTTGGCCCCTACGGGGTCGCCATACTGCTGCCAGAAGCCCGAATTCACGTGCGCGTTGCGGCCTCGATACGGCTCGGTGACCATTGCCTGCGGAATCGGGAACGTGCTTTGGCCCATCTTTTTCATGGCCTGTGCAAAAACACGCCCATAGTGCGTTAGCTCGACCGGCTTCGTGGGGTATCCCTTGGAACGCGGTCCTTCCCATCGGTTGGCGCCTGCAAGTCCCGAAGTGCCAAGCTCCCATTCAACGCGCGTGTAGTAAGGCTCAAGGTCACCGTATTCGATGGGCCAGTCGACCAGGCTCGCGCCGGGAATATCACCGTGCAGCGAACGGAGGCGGAAGTCGTCCTCCGTCATCCGGGGAACGATGCCACCCCAATGGATCGTTCCGCCCCCGACACCCTGTGGAGTCGGGGAGAACTGGACTTCTTCTTCGGGGCTTTCCTCGTCGGGCCTGTACGTACGTGGCTTCAGCTGAGGATCAGGCCATACGTAGTTCCGGTTCAGGTATTTGAGTTCGTCACCGGAGAATTGTTCATTTCGCAAGAATGGGCCCCGGTCAAGTGCGACCACACGGATCCCGGCCTCTGTAAACACCTTGGCGGCCGTGCCGCCGGAGGCGCCTGCGCCGATGATCAATACTTCGACCGGCTCAGGTTTCTTCCTGGGAATCATGACTACCTAACCTTTCTTTGCACCTCTGAAGCGGTGACCTTTTTGGATTGAACGGGTGCCGGACTGAACGCGTCAGTGCGGTAAGCCGAAGAGGAGGATCGCGCCCAGTGCCAGACCACATATCAGCGGCACAGACCGTTTCAGCGCTTGGACCGAGGTTGCCGAACCGCGCCTGTTGAGTGCGACGACCGCGATCAGGATGAGTCCCTGAACCATGGCCTGGATATAGGGATTGACGTTGAGCAGATCAAGGATGTTGGTGATGAACTGGATGATCAGGACGCCGACTGCAACGCCGCGAATGGTTCCGACTCCGCCCGTGAGCGGGGCGCCGCCGACGACGACAGCCGCGATGGCTGCAAGTTCATAGCCACGGCCGTAGGCCGGGTCAGCAGTCTGAAGTCGTGACATCAGGACAAGCGCTCCCATGCCGGCACAGAGACCTGAAATCATGTAAACCGTCATGCGGTGCCGAACGACCGGGATGCCGGCGAAATGGGCCGCCTCCTCGTTGCCGCCCAAGACGTAGATTTGACGCCCAAAAACAGTCTTTGACAGCACAATCTGAGCAATCGCAACGGTCAGAACGAAAACGATCTCCGGAACCGGTATGCCGAATAAGTCAGTGCTGAGCCATTTCAGCGCGTTGTCGCCCCGCAGCCGGATCGGGTTGGAGCCCGAGAGGAAAAAAGCGGCGCCAGTGGCGATGGTCATTGTTCCAAGGGTGATGATGAAGGGCTGCAACCGACCGAAGGCGATTCCCAGCCCGTTGATTGTGCCGACGAAAAGTCCAGTCAACAACGCGCCGACGATTACTCCGACGGGGCCGTATGGCGCCATCTTCGCCCCGACGATGGCCGCCAGGGCCAAGGTGGCTCCGATCGAAAGATCAATGCCGGCGCCGCCAGCGATTATCACGAATCCCTGTCCCACTGCCAGTAGGCCGATGATCGAGGCTAGACCTAGGACGTTCCGGATGTTGTCGACAGTCATAAAGAATGGGGAAAGGGCCGACCCCAGGATCAGGACGACAACGAGTGCCGGGAGCGCTCCGGCTTTGCGTAGGGCCGCCGGGGCCCATTCCCGACGTAAGTTCTGCTTTTGGGGAGTCGGCGTTGCGACTTCAGTGCTCATGTGCGTTGTTCCTTCTCAGAGAATCAGAATGGTTCCGGGGCCTGATCTAGACCATCGCGGAGGAGAGGATGCGTTCTTCTGTGGCCCCGATGGCCGGAATGTCATCCACAAGGCGGCCGTCCCGCATGACAAGGATCCGGTCCGCAATCGCCAGCAACTCAGACAACTCAGAGGAGATAACGAGTACCCCGGCTCCACCCTTTGCGAGTCCATTGATGAGTCGGTAGATCTGGAACTTCGCGTTCACGTCGACCCCCCGCGTGGGTTCGTCGAAGATATAGACCGGAAAGTCGTTGAGGAAGCACCTGGCAATGACAACTTTTTGCTGGTTTCCCCCACTCAATGTCCCTACGGGGACGCCGGCTCCGGCCGCCTTCACGCTGAGCTTGCCGATCAGGTCCCGTGCCAGCTGCGCAGACCCCGTCCTACTGAGCCACCCGCCTTTAGAGATGACCTCCGGTTGCGAGAGCGTGAAGTTCTCTTCGATGGTCATGTCCAGTACCAGTCCCTGGCTTTTCCTTTCCTCAGGAACCATCACGATGCCCGCGCGGATGGCTTGCCGGGGATTGCGTAGCCGTTGCGGCACCCCGTTCACCTCGATGGTGCCGGAATCGTAGCTGTCGACGCCGAAGATCGCCCGTGCAACTTCGCTGCGGCCTGCTCCCAGCAGCCCGCCCATGCCCACGATTTCTCCGGGGTTCAACTCAAAGCTGATGTCCTCGAATTTGCCGAGGCTCGACAGGTTCTTCACCGACAGTCTCGGGGTCATCTCGAGATGGCCGGATTTGACCTCGAACTGGATGCCGCCGCCGTCGTGAATCTCATGTGTGAACCGTTCAATGGGCCGCCCCACCATTGCCTTGACGATATCGTCATGGCTCATCCGGCTCATTGGCTCGGTGACGATTTTGACCCCGTCCCGAAGCACGGTAACCGTGTCGGCAATCCGCGAGAGGTCCTGAAGGCGGTGGCTGACCAGTATGAAAGCTGTGCCGGCAGCTTTGGCCTTTTCCACAACCTCGAAAAGGTGCGCGACTTCCGGTTCCGTCAGAGCAGCGGTTGGCTCGTCCAGAATGATGATCCTGGCTTTGCCGACAAAACTCCTTCCGATCATGACCAGTTGTTGGATGCCGGGGGAATGCTCGCTCAGCTCTGAGAACGGATCGATGGTGAGGCCGAGCGAGTCAAGCACCGGTTGCGCCTTGGCCCTGAGAGCCTTGCGTGAGACCACCCCGGAGCGCGCAGGGAAGGAGGCGACGCAGATGTTCTCCGCTACTGACATATTGGGAACAAGGGAAAGTTCCTGCGGGACCGCACTGACTCCCAGAAGGCGGGCGTCTTGAGGAGAGGTGAGATGCACCTTTTTTCCGTCGATATACACCTCCCCTGCATCGGGCTGCACGAGTCCGCAGATGACCTTCGACAACGTCGACTTTCCTGCACCGTTCTCGCCGCTAATCGCGTGGACGGTCCCCGGAAAGATGTCCAGGTCCACAGAGGTGAGTGCCTGCACGCCTGGATACTTCTTGGTTATGCCACGCAGAGCCACAACAGGCCCGTCGCCGGTGCCATTGACGGCCTCGGGGGCGGCTTGCTCCGGTTCTTGTCGTGCTGGAAGCCAGAATTTTGACATGAGAATTACCTTTCCTGGTCGGCGTTAATGGCAGCCGAGAATCGGCTTTTACCCCGCTTAGCCCGCGGAGCCCCAGGTGGTTTTGTCGTACGCGTCGGCGTTTTCTTTGGTCAGGAGAAGCGGCTGCTGAAGCATGATGCGCTTCGGGAAATCTTTTTTATCAATGGCTTGGATGGCTACTCGAAGGGCCAGATCGGCGTGCAGGGGCGTGGCGGGAACAGCGGCTAGGACTTCGCCGCGCTGGATGGCCGCAGTAGTGGCCTTGTCGTCCCCCCACGTATATAGAGGAATGTTCGTCCGTCCCGTCTGCTGCATCGCGGCGTAAACACCCAGCGCCATTTCGCTGTATTGGGTGTACCACGCGTCGATTTTCTGCCCCTGAGGTGACTGGAGGAAGCTGAGTGCGGCCTGATATGCCTTCGTGCGATCGAAGTCGCCGGGAGAAGTTTCATTAAGGGTGATGTCCGGGTACTTGGACTTCAGGGTGGCTATGAACCCTTCGTGCCGCAGAATCTGCGGAGAGGAACCCATCGTTCCTTGCGTCTCCACGACGGTACCTTTACCCTTCAGCGAGTCGCCGATGGTGTTGGCAATCTGGATGGCACCTTGCTTGTAGTCGAGGTAGATCCAGGAATCAGGGCAGTCGGTGTCTACCGTCCGTTCCATGCCGATGACGAAAATGCCGGCTTTGCAGACTGCATCGATGGCAGGAGTCAGTGGACCCACTGACTGGGGAAATACCAGGATGCCGTTGACCTTTTGGCTCACGCAGGACTGGAGGTCCGCGACTTGTGCGCTCGGATCATTCGTTTCTGTGTACTTGATCTGGACATTGGGATGCTTGGCGGCCTCGATCATGAGGCTTTCCTTTTGTGCAGTGGACCAGGGATTGTTGGCCAGCCCTTGAGAGAAGCAGAAGGTGTAGGTTTTCGCCGGGTCTCCGATGGGTCCGTCGGGGACGGGCAAGGCTCCTGCATAAGGGAGGGTCAGGGTCTGTTTTGTGACGGGTCCTGTGACCGGGCTCCCCGGAGCCGGTTTGAGTACCGTGGCACTGTCGGGCGCATAAAGGGCGAGGTTCTCGGGAAGGTAATAGTCTTCCTTCGAGGCTCCGGCATTACCCGGACTTCCTGCACATGCGGAGAGTGCAATGGCAGCGGCGCCCACAAAGGCGGCCGCCCGAATGAAGGTCCAACTGGGGTTCGACTGCCTGGCAGTCAATGAACGCTGAATCATTTTTGTATCCTCGTCGTTGAGTGTTACATGATGTGGTTAATAACACTATCGTCACGTCTTCGAAAGCGGAAGCTTCCGGCCAAGAAATTTGTTATTTGATGTTGCAAACTACATGGTGGTCACGCAAAGCGGTTGGAGCGTACTCAATCCATGAGGTCGGGGTCGTAGGGGTTCCGGATTCCGGTCTCGAGTGCGGCGATCTCAGCGAGATCGGTTTCCTCGAGCTCGAAGTCGAAGACGTGCGTGTTCTCGATCATTCGGTCGGGACTCACGGTCTTGGGGATGACGACGTTTCCTTGGTCGAGGTGCCATCTGATGATCACCTGGGCCACAGTCTTCCCGTACTTCGCGCCGATCTTCAGGAGGACGGGGCTGTCGGTCAGCTTGCGGTTAGCAAACGGGTTCCCGGCCAAGGGGGACCAGGCCATCGTCGCAATGGAATGTGAGGTGTTGTATGCCTTCAACTCGGCTTGGTGCAGGGCGGGATGGAGCTCGATTTGGTTGACGGCGGGAACCACGCGTGATTCCGCCATCAGACGGTCAAGGTGGTGGATCTGAAAATTTGCGACGCCGATTGATTTTGCCAGGCCTCCTTTTTGGAGACGCTCAAGTGCCCGCCAGCTCTCGACGTATTTGTCAATCTTTGTCATCGGCCAATGGATCAGGAAGAGATCGACGTAGTCGAGGCCGAGCCGCTTAAGGCTGCCTTCGAATCCGCGGAGCGCCGCGTCATAGCCGTGGCTTTCATTGCCCAACTTGGTGGTGACGTATATTTCGTCCCGAGGGACACCGGAGCGGCGGATTCCTTCGCCCACGCCGGATTCATTTTGGTACTGTTCGGCCGTATCCAATGACCTGTATCCAAGCTTGAGTGCCGTAGCCACGGTGTCGGCGGCAGAGGCGTCGTTTGGGCCGAAGATGCCCAGGCCGATCTGGGGAATTGTAGATCCGTCGTTGAGGGCAAAGTCGGGAATTGGCTGTATTGACATAAGGTGCTCCTTGGGGCTGGACATCTACATTGGGACGTTGAGGCAGGGGTTCTGCGAGGAAAGGTGTGCTCGAGCTACGCGAAATCGAAGCTTCAGGGCGCCAGAGAAGCTGCAACAGCCTCGATGGCACCTTCGGCGATCTCACGGTCCTGTTTCATGGAGCTCTTTCCGGAGATTCCAACGGCACCGATCAGTTCGCCGTCGTGCAGGACAGGTAGTCCTCCACCGATAATGGTTGCCCCTTCGATCGTGGCCACGCCATGCAGCAGGGCTTCCTCCTGACGGACAACTTCCCAGAACTCGTGCGTGGCCATGCCGTTACCGGCGACAGAGTACGCCTTGTCAACTGCGATTTTCGCCGTCTGAAAGGGCGCACTGTCCATTCGTTCGAAACACACTAGGTGTCCGGCGCTGTCGACCACTGCGATGCTGACGCACACACCCATCTCCGTGGACTTTCTGACTGCGGCGTCGACGGCAACGCGCGCCAGCACCCGAGTAATATTCCGTGATCCGATGAGTTTATTCACACACGACCTCCTTGTGTTCCACTCAAAATGAATGTTAGATAGAGTGAATATTGACAATATCGATAGCGTAGAGGCCTTCCGGCGCTGTTGTCTATAGTCAGCAATTTTCCAAACCTCCGCCGTTCCGAAGTCCGGGCGCAACTTGAGGCAGCTGCGGGATGTTGTTCGCCGCGGAGGGAGGGACGCGCTGCCCGTGAAGGCCCGCTGGTCTGCCGCGGGTTACGTTCGCTTCGCTCGGCAGTGAGTCAGGCCTGGGCCAATATTGGCCGGCTTTCCTAGGGACCTGCCCATTACGCAGTTGCTTTTCGGGCATAAAAAGATTTAGCGCCGGTCGTCAACCTGTTCTCGTAGATCGAAAGAAGATCCATGCTAAGAAACATCAACCCGCTGCCGAGTCCACCGGCCTAGAACTGGTCTACGGAGCCGTGGAGCGACACGACTTTTACAGGCGGGTACAGGATTCCTTCGTCGTGGTGCAGACCACCGAAGATCAGCCCTATGCGTGCTTCATGCTCCAGAAAGGCGTCGTTTGAAGAAGCCACCCAAACCGTCCAATTTCGGTTGGCAATAACATGCTTCGCTCAGGCGCTGGTGGGTGGCGTCCATCGACAGACAAAGCCAGCCGAGGCGTGCTGAAGAAGACATTGTCACCCCCGGCCGGGGTGTCCTTCCCGGCCCAGGGCTGGACCAGCCTCGGGCCGGGACAGCCTGTCCAAGACCCTTCCGGAAGGAACCAATGCTCTTAAAGATCAGCCCCCATTCTGTTCGCGTCGCTGTCTCCTCCGCAGCCTCTGATTCTGATTCTGATTCTGATTCTGATACGAGGCTTTCCTTATTTGCCGTGTCCCATCCAACGGTCCACGTCCGGTCAGCGCCGGTGTGTGTCCGTTGCCCGCCTGTTTCGGTCCGCCGGGCCGGGTGGTGACCGTCGTGGATACGAACGGTTCATCCCTGACTCGGGAGGACGTGGTCCGGTCCTCTGACCGGGCACGGGTCAGGCGGGCACGGCGCTCCGGAAAACGGCACCATCTAGCGTGGCTGCTGGCCGGTCCGGGGCTGCTGGCCATGCTGGGGGAAAACGACGGGCCCAGCATGGTCTCTTACGCCGCCGACGGAGCCAGCTACGGCACCGGGTTCTTCCTGCCCTTCATCGTTGTCCTATTCGCGATGTCCTACCTCTGCCAGGAAATGTCCATGCGGGTCGGCGCCGTGACCCACCGCGGATACGGGGAACTCGTCCTGCAACGCTACGGCCGCCTCTGGGGGTGGTTCGGAGCAGCGGACCTCGTGCTCACCAACCTCGTCACCCTGGTCTCCGAGTTCGTCGCCATCCGTGTCGGCCTGGCATTCTTCGGTCTGGGAGCACCGTTCGCTGCAGCCCTAGGCATCCTCCTGGTGATCCTGACCCTGACCGGAGGGCAATATCGGCGTTGGGAACGGATCGTCCTGGCCCTGGCCGTGTTCAACGGCCTGTTCCTGGTCGCCGCAATAATGGTCCACCCGGATCCGGCCGCCATCGGCCACGCCTTCGCCACCTGGTCACCCTTACCCACCGGAGGGCTCACAACGCTTCTGCTTCTGCTGACCGCAACCATCGGGGCGACCGTCACACCGTGGATGGTGTTCTTCCAGCAGAGCGCCTCGGCAGATAAAGGAATAACCCACCATGACCTCAAACACGGCCGCCTCGACACGGCAGTCGGGGCAGGACTAGCCGCGGTCTTTGGCTGCGCAGCCCTCATTGCCGGAGCGGTTCTGTTCACCCATGGCGGCGAAGCCATCCAGGGCCTCGCCGGGGCAGGGTTCCCTGCCGCCCTCAGCGCCGTGGCGGGAACACCGGTCGGCGCCGTCTTCGCTCTGGGTCTCATCGAAGCCGGAGCGGTGGCGATCCTGACCATCTCAGCCAGCACCGCCTACGCCGCCGGCGAATGCATCGGGGTCTCGGCAAGCTTCAACAGTTCCCCCCGCGGCGCGGCCCTATTCTACGGGGTCAGCGTCACCACGGCCCTGATCTCAGCAGCAGTGATCCTCATCCCCGGTGCGCCGCTGCTGGCCATCGCACTGAACGCGAATGTGCTGGCCACCGTGCTACTCCCGGTCACGCTGGTCTTCCTGATGATGCTGGCCAGCGACCGTGAGCTGATGGGCGAATGGGCCAACACGCGCGTGACGAATATTTTCGGAACCTTGGTGATCGTTTTCATCGCCCTCTGCGCCGCGGGCTACGGAATCATCTCCTTCCTCCAGACCATCGGCCTCATCCCGGCCTAACCCAACGAACCCCAAATCCGCGGAACTTCCGCAACCGACAAGGACCACGATGAAGAGCTTTGAGTATCACAGCGAGGATCCGTCCGCGGTTCTTGAACAAGGCCAGCTGTCCGCAGCAAAATCCCGCCCGGTCCCCCCGATCGCAATGAGCCCCGGCACCCGCAAAGCCCTGTGGGCGTTGCGGATCTTCGTCGTACTGCTGGCCATCCTGGTCACCTACACCCTTATCGCCCAGCTCACCCAGTAGAAGCCAAACCCAGGCAGTCGTGACCACGACGGGTCCTTGACCACGAGATCCCGGCGCTCAGGGACCAATGCGCACGATTGTGACGCTTAACCATCGTCCGACGGAGCATGGCATGTTGCTCAGTGTCTATGGACATCGCCGCGAAAATCACGAGCACTCATACATCTCCGAATTCGGCTATCGGACCTGGTGGCTCACCGGCGAGACTTGCGCGCCTCAGACACACGGGACAGATCGTGTCGAATAGCGCCGACGGAAAGTACGTGATGCGTCCAGACTTCCTCCTGAACTTCCCAATGCTCGCGCCGGCTGCCCACCAAAGGCTCGCGGGGGCTGTCAGCAGCCAACTTTGGACAGGATCGCCGTCATAGCAGCCCGGACGCCAGTGCTCAGGGTGGGTTCCGCAGCTGGGGCGAAATGTGGCGAGTGGTTGCCGGCGATGTGCCCGTCAGCTTTGAGGGTCTCCGCGGTATAGCCTCCGAAGGTCCAGTAAACCGAGGGGGCCGAGATAGCGGCTGCGAGCGTCCCGAAGTCTTCACTGGCCATCATCGGCGGAACCTCGCGGACCCCATCCTCTCCGATCATGACCCGAAATTCCTCGATAAGTTGATCTGTCGCCGCCGGATCGTTGTAGCACAGTGGAAAAGAATACAGCTCCTCAATCTCAGGAGGCGGCGCAGAGGAGGCTTCTGCCTCTGCGCGGATGATCCGCCGGATTGATGCCAGCACGGCTTCGCGCACTTTCTGGTCGAAGGTCCGTACGTTTATGGTGAACTCGGCCGTGGCGGGAATGATGTTTTCCTTTAGGCCCCCGTGGAAGGTTCCGATTGTCACGACTGCGGACTGCATGGGGTCCAGCTCACGCGAAACGATGGTTTGCAGCCGGACCAACATGTGGGCTCCGAGCACGATCGGGTCGATCGCTTCTTGGGGCTGGGAACCATGCGCCTGACGCCCGTGCACGGTGACCTTCCAGGAATCGGCCATGGCCATAGCGGTACCGCGGCTGATGCTTACCGTGCCCGCCATACTCGGCACGACGTGCTGGCCATAGATTATCTCCGGTTTGGGGGCCCTGTTCCACAGACCATCGTCGACCATCGCCCGGGCTCCGGCGGCCGTCTCCTCCCCCGGTTGGAAGAGGAAGACGACTGTCCCGGTCCAGGTATCGGTGGCATCCGCGAGCAAGGCCGCCGCAGTCAACGCTGCGGTGATGTGCATGTCATGGCCGCAACCGTGCATTACCGGAACCTGAGTCCCGTCAGCCAGGGCACCGGTGGCCTGACTGGCGTAATCAAGTCCTGTTTCCTCTTTGATCGGCAGACCGTCGATGTCGGCCCGGAAACCCACGACTGGCCCCTCGCCGTTGCGCAGTACCCCGACGACGCCGGTCCCGCCACAGCGAAAGGTCTCGGCACCGATGGCAGTGAGATGATCGGCAATGAGCCTTGCGGTCCGATGTTCCTGCATGGACAGTTCGGGGTTGGCGTGCAGATGGCGGTACAACTTGTGCATCAGGACAGTCACCTCGTCGGTGAGTTCCAGATCCCGCAACGGATTGCCAATCATGTGTTGCCCTTCGATCGGGTATTTTTACTGTCCAGAGGAGTCTTAGCCGCGTCCGCCAGCCAGCATGGACGTGCTAAAGAGCGCTTCAATGCAATGGCCTCGTCATAACCTGGGCAGCTTCCTCGCTGATTTTGCCCGCCTTACGCTAGCGACAGACATCAGCGTTGGTGGGCGATTTCTGCATGCTGCCGGGACGTAGGGATCAGATCTTGGTTCGCGGCCGCCTCCGTATCTTCCAGCACCCGGAGGACATTGCCGAAAGCGAGGCTGCGCAGATCAGCAGTGGACCAGCCCCGTTCGGCTAGTGCATCCATGACCGTCGGGTAGCTTGATACCCCGGAAATTCCGCGGGGCAGTTGTTCGATGCCATCGAAATCCCCTCCAATGCCGAGATGCTGGGGTCCTACTACTTCGCGTGCATGTTCCATGTGTCTAACGATGTCGGCGATGGTGGCCTGCGGAGCCTGGTTCTGGGACGTCCACCGGGCAAACTCTGCGGCGGCCGCGATGTCCTCTTCCGCCTGGCCCGCATGGAACCCTGTCCGAAGGCCGAGTCTCTGCCGGAGTTCATCAGAATGTCGCTCAAAGTCCGCGCAGGCCTCTGAGATGAAGGCGGGAACGAAGGTAAGCATGAGCACACCGTTGTTCCCAGGCAATCTCTCAAGCACGGCATCCGGCACGTTTCTGACGTGGTCGGTGACGCTGCGGCAAGATGAATGGGAGAAAATTACAGGAGCAGAGCTCGTATTCAGCGCGTCATGCATCGTCTGCTCGGCTACGTGAGATAGATCCACTATCAGCCCGAGACGGTTCATTTCGCCGACCACGCGTCTGCCGAAATCGGTGAGCCCATGGTCGACCTGCTCGCCCGTCGCCGAGCGCGCCCACGGCGTGTTGTCGTTATGTGTGAGAGTCATGTAGCGGACGCCTATACGTCTCATCATCCGAAGCACGCCAAGCGACGCGTCGATGGAATGCCCTCCTTCGATACCCATCAGCGAGGCAATTTTTCCCTCTGCGACGGCGGTTCTTACGCCAGCGGCAGAGTCCACCAGGCTGAAGGTTTCGGGATTCTTGGAGATGATCCGGTGCACGCAGTCGATCTGTTCGAGTGTCGCCACAACGGCGTCCGCCGGCAGCATGTTGGACGGGACGAAGACTGACCAGAATTGGGCACCGACCCGGCCTTCCCGGAGCCGCGGAATGTCTGTGTGCAAGCGGGGCTGGTGCTGCGACAAGTCGATCTCCTCGACGCGGGAATCGAATTTCTGCCGCAGAGCCCAAGGCAAGTCGTTATGGCCGTCAAAAACCAGGGTGTCGGCCAGCGCGGAACGAGTCTGAAACGATGTCATCGGGCGGCGCTTAATTCCTCTAGGGCAACCCATGGCTCATGGAGTCCGAAAGCCTGGGGGCCAAAGACTTGCAGCGCTTCCGGGGTCCGCATGATGGCAGGAGTCGAGATTCCGTAGACGGCCACCCGCTGTCCGAACCGCAGGGCCTCGGAAGTGATGGGTGTGCCCAGATCAACATCAACTATCGTAATAAGATCCGGAACAATGGCAACGACCGCACCATTCTTGTGTGCAATGACGTTCTCGTTCCGGAACTGGATCCGCATCTCGTCGCCAACATCAAACGACTCCACAGTGGCAAACCCCTGGGTGAACCCGTCCCTAACGAACCTCTCAACGTCAACGATTTTTCCCCGCATGAGCACGGTTCCATGACCGTATATTGTGTCCTTCAGGAAAGCACTGAGTTCTGCCAGCGGATCAAGATGTTTGTCCTTGGCCTTACGCAAAGTCCGGCCGATATTGAGGGCCAGGGTGACGGTGTTGCGGATCGCAGTACGCTTGACGTCTGCTCCGCTCATTGGATACTCGGCGATGTATGCCGCGCCCCCCATCTTGATGGTGACCGCGCGGGCGAAAGTCTCCATCCTCTGGTTGTCGTGGCCCGTATCGACGATGCACGTGTGCCCGTTTTCGTCAGAAACAGCGAGCGGCGATCCGGACACTCCATAGACTCCGAACGTTTCCATTTGAAGCTCCGGGAAGGCTCGCCCCATTCCGTCGCCGTCCACTACTGGGATACCCGCTTCGGCGGCGACGACCAGAGGAATCATGGAATTCAGTCCACCGCACTCCATGGGGATTGTTGCATCGGCTGTTTTTCCGAGGTGTCTCTCCAAAGCACGGAGCGACCGGACTGCCTCAGTGCCGGCGGGGACCTTCTCGACTACGACAGTCGGAGCGCCCATCATGGCCGTGGAAATGACAAAGTCATCATCATCAAGTTCGGTCGGATCGAGGATTTCGATCTTCTTTCCGTTTTTGAGGCATTCCTCGACGAGGAGGCGGCCGATGAGCGGATCTCCGCCGCCGCCTGTACCCAGTATTGCCGCGCCCCGCGCCAAGTCAGGGACGTCGTCTAGTGACAGATAGAAACTCATGTTGTTCTTCCTTCTACTTCCTGCAGTCAGCGTTCCGGGTGGGGCTATTTCGACGACGGCAGGTCGCCGACCGCTTTGACGCGTACCCGGGACGCGTTTCCTGGCAGATAGGCCAGGGGCAGCTCATCGATCTCCACGATTTGGACAGTGCTGGCTTTGGCTCCGGCAGCTACGGCTTTGCTGATTGCTTCCTCCCTGGCCTGGTCGAGCACTTCTTCGCGCTTTCCTGGCGGGATAGCAAAGATACGGTCGACTTCGCCACCGACTTGGGCTATAGCGGCGCCGATGGCATTTGCTACTCCGGAGTGCCCCGGACGGGCAACGTCACTGGCGCAGGCCATCTGTTCTGGTACCAGGAACGCACCGCCGCCGACTGCGACCACCGGGACGAGGTCGGAACTCGTGCGCATCCGGTCGACCGTCTCCGCGATCCTTCGGTGAATTTCGACTTTGGCCGCCTTCACCATTGAAGGATTCAGATGGCTGACACGGCCGGGGTCACCGATCTCCGCATCACCCGCCGCGACCATGATGTCGGTCGCCGTCAGAGTTTTGCCTCCGAAAACGAGCGCCTCCTCCGTGACCTTGTAGCCAACACTGTCGGGCCCGACGGTCACACCATTGTCGAACCTGATGCGGCTGCCGCCGCCGAGGCCTACTGACAACACATCAGGCATACGGAAGTTGGTTCGGATTCCCGCCACCTCGATTTCTGTTGCCGCCTCGCGGGGAAAGCCGGACTGGAGAACTCCGACGTCAGTCGTTGTTCCGCCAACGTCGACCACTATGCAGTCTTTGAGGCCCGAGAGGTAGGCGGCGCCCCGCATTGAGTTGGTCGGTCCTGAGGCAAAGGTGGCCACTGGGTATTTTCGGGCGAAATCGACATCCATTAATGTGCCGTCGTTCTGGCTCAGGAACAGCGGGGCGTGGATGTTTAGCGCCATCAGGGATTGATCGAGTGAGGAACACACATCTGCTGAAAGCTCACGAAGGGCGGCATTGATGATAGTTGCATTTTCCCTCTCGAGGAGCCCGACTCTGCCGATTTCATTGGAAAGGCTGACCGGAAGTTCGGGAAACTCGGCGTTTATGATTTCCGCTGCCCTCTGTTCAAACTCCGAGTTGACTGGGGAAAACACGGACGAGATTGCGAAGCTGCGTGCCCCATTGGTTACGGCGTCCTGGGCAGCCCTGCGTATCTCGTCAGGATCGATCGGAGAGATTTCCCGTCCATCGAACTCATGACCGCCGCGGCACATGTAGGGCAAGGCGTGCAGCGCTTCAGTAATCCGTGTCGGCCAGCCGACGAACGGGGGCAGCCCGCCCGTTGCGGGAAGTCCGAGCCGGATTGCCGCCGTCGGTGCCAGCCGCTCGGCTTCGACAAGCGCATTGATGAAATGGGTGGTGCCGATCATGACGGCGTCTATGTCGGCAGAATCAAAGGGGTACGCGCTCCGTAGTCGCCGGAGGGACCCGGTAATCCCTTCTCCGACATCGCTCATTGTCGGACTTTTTACACCTGCGAGGACCTCGCTTCCGTCAATGAGTACCGCGTCCGTGTTGGTCCCGCCGACATCGATGCCTATCTTCACTTGTATTCCTCCTGCAGTGCGCGTTGTTCAGTAATCGATCGGCGTGAGAGCGCCTTTTCGGATGTGCCTTTGATCAGGCCGAGTTTGCCCGCGATGACGTAGAGAATCAGGGAAGCACCAAGCGAATTCAGGGACCCTACCCCCCATGGCAGGAACGTTCCAATCAGCACCGAGGCGGCCCAGACCACCAGGGTCCCAATGACCCACGTTGGCTCTGTTGCCGGCAGGCCGGGGGCAGATGCGGATAGGACGCCGCGCCATTTCTTTACGATGTAATATTCGGCGACCATGATGCCGGCGATGGGGGGAAACGTGACTCCGAGCAGGATCAGGAAATCGACAAAGTAGTTCAGTATTCCGGCAGCGGCGAGTGCGCTGCCCAGGATCCCGATAAAGATGGTGACGCTCGTGCGGCTCACTCGCTTCTTGAATACTGTCTCGACGAAGTTCACAATACCCAGGGATGCCGAGTACAAGTTCCAGTCGTTCATCTTGATCGTGCCGGCAACGATGATGATCGTGCCGACAAACCCGCTGCTGGACGTGACAATTGCGATAATGTCGTTGGTCTTAAGTGCATGGGCAAGGAGAACGCCGGCGATGGCCACCATGAATTCCCCGAGGGTGACGCCGAGCAGCGTCTGCTTGACGACGTCGGAGGGTCTGCGGTTGAAGCGCGTCATGTCCGGGGTAATTACCATGCCGACAATGAATCCGCCTGCCACCAGTGTTGTCCCAGCGGCCAGGCTAAGGACCGGTCCAGGGGCCGGCTGGTTAACCAGATCGCCGAGGTTGTGCCTTTGCAGCTCAGAGAGAATCGACCAACCGGCGAGCAGGAGGAACGCGGGGATCGTAATGTAAGCGGTCCAGGCCATGCTCTTGAAGCCGTAAATGACTACCGCCGTCACGACGCCGCCGACCGCAAGGGCCCACGCCCATGCGGGAATAGCTGGCGCCAGATTGGCAAGTCCTCCAGCGGCCACGCCGCTTTGGACACCAAACCATCCGACCAGGCTAAGTGAGATGAACAGGGCGATGATGCTGGATCCATGACGTCCAAAGCCCGTCCATCTAGCGAGAACGGAAGTTGAGAGGCCTTCTTTTTGGCCAAGGATTCCCGTCATGGTGGCAACCGCCTCCAGGATCACTGATCCAAGGAAGATGGCGAGCAAGGCGGTGGGAAAGTCCATTCCAAATCCCAGGGCTGCCCCCAGAAGGAACTGAGAAAGCGCTGACATCTGGCCGAACCTTTGAACGGCCACCGACCACCAGCTGTAGCGGGCGTGGTCAGGAACACGTTCCAGGGCGTAGTCCTCCTCCCCCGAGTGTTTCTTATCAGTAGTTGTTGCCATCGCTGCTCCTTGGCTATGAGGTACCTACCCGGAAGAGGTCCAGGGATAGGAGGGAATGAAACGAAGCTACGGCCCGTGGCGGTCGTTTATCAATGGTTGCTCTGACTACTAAATGGCCTCATCATGTGCATACTTAACACATTCGTCCCCCACGCACGCATCCGAAGGAGGGAGCCCATGTCTTGGCTTCTAACGGCCACGGACCTGGAAGCATTGGAGTTTGGCGCGAGAATGCTGGGCTCGGGAGGGGCCGGTGACACTCACGCCATGTCGCTTTTGACTCGGAGTCTGTTGGAACATTGCGGCGGCGTGACCGTATTTCCGCCAAGTAAAATCCTTCCTGGCGATGTCGTAGTGGCCGTTGGTCTGGCCGGGTCGGCGTTGGCCTTCAGCGAAAAGCCCAGCGGATCGGAGCCGTACGTAAGAGCTTTTGATGCGGTTGCCCAGAAATTTCCAGGGCGGCGAGCACTTGTTTGTGCCTTCGAAATGGCTGGGATCAATGCCTATGCACCGATCCTTGTGGCCGCGGCCCTGGGCATCCCGCTGGTCGACATGGATGGCATGGGGCGAGGACTCTCAGGACTGCATCAGACAACTTTCAACGCGCAGGGTGTCTCGATGACTCCTTGTGCTTTGGTCGACACTTCAGGGAGGTGCGTCGAAATTTCAGGATCAACTGCCGAGGAAGCCGAGCGTGCCCTGCGCGTTCTCATGGGATTGTTTGGCGGCTGGGTGGCGTTCGCGGGGTACCCCATGGATGCGCTACAGGCGAGGGAAGGCGGCATAAGCCGGACGCTTGGACGAGCATTGGAGCTTGGACGCCAGTTCCAGCACTCCAAGAAACTAACGCAGTCCGTGAGTGATGCGATATCTCATTTTTGTTCCCACACTGCGGGATGCCTTTTCGTGGGCCGAGGAAGTGTTGTGGACGTCCGCTGGGAACCCGCCCCCCGTGATTCCGGTGCCGGGGTGCAGGCCAAAGGAACGATGATTGTTCGGGCCGCAGGAAGATACCTTAGAATCGAGGCACAGAACGAATTCCTGCTGCTCCTGGACGAAGGCCGGCTGCTTGCTAAGGCCCCCCAGATTATCTGCCTCCTGGACAGCCATACCGGCATTCCCCTCCTCAGCGAACGTATCCTGCCCGGTTACGGGGTAGACATCGTTGTCTTTGAGGCCCCGGGCGAATGGAGCGAATCCGCTGCGCAGGCCTTGGTCGACATTTCCGGCTACGGGTACACAATCCCTTCCCTTGAAGACTCGCCGTGACAGCCCGGCTGACCCTCCGTGAACTGCTGCGGTGTCCGATGCTGCTGGACAGCTCCGTGATCCTGGAACACCCCGTTTCGAGCTTCACGTTCATCTGCACTAACGAGATCAGCGCCAGCGGCGCCGCCACCACTGCCTATCTTGATCCACCAGACGAAGTGCAGGTCAGCAGTCTCGAAGGCATCTGGATATCCTCTTGGATTCCCTCCTATGCCCTGGAAATTCTGCTTCCGCAGCTGAAGCGAAAGGGCGTGGGCGCAGTGATCCTGATACCAACCACGCCTCAAGACTTCCAACCACTCTCGGAGTTCGGCCTTTCTACCCTGGAACTTGCGCGAAAACTGAGAATGAACGTGGTTGCGCTCCACCAGCCCCGAGCGACTGTGGCCGTGGCCGCTTCCCTCAGCAGGTTCATGGGATCGGATCTCTGGGCACGGTCAATTAATATGACGGCCTTCACCCACGCCGTCCATCAGATGGAGCCAAGCCCCGAGGGCGTCGTTGCTGAACTCAGAAAGTATGTCAACGCGCGGATAGCAGTGATCAATTCGCTCGGCCTGCCGCTCGCAGGCGCAGTGGAACGGCCGCTCGCATTCGGCAACATCGAGGCGTCGCCCTTGTTTGACCCCAGCCAAACCCCAAACCTTATATCGGTTCCGTTGCCCCCGCTCATGGAGGACGACGATCCAGCGCTTTGGATACTCGCGGAATTCCAGCCCGACGCCCCGCCCTTCGAGCTGGAGGCTGCACAAGAACTCATGGAATTAGGGGCCCTTTCGTTGCTCAGGTGGCTCAGCCGTCAACGCTTCGCGAGCGAGCAGTTTCAATCCGCAAGATCAGCGATCGTCTCACAGCTCGCTGTCGCTGGCGGAGCAATTCCGGATCACGTCATCTCTCAAGCTCTCAGCGTCGGCTGGAACTTAAACGGATGGCACACCCTCGTAAGCGTTCGTGCCCCACGGAAATCCCTGGCCCACGACATCGGAAGAATGCTTCCAGCCGCTTTGACCCGGTATGACTACACAGTGGACTCGTCCGAATACATCGATCATTGGCTTATCTGGGAAACACGGCAGGACCAACCAACCCGGCGAGACTACCGGGACTTCGTCGCCGCTCTGGATTCCCTACGACCACCGCCAGAAACAGGAATCGTTTTTGGCGTCGCCAGGCCACGCCTTGGACCGGAGGGATTTGCAAGAAGCATCGCCGAGGCCGAAGACTTCGCTCGCCAAGCAAGCTCCAGCAAGGGACGCCGGCAGATTGTTGACGCCCAGGAATCCGTCGCCACCCAATTGATCCGCACTACGCTCCATGATCCCGCACTCGTTCGACAAGCCACCAAGTTTCTAAAACGACTGTCCGAACCAGACGCCGACTATCTGAGGAAAACGCTTAACACCTACCTTCAAAGCGAATCTAACCTCGCGGAAACATCGCGCGCCCTTGAAGTCCATCGAAACACGGTGGTCAAGAGGATCGAAAGAATCGAGGAACTCCTGGACGCACCGCTCGAAAACCCTGACACCAAATTCGCCTTGCGTATCGCGCTCAGAATCCTGGAAATTTCCGCCACCGAGTAGCCGCATCGTCCCCCGACAGCAATGAAAAGCTCCGCGCTTGATCCTAGGCGAAAATTCGCGTCCCTGAAGCCAACGGCTCTGTTGTTGTGGATGTTCCTGGCACATTCATCGATATGAGACGTTCTTTGCATCACGTAAGGACAGAGAATGAGTGGCACGCCAGCCGGTTTGCCCCTCATCGCATTTGAGGGTGTAGCCGTCGTCTGAATCCGCCGGTCTTAAGCGGTCTGATTATGGTGAGTTCATGGTGAGCAATGGTTGGAATCGGCTTCTTCCATGCCACCTGCCGAATTAAAACCGCAGGTCAGCAATGCGGCGCCTTCGTTCCTGGGCGCGCCGTGGTGCGCGAAGATTTGGCAGCGGCTGGTCTGTGGTCGTTGCTCGCCTACATGGCGCACACTGAAAGGGTCCGTCGTGGTCGACCCCGATTGCTCTGTAGTGCCGCTGAGCCTGTAGGTCAGCATGGTGGTGGATGGGCTCCACGGGAACCGTGGATTGTTGCCTTCGAGCACGAGCGTCAGACTTACCTTTTCTCCCTGCCCTCCCCGCGACGGACATCAGTGATGGTCCTGTTTGATATGGAGGAGGAAGTAGCCATGGAAGTCGTCCATGTCCGCTGTGCCGGGCTCGACATCTCCAAGAGGGACGCAAAGGTCTGTGTCCGGATCGCCGCGTCAGGGCGTCGCAAAACAATCGAGACCGTGACGACCTGGGCCTCGATGACCAACCAGATCCTCGCATTGCGAGAACACCTTGCCGTTGAGAGGGTCACCTGTGTGGTGATGGAAGCGACCGGAGACTACTGGAAGCCCTTCTACTACCTGCTCGAAGACCTGCCGGGCGTCGAGGTGATGTTGGTCAACGCCCGGCACGTGAAGAATCTTCCAGGCCGCAAAACCGATGTCTCCGACGCCACCTGGCTAGCCCAGCTCCGTGCGCACGGCCTGGTGCGTGGTTCGTTTGTTCCACCGGAGCCGATACGTAGATTACGGGACCTGACCAGGGCCCGGACCGCGATCACCCGTGAACGAGGCCGTGAGATCCAGCGGCTCGAGAAACTCCTCGAAGACGCCGGGATCAAACTCTCCGCGGTGGCCTCCGACATCACCGGTGTTTCCGGACGGCTGATGCTCGAGTCCCTGATCGAGGGCCAGCGCGACCCCTCAGCCCCCGCGGACCTGGCCAAGCGACGGCTGCGCTCGAAGATCCCGGAGCTGATCGAGGCGCTGACCAGCCAGTTCAGCGAGCACCACGCGTTCCTCGCCCAGGTGCATTTGGACCTGATCGACCGGCACTCGGCCGCGATCGAGGACATCACCGCGCGTATCCAAGCGGTGATCAAACCCTTTCAAGGATTCCGAGAGCTGATCACCACCATTCCCGGCATCAGCGTCTTGACCGCCGACGTGATCATCGCCGAAATCGGAGGGGACATGTCCAGATTCCCCACACCCGGCCACCTTGCATCCTGGGCCGGCACGACCCGGGCAGTAACGAGTCCGCTGGACGGGTCAAATCCACCAGGACCCGTCCAGGCAACCCCTACCTCCAAGGAGCCCTTGGCGCCGCGGCAATGGCCTGTGCACAGAACCCGACAACCTACCTCGGCGCCCGATACCGTCGGATCGCTTCCCGGCGGGGTCCGCAGAAGGCAAACGTCGCGATCCAGCACAAAATGCTCGTCTCGATATGGCACACGGGCATGGACGGGACCCTCTACGAGGACCCCGGCAGCGATTTCTACACCCGTTTACAGCCGGAACGGGCAAAGAGCCGGGCAGTCCACCAGCTCGAAACCATGGGCTACCAAGTGACCCTCGACCGCGTTAGCTGACCGCAGCAGCGGACTCTGACGCGAATTCAATCTTCGCGTCAGAGCCCTGTTCAATCCGCGATGGGATTCGAACCGAGAAACCCCGCCGAATCGCTGCTGGAATTGGCCCCTTGCCAGCCCACGTACGGCACTAAACCCGCAGGTCAAAGTCACAATCGGAGCCCCCTGTCGGATTCGAACCGACGACCCCCGCTTTAGGACCAAAGGCCTCTGTGCGCCTTGAATCCAAGTGTTTTCGCCCGGATTCTCGGGGTTTTTGGAGGCAACGATGGGTGATGAATTGTCATTGGTTGACGCTGATTAAGGTGAGTTAAAGGTGAGTCGGTTGCAATGGGGTCCGCCAGTAATGCCCGACCGCCGCGCGTCCGAAACCCCGCACAGCCGCTACTTCCTCCTGTCCGCCGGGAGGGATTTCCGCAGCCCCCCGCTGGTCCTTCATGGTTGACGATCCCCGATGCCGCATGCCTTCGGCTGGGCCTTGAGAACTTTTCGTCCAGCGAGTTGTTTTTCGGCTCATTCCCCTAAGCCGCCGGGGTGGATTGACAAAAACACCGTAATGCCGGTTCGAGCGCGGTCTCGGAGAGGGTCATCCCTGTCGGGCGGAGAGGACTTCCTTGACTCGCTTCAGATAGGTGCGGGCGCGGGACTCCCACCAGTGCTCGGGGTCTTCGGTAAATTTGAAGCCTGCCGGCAGTTCCATGACGATTCCCATGGTCAGGGTGCATCCTGTTGGCGTCGGTTCAAGCGTGTAGGTGGATCGGCTGTTCGTCTTGTCGGGCGTGACAGACCTTGTCGCGGCCCACCTCGGGGTCTCCTCGCCAATGACTTCGATGATGGACATCGTGCCGTCGCGTCCGATGATGCATTGCTGCTCTCCTACACCGGTTGGTGTTCCGGGGACGGTGAAGGCACGCTCGGCGTCCGAGAGCAGGACAGCGCTCTCGGCGGGCCGAATGAGCGCCCAGACCGTTTCGGGGTCGTGATCAAAGGCCTCTGCCGTTTGCGCGCGCTGTACGTCGTTGCCGGAATGGAAACGCGGGCAGCCCGAGCCTTTTGCGCTGCTTTGACGGCCCGCTTACGGCGCGTGTTCGCGATGCCCGTGGCGACCGCCAGCATCAAAGCCAGGGCCGAGACGACTACTAAGATGGCTACCCCCAGCCCGGGCTTGCCTAAAGCGCTGATCACTGCAGCGAGAACACGGATGGCGATAAAGCCGCCAGCAAAGAGGATGTTCTGGAGGACTTTCACGAACATGATCACGTCGTCATTGTGACTGCCATAAGTTCTGGCGACCGTGAGGTTCGGCATGCGCATCTGGCAATAAGTCATAGTCGCTAGCCGGTCGATCAGGGGGAGAAGACCCCCGATCCCTCACCGGATTCGGGGTCAGCGCCAAATGACCTCATTTCCTCATCGTTCGCTCTCATATCCCCAGGCTGCCTTGTCCTGCATGGCATGGGATTCAAAACACCAAGATTTCGAGACACTCCTCCGAGCGGCAGAGAACGCGGAGCCCGGATTTGTGTGTAGTTCAGCTTGTGGCGGTTTGGGCACCGGATGCGGCGCCCCCGTGTTCACGCAGCAAGCGCCGGGGTGGCACGAAACCGGGCCGACTCTTCGCTGTTTGTCATTCTGATGCTCGATCATCGCTGGGCGGGCCCTCCGCGCAACCAGGGCGCCTTGCGCCGGCCCCGATCCAAAACTTCGCTCGGCGCTCCGCTTCTTTCCTCGCGAACTTTTGGATCGTTCCCGGTTCCCCAAGTTGCACTCCGGCCCCTCATGCCCAGCAGTGAATCCTCTATCAGAACGACGCCGAAAACTAACGCCCACGGCCGATGCCGCCTCTGAGGGAGAAAGATCATGGAAACGCTCACCATCAAAACCCCTGCCGATGTCCTCAGTTTCATCGGCCACACCCTGGGCATCTGGCCACAGGAAAGCCTCGTGCGCACCACCCTGGATACCAGTCACATCGGCGTGAGCCTCCGCGTGGCTCTCCCCAAGCACGACGACTTCACGCTCCAGGGTGTTGTTCATAAGCATGTTGCGGAACCAGCCATGCTGGACGGCAGCGGCATACCAATCCCTTGCCAGCGGCTCGAGACGTTTGTCGAGAATAGTGCGAATATAGCCCCACGGCAAATGTCCCACAGGCTGTAGGACATTTGGGTCGAATGCTGGGCAGGCCTCAGCGAAGCTGCTCATGTACTGCAGGTTTGACCGCGACAGGCCCTTCATGTCCGGGAACTCAGCTCCCAGGTCTTCGGCCAGCCTTCCGATGACCCCGCTCCCCCATCCTTCAGTTGCTTGCGTTCCAGGATGGTCTTGCCGATGGACCAGTGCGGTGCGATGAGCTGGGTGTTGACGGTCCGGATTGCCTGGGTGCGGGCGGCCCGGACCCGGTTCTTGAGCTCGCCGAGGAGGTCGGTGAAGCCGGCAGGCAGGGCGAGGTCGCGGGCGTCAAAGCTGAAGGCAGGCCCCAAAACCTCCGAGGCCAGGCCGTGTGCTCCGGTGCGCTGCGGGGGTTCAGTGCGGGTTCCTGGCTGGAGACCTTCAAGATCCCCGTCGCGAATCAACGGACGTCGACGTTGCGCCCCTGCCCGCACAAATGGGTGTGGCCCGCAGCTCCCGCTGCGGGCCACACTCATTCTTGCCGTTCGAACGATCAGGAGACCTGGAGGCCACCGTTGATGTCGTATGTTGCTGCGGTGATATAGCCTGCTTCCCCGCTGAGGAGGAAGCTCATCAGTGCAGCTACTTCCTCGCGGGTGCCCACACGGCCCATCATGATGCCGTGGGACATTTCTGCCTTGCGTTCCTCTGTGAGGGTGCCGCCCATGATGTCGGTGTCGATGGGGCCAGGTGCGACGCAGTTGACGGTGATGCCGTGCTCGCCGACTTCGCGGGCCAGGGCGCGGGTGAAGCCGATGACGCCTCCCTTGGAGGCGCTGTAGGCCACCTTGGAGAAGGTGCCGCCGCCGCGCTGGGCCGAGATGGAGGAGATGCTGACGATGCGCCCGACCTTGCGTTCGATCATGCCCTTGAGTACGGCCTGGCTGACCAGGAAAGTGCCGCGCATATTGATGTCGAACACTCGGTCCCATCCCTCCACGGTTTCTTCCATGAACGGGGTGGGGTTGCTGATACCGGCGATGTTGGCGAGGCCGACAATTGGCGGCAGTTCCGCCTCCACCTGGGCGATTGCGGTGTCCACCGAGTCCTTGTCGGAGACGTCGGCGGCCAGCCCGATCGTCTGGACGCCGTGCTTTGCGGTGATCTCGTCAGCTGCAGCCTTCGCGTCGACGCCGTTGATGTCCAGGATGGCCACGGCCCAGCCTTCGCTGGCCATGCGGTCCGCGGCTGCCCGCCCGATGCCTCGGGCCGACGCTGCTCCGGTCAGTACAGCGGTGCGTTCAGCGGGGAAATTGGTGGAGGTCATTGCTTGGTTTCCTTCGGTAGTGCGGGATCAGGAGGCGTCGGAAGGCCCGGTTGCCTGGGCGAGAGTGGCGTCGCCTTCGGGGCGTTTGCGTGCGTAAAGGTAAGTGGCAACGCCGGTAGCGGCGAGGCACAGGGAGAGGAAGACGAGGCCGCTCTGGTTGTTGCCGGTGGCGTCCTTCAAAAGGCCCACCGCGTAGGGTGCCACGAAGCCGCCGAGGTTGCCCAGTGAGTTGATCAGGGCAAGGCCCGAGGCTGCGGCTGCGCCGGTGAGCGCAGCCGAGGGCATGGAGAGGAACGGTGCGATGGCCCCATAGATGCCCATGGCGGAGACGATGAGGCCCACCATTGCGACGAGGGGGTTGATCGGGAGCAGGAAGCCCGCTGCGAGCAGGCCCGCGCCGGCGAGAACCATGCTGGCGGCGGTGTGCCAGGCACGTTTGCCGGTCACATCCGCCCGTTTGCTCCACCAGTACACGAACACGGCGGCGATGGCGTAAGGGATGAAGACGATGAAGCCGACTTCCGTCGTCGAGAACTTGCCAAGGGCCGAGACAATGGTAGGCATCCACAGGCCCAGTCCGTAAATGCCGCAGACCAGACCGAAGTACAGGGCCGAGTATGCAAGGGTGCGCTTGTCCTTGAGTCCGGCGAGGAAGTTGTGGTGTCCGGACTTTGATTTGCGGGCAAGTTCCGCGTCCATGGTGTCAGCCAGCCATTCGCGCTCGTCGTCTTTGAGCCACTTGGCGTCGCGGGGCCGGTCCGTCATGAGAATCGGTGTGAGAAGACCCAGGAAGACCGCCGGGATGCCCTCGAAGATGTAGAGCCACTGCCAGCCGTGAAGGCCCATGACGCCGTCCATCTGCAGCAGCAGTCCGGAGACCGGAGCGCCCAGCGCGTTGGACAATGGCTGCGCGAGGATGAAGATCCCCAGCACGGTGACTCGCTGCGCTGCGGGGAACCAAAGCGTCAGGTAGAACAGGATGGCCGGGAAGAACCCGGCCTCGGCCGCCCCCAGAAGGAAACGGACGATGTAGTAAGTGGACTCGCCGTTCACCAGGGCCATGGCCGCGGCAAGCAGGCCCCAGGTGATGAGAATCCGGGCCAGCCATTTACGTGCGCCGAAGCGATACATGCCCGCATTGCTCGGAATTTCGAGCAGGGCGTATCCGAGGAAGAAGATCCCGGCACCGAGTCCGTAGGCGGCTGAGTTGAGGCCAATGTCCGAGCTCATGGTCAATTTGGCGAAACCAACGTTGTTCCTGTCGAGGTAAGAGACGAAGTACAACAGCACAATCAGGGGCATGATGCGGCGGCGTACCTTGCGCAGCGTGCGCTCACCTAGTTCACCGAGGGCTGCGGACCGCATCGTGAGGGAAGTCATCTTTGACCTTCTGTCTGTGGGACCCGCACCGTGCAACTGCGCTCGGCGTGAATCCGGGGATTTGAGTTGGAGGCATTCATTCAGCCAGTCAGATGTCAGACATCTGATCTGACAAGAAGAATACGATGGCATTGAAGGGGCGTCAAGAGTCGGATCGAAATGTGACTTCTGCATAGCACCCTGGCAATGAGAAGCTACTGCCTGCCTCAGGGCTTGGCGCTGTGCACGTAACGTTCGTAGTCTTCGAACGTCTGGTCCATGTGCTCATCCATGACTTGCCGGGAGAGCTCGGCGTCACCGGTGAGGATGCTATCCAGCACGCGCTGATGAAAGTGGATGGCGTGGAGCTGGATCTCCGGTACGGCGGAGGTTTCCCGCCGGGCCGTGTACAGGAGCTGACCCAGCTGGGCGAGGAGCGCCCGGACAAACGGATTGCCCGAGGCCCTAAGCACGGCGTCGTGGAACCCGATGTCGGCCGCCACGAACCGATCCAGATCGCCAGCGGCTCGCGAGAGCTTCATGTCGTCGATGCACTGCCTCATCCGTTCCGCGTCCTCGGGAGAATGCCGCTTTGCTGCAAGCCCGGCCGCCCCCGTCTCCACCATGCGACGCACCTCGATGAGCCCAGCCGCCACCTGCTCCGCGCTACTGCCGCGTGAGGCAGCCCGGAAGATCGCACCGAGTCCCGTCCAGGTCTCCGGCGGGTTGACGAACGTGCCGCGGCCAGCCTTCACATACAAGATGTTTTGTGCCCCGAGCACCTTGAGCGCCTCACGCACGGTGAGCCGACTGACGTCGTAGAGGTCGGCTATCTCCAACTCGCTGGGGAGGACATCATTAGGCCCAAGCTTGCCTTCAAGGATGTCATCCAACAGTCCGTCGACCACATCGTCAACAAGTGTCTTGCGGCCCAAGGAGCATCCCGCCTTCGTTCGGTCTCAACAACCAACACTACAGAAGCGGCCGGAAACTTCCGGGGAATGGCGCCGGTAACTCCCCAGCAACACCGGTAGATCCAGGCTAAGGGCCGGTGTGCGGTGCCGGCAGGCTGGATTCGGACCAGGCGCTCAAGCCTCCTAGACTGGATAAACGCTTGCTCGCCTCCCTAGAAGAGACTGTGGAGATAACGGTGTATCCGGCTTGACTAGCCGGGCGGGGTGAGCCTGGCTGGGAGGAGCCCGATATGACCGCGACACTTGAGGCTGTGCAGTTACAAAACCGTTGAAAACCAGAGATAAAATTCCGAGGCCGAGGCTGCACGATCGGGTAGCTCAGTGGCTCCGAGTTGAACGGTTGACCAGAGCGGGGCGAAATTCGGCCCAACTACCTCCTTCATATTCTTTAGGGATTTCCGGGGAAAAGGAGTCAGCCCATCGGAGCGAAGGGCGCACCCCATCATCGAAAACGGTTGCGTCCAGGCTCATAATCGGATACCCAGCCGCTCGGCGCGCAAATCATCAGCCTGACTGACTGAGGAAACTGGCCACTGGATTCATTCCGGGTCCTTTGGCCGCTGCCGCCTATTCGCTTGTCTCGGACTCAGTTCACCAATCGTCGCGTTCCCGGGTCAGGCCAAAGGGCACGGTGTCACTGAGTGCGACGGTGAAGGAATCGTGTCCGTGACGTGTCACGAGAATTCCCCGGCGTCGTTCTCGCATTGCCCGGGCTCGGGCGGCAGTTACCGCGATGTCGAGCTGGCGGTCCATGCTGGCACGGTCCGTGGCCGACACCTTCAGCGTCAGTTCGGGGTTGCTTGTTCCCAATTATCTATCCTTCGGTTCTCTGTGTTGTATGGGCTGGCCCTTGGGCGGTGCCGTTGTTGGTAGCCGGCCGCGAAGTCAGTGAAGCCGGGCCGAGGCTTCGGGGACTGCGAGGGGTGGGCCATTTATGGGAATATCACCGACGGCTTTTCTGCAGGTCAAGGCGTCGGACAGCGGGAAAGGGAGTTTTGCCGGCCCCGCCGTTTTCGGGCGATCTCCTCGGCTATTGAGGAGAGTCTTCTCGTGTGGGAGGAATGCGCGGGGTATGGCACCGGGGAGTCCTTGCCGGGGTTGATATTGCCAGCTCGGTAAGCCCGATGCCAGTTCGGGCCGTGCGCGCCGGCAGTCCGGCGTTCTCCGGTTCGGCTGCATAGGTCTGCTGCTCCTTGAGCAGGCCCTGCAGTGGGGACTCGTCGGTGAAACACCCGATCACGCCGCCCCACAGCTCTTCGACGGTATGGAACAGCCGCGCCGCCCCCGACGGTCCGGAAACTAGCCAGCCGTCGGGGAGCGCGCTGACTTTGGGGGCTCCGGGTCGTCCGCTGCACAGCTCGTTGACCGTGCCGGCAACGACGAGGTGCATTCGCTTGGTCCGCACTGGTCCGAGGACCGGGTCAGGTACGGTGGTTGTTCCGCAGGCACCGCACATGCGGTCCCCCTTTCTTAGGGCATCACGTCGCCGGAGTTGGGGCCGAGGGTCTGTCCGACGAACAGGTTCCCGCCGGGATCGCTGGCGAGCAGTAACGCAGCGGGTGCTACCTCGGCCGGCGTGCCGAAGCGTCCCAGCGGAAGTTCCGCACGTTTGGCCGCTTTCCAGCTTTCCGAGATGCCTTCCACGAGGGGCGTTTCAATCGGGCCGGGGGCGATGCAGTTGACCAGGACGTTGTCGGGTGCCAATTCCAGAGCGAGTGCCTTGGACAGCCCTACGACTCCGGCCTTGGCGGCGCTGTAGTGGCTCAGTCCCACACCGCCCTTGATTGCCAGTTGGGAGGCGATATTGATGATGCGTCCCCATTTTTGCTGACGCATCTCCCCCACCACCTCTCGGCAGCAAAGGAATACGCCGGTCAGGTCCACGGCAATGGTTTCATTCCACTTGTCCAGGGACATGTTTTCCAGCGGGGATTCTGTGAGAAGCCCTGCACTGTTGACAAGTATGTCGATCGGACCGAGCCGTTTACGGGCCTCCGCAAAGGCCGCCTTGACACTGGGTTCGTCTGCGACATCAACGTGGATGACTCCGTTCCCTGCGGCCCTGTCCAGGACCGCCACGCTGTCACCGTTGTCCCTGAATGCGTCTGCGATCGCCCGGCCAATCCCGCTGGAGCCGCCGGTGACCACTACGGCCCGACCAGATCCGGCCATGGAAGTGTCTATTTGGGTGCTCATTGTGTCCTTTCCCCGTTAGGATCGCATTTTGACGGTGAGTCCACCATCTACGATCAGGGATTGTCCGGTGATGTAGCGGGAATCGTCGGAGGTGAGGAAGCCGATGACGCTTGCGACTTCCTCCGGCGTCCCGACACGCCCCCAGGGAATGTCTTTTCCAGCCCGCAGTAGTCCCTCAGGGCCTAGCGAGTTGACGGGGTCCAGAGATTGCGGGGTTTCAATGAGACCAGGTATAACAGCGTTGGCGCGGATCTGGCGCGGCCCAAGTTCCACGGCGACGCTGCGGATCAGGCCGAGGATCCCGGCCTTGGCTGCGGCGTAGTGTGCGTGTTCCTCCCACCCGTAAACGCCGCCGGCGATGGAGGAGACAGCCACCAAGGCCCCGCCTTCCGTCATTCTCGCCGCGCCGGCACGCAAGGTCCGGAGCACCCCGGTGAGGTCCACGTTGAGCATGTCGTGCCATCGTTCATCGGACATCTCCTCCAGCGGTGAGTTCCGCAGGATCCCCGCATTCGCGATGGCGTAGTCCAACCGGCCATACTCATCCATAGCCCGTTGGGCAAGCCCGTCCACCGAGACGGTGGTGCGGACATCCACTTCCTGGATGACCGCCTCACCGTTGGCATCCTTCACCAGGCGGAGGGTTTCCTCCGGATCATGGGGATCTCCTGGGAACGTGCCGATGATGGAGCGCACTCCGCGTAGTGCGTAGTGGACCGCCAGGGCTCGTCCGATGCCGCTGGCTGCTCCGGTGATGATGGCTACCTTGTTGTCATATGTCACGGGGGTGGTCTTCGATCAGGGCTTCAACGGGCGGCTTGGCGGCGATCATGAGGAGTCCGGAGAACAGTGTTCCCACGGCTCCGACCCAGAGTGCGGCGGGGCCTGTTCCGGATCCGGCGGCTGCTGCCGTGAAGAGGGCCCCGCCCAGGATCACGCCGGGCTGGCTCATGGCGCCGATGAATGCGGTGCCCGTGGCGCGGCAGCTCACCGGGTAGCACTCGGCCATGAAGTACTGGATCGCTGCGTAGGGCCCAACCAGGAAGAACAGTCCGGCACCGTAGGTGAGGATGATCATGAACGGGCTGGTGGCGATGGGGCTGAGCATGATCGTGAAGGAAATTCCGGAGAGGATCCAGCCGCCGATGATGGTCCGCTTCCGGCCGATCTTGTCGCCAAGCCAGCCGTGGAAGACATAGCCGAAGTAGGCGAGCATGTTGATCACGATGAGCATCCAGAAGGCGTCCGAGAGTTCCACGCCCTTGGCGTTTTTCAGGACGGAGCTGCCGAGGATGCTGAAGATCATGATGCCGAAGAAGTTGAAGATCCAGGCCAGGGAGAAGATGATCGTGTTCCGGCGCAGGTGAGGTTCCCAGATGCGTTTGAGCGGGGCCGCGGAGGAGTGCTCGACGCCGTAGGCGTGCGCGAGGGAGTGGGCTTCCCCGGACTTGCCGGCCTTCTCAAGCTGGGTCAGTTTGTGGTGCAGTTCGAACTGAGGGGTCTCCTTCAGTTTCCTTGAGATGACCCAGACGATGATCGCGGCCGGAATGGTCGCCATCAGGTACAGGGCACGCCATCCAAGGGAGGGAAGGAAGACCAAGGCGAGTGCGCTGGCCAGCAGGAAGCCCAGCGGCCAGCCGCCTTGGATGAACGAGTAGTGGAAGCCGGGACGCTTGCGCTTGTCGGCGACTTCGGTGACCTGGTAGACCTCGTTCATGTAGGTGGCGTTGACGGCCTGTTCGGAGAATCCGAGCCCGCCGAAAGAACGGATCAGGACCAGCAGGCCGTTGCTGAGGAGCGGGATCCCGGTCGGGATCAGCGCGGTCAGCCCGAAGATTACAGCGGTTCCCCCGATAGTGGTCATCATGCCCTTGCGGCGGCCAAGGCGGTCGATGACCGGGCCGATGCCGAAGCAGACGACGGCGGTACCGACGGCGATCCAGGTGTTGATTGCATAAGCTTCTGTTGCTGTCCAGCCGAATTCCTCCTGCATGGCTGGCAGGAGTGTGCCGAACAGTCCGTAGTCGAAGACGGCGACGGTCCAGGCGAGCAGGGCGAGGACGGTGGCGATGCTGGTGTTGCGCTTGGAGAAGACCGGGAAGCGGCGCTTCTCGTTCGGTGCCGGTTGCGTCAGGTCGACGGCGGCCTGCTGGGTACTCATCAGTTGTTTTCCTTTCGGGGGCTGCGGGCGAGGAAGGAGTCGGCTATCTGGTCGAAAGTGAGCCAGCTGACGCCGTCGTGGGAGTTGATGTGTTCGATGAGCCGTTCGAGCATGAGCAGCACCTGGGGGCGACCGGAGACGTCCGGGTGGATGGTCATGGTGAAGACTGCCTGGTCCATTTCCCGGTACACCCAGTCAAATTGG
Source organism: Arthrobacter sp. GAS37 (assembly GCF_044908325.1). NCBI lineage: Bacteria > Bacillati > Actinomycetota > Actinomycetes > Micrococcales > Micrococcaceae > Arthrobacter > Arthrobacter sp. GAS37. The sequence continues at coordinate 278,761 of NZ_JBIYDB010000003.1, forward strand.
TCGCGCCACATCTGTTCGATGTCCCGGGGGCTGACAAATCCGTGTGAGTTCGGAGCGGCCTTGATGAACATCATGGGTGGCAGGTCGTCGAGGTACCAGTTGGCGGGGATCTCGACCAAGTCGGTTTCCTGACCCCGGACCAGGGGCTCCATCCAAGTCTCGGCGGCCTTTGTATAGTCGATCTTTTTCCAGCTGTCGCCGACCCGGACGTAGTAGGGCTCGAAATCGCGGTGCATCAAGGAGTGGTCGTACTTGATCCCGCGTTCGAGCAGGATTTCGTTGGTGACAGGTGAGAATTCCCACCACGGTGCGACGTAGCCGGTGGGACGGCGGCCTGAGACCTTTTCGATCAGTTCGATCGACCGGTCCAAAATAGCCGTCTCCTGCTCACGAGTCATGGCGATCGGGTTCTCGTGCGAGTACCCGTGAACGCCGATCTCATGCCCGGCATCGACGATCATCCGGGTCAGGTCCGGGAAGGTCTCGATTGAGTGACCCGGTACGAACCAGGTAGCGGGCAGTCCGTACTTTTCAAAGAGCCGGATAAGGCGCGGGCCGCCGACTTCTCCGCTGAACAGCCCGCGGGAGATGTCACACGGGGAGTCTTCGCCCCCGTAGGATCCGAGCATTCCGGCGACGGCGTCCACGTCGACGCCGAATGCGACTTGGATGTCCTTAGTCATGAGATCAACCTTTCACTGCGTTTGTTTTGTTTACGTTGTGTTTGTGTTTAGGGGGAACGATCAGGGGAGCTTGCCGCGGCGGGCGAAGATCTCCGCGATGCGGGCCTTCGGAGTGTCTAGTCTGAGCAGAAGACTGAGAAGGATCAGCGACTGGGATGGCCGGAGCAGCCCGGACGGTATGGCGCCGGCCGCGCGCAGGTCCTCCCCGCCGCCGTCGCCGTAGCGCGGGACCACGGCACCGGCGTCCACCCGGGTGCTTGTGACCACGACGACTCCGGCCGCCGTAGCCTCAGCAATCTCCGGGCACAGTTCGCGGTTGGCGTTGCCGGTTCCCGTCCCCTGGAGAACAATTCCCGCCGCCCCGCCATGGAGGGAGGCCCGCAGGTGTGTGGAATCCGCTCCAGGGTAGGCGGCAATCAGGTCCACGCGCGGCGACCCGGCTGCTGCGCACGGCAGAGGCAGCGGCTCGATGCCGGGCGCTGCCTTCTGGATCCGGACTTCGCCACTGTCAGACACCCATCCCGCTGTTCCGAAATCCGGGTTGGAGAAAGCATTGAGCCTCGTTGTGTGACTCTTGCGTACTCCGGCAGCAGGGAAGATCGTGCCGGCAAACGCCAACAGCACGCCCTTGTCGCGGGCCTGGGGGGAGCCGGCGACAGCGATGGCACGGTTGAGATTGTCTGGACCGTCCGGGGACGCGGAGTCGGCGGACTCCTGCGCTCCGGTGAACACCACGGGGCGGGGATCATCGTGGGTGAGAGCGACAAGGTAGGCCGTCTCCTCCATCGTGTCGGTACCGTGCGTGACCACTACCCCAAGTACCTGGGGGTCAGCCAGGGTCTCCTTTATCTTGGCGCAGATGGCGATCATGTCATCGACGGTCAGCAGGTATGAACCCTTTCGGAAAACATCGACCACTCGGACCGGATGAGAGGCCGGGACCCCCATACTGGCGAACACCTGCTCCCCCGTGTCCGAGGCCACGGCGGCTCCCCCGTCCCCTGACGCACGCGAAGAGATAGTTCCGCCCGTGGCCAGCAGCACCACATGGGCTCCACGCAAATCTGTGACAGTCATTTCCGCTCCGTAATGTCTTGTACCTGCTGCCAGGCTCATACCCAATCGATTGGGTAGATGGGTAAATTATGCTTGTGATGTTTCCTGCGGTGACGCCCGGGGGTTCGAAGATGCAAATACGCCGTCCGGGTGCCGGTATCGCATCTACCCAATCGATTGGGTACATGCTGAAATGACTATAGAATGTGAAGTGCGGCACGTCAAGGGTTCAGAAACCAGAGATCCGCAGGTCATCGGGCACGCTGGGTGCTGAAGACTTTTTGCGCTGAGGCAGGGGAATGAATTGGACGACAGCACGGACGACGGCCGAACAGTCACGCTGAAGGACCTGGCAAACGAGCTGGGTATACACCCGTCGACCGTGTCCAGAATCCTGCACTCCGGCTCCGAAGTGGCGCGAGGGGCGGCCTCCGTTGTGACTGCCCAACGCGTGCGTGATCTGGCACGGAAACGGGGCTACTCTCCGGACCCCCAGGCCACTGGCCTGCGGACACGGCGCACCCACCTTCTGGGTGTGATTGTGCCGCGGCTTTCGGACCTCGTATTGGCCATCATGTACGAGGGCATTGAAGAGGCCGCGGCCGAGCACGGCTATTCCACTTTTGTCATGAACTCCCGAGACGACCCGGAGGAACAACGCAGGAAAACGGACACCATGCTGGCCCGCCGGGTGGACGGGCTGATCATCGGAGACGCACACCTGGACGGCAGCCTGTTGCGGGAGTTGACTGCCCGCAAGGTTCCTTTCGTGCTCATGAACCGCCGCGTGCCTGGCTACCCATCGGCCACCTGCGACGATGTCATCGGCGGCCAGCTTGTGGCCGACCATCTGTGGAGCAAGGGGCATCGGAACGTCGCCGTGATCGCCGGTGAGCCCTATGCCAGCACCGCGGTTGACCGGACGGCCGGTTTCGTGGATCGATGGCATGCTCTGGGTGGCAAAATTGCCCAGGAAGCCGTGGTGTGGTCGCGGTTCGACACTGCCGGAGGGCGAGAAGCTGCCGAGGCAATCCTGACCGACTGCTACCCTCACCCGACTGCCCTGTTCGCCGTCAATGACTTTGCCGCGATCGGCGCCATGGGGGCAATACGATCCCATGGCCTCACCGTCGGCCGTGACGTGGCGGTCGTGGGTTTCAATGACACCTCCCTGGCCTCGGAGCTCCCGATCCCGCTGACCTCTGTCCGCTCGCCCATGCTGGATATCGGGCGGACGGCGGTGCAGCTCCTGAAGCGGCTTCTGGACGGTGAACGCGTCGAATCCATCCGGTTGAAACCAACCCTGTGCGTGCGCGAAAGCAGCGCCTAACCCGGGGTTTTCATGGCAGGTCTGCCGGGGGGGGGTGTGTTAAACCGGTGAAAGGGTGCTCCGACAAGGGAAAATAGTGGTATTCGACGCCATATTTTCCTGATCGTGAGGAGCACCCTTTCGATGCA
>NZ_JBIYDB010000004.1:0-232320 GCF_044908325.1 Arthrobacter sp. GAS37
AACAGGAATGGGAAGGGACTGGATCTGAAGGTCTTTACCGAATTCAGTTACTACGGCTGCTTGCATTGTCGTCGTCATTGGCGAAATCCTTGCGTTGATAAAGCGTTTCTCGGGGGGTGCTGCTTCCTGAGGGTGGCCAGGGAGTGCCGGCGGGGAGGGATCTGTGCTGATCCCTCCCCGCCGGATCAAGTGCGGCTTAGAAGAAGCCGAGCTTGTTTTCGTTGTAGCTGACCAGGAGGTTCTTGGTCTGCTGGTAGTGGTCCAGCATCATGGCGTGGTTCTCACGTCCTATGCCGGAGGACTTGTAGCCGCCGAACGCGGCGCCGGCCGGGTAGGCGTGGTAGTTGTTGACCCAGACGCGGCCGGCCTGGATTTCCCGTCCTGCCCGGTAGGCGACGTTGCCGTTGCGGGACCAGACACCGGCGCCGAGTCCGTAGAGGGTGTCGTTGGCGATGCCGATGGCGTCGTTGTAGTCGCTGAACTTCGTCACGGACACCACGGGGCCGAAGATCTCCTCCTGGAAGATCCGCATCCGGTTGTGGCCTTCGAAGATGGTCGGCTGGACGTAGTAGCCGCCGGCGAGGTCGCCGTCGAGCTGTGCGCGGGCGCCGCCGGTGAGGACCTTGGCGCCTTCCTGCTTTCCGATGTCGATGTAGGAGAGGATCTTCTCCAGCTGGTCGTTGGAGGCCTGGGCGCCGATCTGGGTGTCGGTATCCAGAGGGTTGCCCTGGATGATCTTGTTGGTCCGGGCCACGGCGTCGGCCATAAAGGAGTCGTAGATGCTTTCCTGGACCAGGGCGCGGGAGGGGCAGGTGCAGACTTCGCCCTGGTTGAAGGCGAAGAGCGTGAAGCCTTCCTGGGCCTTGTCGTAGAACGCGTCGTCCTGCGCGGCGACGTCGTCGAAGAAGATGTTCGGGCTCTTGCCGCCCAGCTCCAGCGTCACCGGGATCAGGTTCTGGGACGCGTACTGGCTGATCAGCCGGCCCGTGGTGGTTTCGCCGGTGAAGGCGATCTTGCGGATCCGGGGGCTGGACGCGAGCGGCTTGCCGGCCTCGACGCCGAAGCCGTTGACCACGTTGAGTACACCGGCCGGCAGCAGGTCACCGATGAGCTCCATGAGGACCAGGATGGAGGACGGCGTCTGCTCGGCGGGCTTGAGGACCACGGCGTTACCGGCAGCCAGGGCCGGAGCGAGCTTCCAGACGGCCATCAGGATGGGGAAGTTCCACGGGATGATCTGACCCACCACACCGAGCGGTTCGTGGTAGTGGTAGGCGGTGGTGTCCTCGTCCAGCTGGGACAGCCGGCCTTCCTGGGCGCGCACGGCGGAGGCGAAGTAGCGGAAGTGGTCCGCCGCGAGTGGGATGTCCGCATTAAGGGTTTCGCGGATCGGCTTGCCGTTGTCCCAGGACTCGGCGACGGCCAACATTTCGAGGTTCTCGTCGATCCGGTCGGCGATTTTGTTGAGGATGGCGGCGCGCTCGGCAACGGAGGTCTTGCCCCAGGACGGTGCGATCTTGTGGGCGGCGTCTAGTGCCAGCTCAATGTCCTCGGCCGTGCCCCGGGCAACCTCGCAGAAGGCCTTCCCGGTGACCGGAGTGATGTTCTCGAAGTACTGCCCTTTGACCGGGGCAACCCACTCGCCGCCGATCCAGTTCTCGTAACGGTCCTTGAACGTGACCTTCGAACCCTCGGCACCCGGCTGTGCATAAACAGTCATTGCTAGCTCCTTTGCTCCGCATGATGGTGGCTTTGCTATGGCTTCAGCGTAGGAGCGGGGAGGTTGCAAGCAGGTTGCAACCCTGTGGTTCAGATCACTTCTGGGCGGTTCGGGTCACTTCGGGACGGTATTCCCCGGGCCCCGGAGGCTAGAGGCCCGCGGGGAAAGCGTAGGAGCTCGGAACCGGCGAAGGTGCGGCACCGTAGGAGAGCACTACCTCGTCGTGGGCCTGGAGGACAACGCCGGATATTGGCGCATTCTGCTTTGCGCCGTTCACGTATGCGGTCCAGCCTCCGGTTCCACTGTGCGGTGCTCCGGTGGCATCTTTACCGTCCAGGACTCCCCATTCGCTGAGGACCTGGCCCAGCGTGTACTTCAGGCCGGCCGTTGGCGCTTCGATGTGGATGACGCCGGACGTGTCGTGGGTGTGAAGCGCGGAGATTCCGTTGGGCTGCCCGTCGGCCCCGAAGCTGAAGCCGATCTCGGCCGGGACCGTGACGGCTTTGCCATCAACAAGGACGTCCAGATGGGCGTGATAGTGCTCGGCTGTGCCTTCGGCGGTCAGGATATCCAGGCCTGCGGCCTTGATTCTCTGGGCGCCTGCGGCTGGATCGAGTTCCCAAGCTGCGGCGGCAGCCGTAGTGGCCGAAGCCGAAGGCGTTGCCGATGCGGGCGCTGTCTGGGCGGGTGCCCCGCAGGCTGTGGCTCCGGCAAGGAGTCCGGACAAGGTCAGGGCAACGGCGAGGCGTTTGTTCAACACGGAGAAAGCTTCTTTCGTTCGGCTCGGTTCTACGATACGGGCCGAAACTCCGTATTTCCCGAGTGCCACACGAGGGGCCCGCGTCAGGCCGACAGTTCGCTTTCCAGGCGTTCAACCTCGGCGACGACGGCGGCCCGCTTTGGCGAGCGCGGCGGCAGGAGCTTGAGGGCGGCAAGCCGGACGTCGACGTCGTTCTTCGCCTCAGGTAGGCCCGCGTACTTGAGCAGCGCCTCGGCACTGCCGTCGTTGAGGACCGCCTCGCGCAAGAGCGCCGAGACCTTCTCGCGAAGCTCCACAATGCCGGGCGCTTCCGAATGCGGAAGGACGGCGCCCTTGTAGATCTCCAAGGCAATGCGGTGGGCGCCCCGCTGCAGGCAGGACAGAACCTGGGCGGCATCCTGGCCGAGGTCGATCGGGAGCCGGTAGGGGCGGGATTCCGGGACTGCCGCGGGATCGAGTTCGTGGAGTACCTTCCGGAGGCGCACCATTTCCGCCCGGAGGGTGACGGTGAATCCATCTCCCGGATACAGGGCCAGGGCGAGCTCCTCGGCACTGAGCCCCTCGGGACGGGTTCCCAGCAACGCCAGGATCTCGCTGTGCCTGGCGGAAAGCGGAATGCTGCGTCCTCCTATGCTCAACAAGGCCTGGTCGCGGCCCAGCAGCTGGAGGCTGTTCCGGTATAGCTCCGAGCCCTGGCGCGAGCCGACGGCGGAAGGCGAGTTCCGGCGTCGGGCAGGCGCAGAGTGCTTGGTGGCCGCGAGCTGGAGCCTTTCCACGCGCAATTGCGCCTGCGCTGCCGCCACGGTTGCTTCGACAAGGGAAAGCGTGTGGGGTGCGACGGCGGCTTCCGTGCCGGTGATGTCGACGACGCCCAGGAGCGCGCCGGAGTCAGGGTCATGGAAGGGCACCGCGGTGCAGCTCCACGGATGGACAGAGCGTTTGTAGTGCTCGGCGCCGGAAATCTGGATACCGCGGCCCAAGGCGAGCGCCGTGCCGGGCGCACTCGTACCGACCGCCGCTTCGGACCAGTCCGCGCCTGCCACGAACATCATGCCTTCGGCGCGGCGCCGCATCGCGGGATTTCCGTCCACCCACAGCAGGCGCCCAAGCTCGTCCCCGACGGCGACCAGCAGCCCGCTGTCGTAGCTGGGCTGGATAAGGAGCTTCTGGATGACGGGCATGATGATGGCCAGCGGGTGTTGGCGTCGGTATTCCTCGAGCTCGTCGAGGTCCATGGCCACGGGAGCCTCGGGCTGGTCCGGGTTCGCCTTGAGCTGCGCGGATCGCTGCCACGATTCCTTGATCAGGCTGCGCAAACCGGGAAGCTCCGTGGCACCTGGAAGCCCATAGCGCCACGTATCAATTTGCTCATGTCCAGCGCGGGCATGGCGCTGCAACAGCTCGGCGACGTCATTGACCGAAGCTGCCGGATGGATCGGATTCTTCATCGAACTCCCAAAACCGGACGCAGCACAGTACAGGCCAGTCTAGTTGGGTCTCGAGGCTTTGCCTATGGGGCGACAGCGAGTAAGGGTCGTCCGGTCGAATTCGTGGGTGCGGGCCGAAGGCTGGGTTCCGGCGGAACGCAGCCTACGGTCCGCGGCCACGGTTTCGGCACAGCGAGGCACCCCCGGGATCCGCTAGCCGCGCGAGATCTCGATCATGTCCACGCGCGGGACCACCTTGATGCGTTCACGCACGACGCCGGCGTCCGGGTTTTCGGCGGTCCATTCGGCGCCAAGGGCTAGTTCGTGCGCATCGAGCTTGTTCCAGCCTTCCCACGTGGTGTACTCGATGCCCCGCTCTTCCAGGAGGTTGATGATGGCTTGCGGGTCCGGGTTTTCGGCCGGGGGCAGCGTGAGGCGGTCCTCCAGGAGGCAGCCGATGGTCTCCAGGGCGTCGCCCTTGGTGTGCCCGATCAGGCCGACGGGTCCGCGCTTGATCCAGCCGGTGGCGTAGATGCCGGGTACCGGTTTGCCGTCGGAGTCCAGCACCCGTCCGCCGTGGTTGGGGATGACACCGCGACGGGCGTCGTACTCAAGCTCGTCCAGCGGGGAACCGTGGTAGCCGATGGCGCGGTAGACGGCCTGGATCGGATAGTCCACGAACTCGCCGGTGCCTTTGACGTTGCCCGTGCCGTCCAGCTGCATGCGCTCGAACTTGATGCTGGAGACCTTCCCGGAGCCGTCTTCGGAAACGATCTCCACCGGGCTGTGCAGGAAATGCAAGTGCAGGCGGCGGGACGAGGGCTGCTCGGCTTCGGCATGTTCCTCGACGAGCCAGTTGGTAAGAGTGTTGACCATGGTCTTGATCTGGTTATTGCTGCGGATGGCCTCGTCAGAGGCTTCGTCAAACTCGAAATCTTCCGGGTACAGCACAATGTCGACGTCGTTGCAGTGCGAGAGCTCGCGCAGTTCCAGCGGAGTGAACTTGATCTGGGCTGGGCCGCGACGTCCGAAGACGTGCACGTCCGTGACCGGGGAGGCTTTGAGGGCGGCATAGACGTTGTCCGGGATTTCGGTCACCAGGAGGTCATCTGCATGCTTGGAGAGCATGCGGGCCACGTCCAGCGCGACGTTGCCGTTGCCGATGACTGCCACTTCTTTGGCATCCAAGGGCCACTCGCGGGGCACGTCCGGGTGTCCGTCATACCAGGAGACGAAGTCGGCTCCGCCGAAGGAGCCGTCCAGCTCGATGCCGGGGATGTTCAAGTCTGCGTCCTTGATGGCCCCCGTGGAGAAAATCACCGCGTCGTAGAAGGCACGGAAGTCGTGCAGCGTGAGGTCGCGTCCGTAGGTCACGTTGCCGAGGAAGCGGATGTCTCCGCGGTCCAGGACCTTGTGAAGCGCGTTGACTATGCCCTTGATGCGGGGGTGGTCCGGCGCCACGCCATAGCGGATCAGGCCGTACGGTGCGGGGTACGCCTCGAAAAGGTCGATGCTGACCTCGACGTCGCCGTCCTTGACCTCGTTCGATTTGGTCAGGATATCCGCGGCGTACACGCCGGCCGGCCCTGCGCCGACAATAGCGACGCGCAATGGACGTTTTGAGGTGGTTTCGGCCGAGTTGGACACCGTGAACCCTTCTGAGACGGGAATCCGCCCCGCGTGGTGGGGCGCGCAGTTTCCAATTCTAGTTCTCAGTTGTGGCCGGAGTGTCAGTACGTGGCGGGAGGTGACACAACCGGGCGAGGAAACTCACAATAACTTTCCGGCCGTACGGTCAGGAATACCTTCGCAAAATGTGATGTTGTTGACTTTGTGTCTACGCCCGAGCAAACCGTGCCTGCCCAGTCCGCCACCAGTGCTTCCAGCGCTTCGAATGCTTCGGCCGCAGCAGCCGCGGCCGCTGCCACGGCCAAGAAGGAGACGACGGCGGGTGTGGTGTTCGGCATCGGGGCGTACGGCCTGTGGGGCCTGCTTCCGCTCTACTTCCTGGTGCTGCAACCCGCCGGAGCGGTCGAAATCGTCGCCAACCGGGTGGTGTGGTCGCTCATTTTCTGCGCCCTGCTCATCACCATCACCCGGACATGGCGCCTCCTCGGCAATGCCTTCCGGGACCGGGCCGTCCTGGGGCCACTCGCCATCGCTGCCGGGCTGATCGCCATCAACTGGCTGACCTACACCTTCGGGGTCACCACCGGACATGCGGTCGAAGCCTCGCTCGGCTACTTCATCAACCCGCTCGTGTCGGTGCTCCTTGGCGTGTTCGTCCTGAAGGAAAAGCTCCGCCCGCTCCAGTGGGCCGCCGTCGGGATCGGTTTCATCGCCGTCGGGGTCCTGACGGTTTCCTATGGCAAGCTGCCGTGGATCGCTCTGGTCCTGGCGTTCAGCTTTGGACTTTACGGTTTCGTGAAGAAGCGCGTGGGGCCTAAGGTCAATGCCATCACGAGCCTCACGGTGGAGACCGTGGTCCTCGCGCCGATCGCCGGCGCCACCATGATTGTCCTCGGCCTCACAGGGGCAGGGACTTTGGGAAGCAACGGCCCGGGCCACTTCTGGCTATTGGCGGCTTCAGGCATCATCACGGCCGTGCCGCTCCTGTTCTTCGGTGCCTCCGCGCGCCGCTTGCCCATGACCACCATCGGCCTGCTGCAATACTTCGCGCCGGTACTCCAGTTCATCGTGGCCCTGGCCGTCTTCCACGAGGCCATGACCCCCGACCGCTGGGTGGGCTTCGGCATCGTGTGGCTGGCGCTGCTGCTCCTGACCCTCGACATGCTGCGCACGGCACGCAAAAACTCGGTCATCAGGAAAAGCGCACGGCTCAGCGCGGCCTAAACAGCTTCCCAACCCCCGCGCCCACGGTGGACATGCCCCTCGTTAAGCACCAAGGATGGACATAATCACACTATGTCCATCCTTGGTGCGTAGAGGTGGGCATGTCCACCTGAAGGTTGTGGCTAAGCGTTGGCCTTGATGGCCGCTGCCAGGACCTCGAGGCCGTCCAGGAGCAGTTCGTCGCTGATGACCAGCGGCGGCAGCAGACGGATCACATTGCCGTAGGTACCGCAGGTCAGGATGATGACGCCTTCCTGGAGGCACGCAGCGGCAACGGCCTTGGTCAGTTCCGCGTTCGGTTCCTTCGAGCCGGCCTGGACCAACTCGATCGCCAGCATCGCACCGCGTCCGCGGACGTCGCCGATGGCGGGAACTTCCGCGGCGAGCTCACGCAAGCGGCCGAGTGCGATTTCCTCGATGTGGCGTGCGCGGGCGTTGAGGTCGTGCTGCTCCATGGTGCCGATGGCAGCAATAGCTGCAGCACAGGCGACCGGGTTGCCACCGTAGGTGCCGCCGAGGCCGCCCGGGTGGACGGCGTCGAGCAGGTCTGCACGGCCGGTGATGGCGGACAGCGGGAGGCCGCCGGCAATGCCCTTCGCCATGGTGATGATGTCCGGGACAACACCCTCGTGGTTGACGGCGAACCATTCACCCGTGCGGCAGAAACCGGACTGGACCTCGTCGGCAATGAAGACGATGCCCTTGTCCTTGGCCCATGCGGACAGCGCAGGCAGGAAGCCTTCGGCGGGGACAATGAAGCCGCCCTCGCCCTGGATCGGTTCGATGATGATCGCGGCAACCTGGTCGCCGCCGATCTGCTTCTCGATCATGGTGATGGCGCGCTTGGCGGCCTCGGCACCGGTGATCTCCGGGTTTTCCTCGCGGAACGGGTAGCTCATCGGCATGCGGTAGACCTCGGGCGCGAACGGGCCGAAGTTGGTCTTGTACGGCATGGCCTTGGCGGTGAGTGCCATGGTCAGGTTCGTGCGGCCGTGGTAGGCGTGGTCGAAAGCGACGACGGCGTCACGGCCGGTTGCCAGGCGTGCCACCTTGACAGCGTTTTCCACTGCTTCGGCGCCGGAGTTGAAAAGCACGGTGCGCTTCTCGTGGTCGCCCGGGGTGAGGCGGTTCAGCTGCTCGGCGACGGCGACGTAGCCCTCGTAAGGCGTGACCATGAAACAGGTGTGGGTGAAGTGCGCTGCAGCGTCCTGGACGGCGGCGACGACGGCGGGATCCGAAGCGCCAACGCTCGTGACGGCGATGCCGGAGCCGAGGTCGATGAAGGAGTTGCCGTCGACGTCGCGGATGATGCCACCGTCGGCGTCCTCAACGTAAACCGGCACGCCCGAGGAGACGCCGGCAGCGACGACGGCCGCGCGGCGCTCGTTCAGGGCCTGCGACTTGGGGCCGGGAAAGGCACCGTTGATGCTGCGCTTCTGGTCCAGGCGGTAGGTGATTTCATGTGCTGTTGCGGTCATGATGGTTCTTTCTCTTACTTACGCGTCCAGTGCAGACATCACGTGCTTGATGCGCGTGTAGTCCTCGACGCCGTACATGGACAGGTCCTTGCCGTAGCCGGACTGCTTGAAGCCGCCGTGCGGCATCTCAGCGGTCAGCAGGATGTGGGTGTTGATCCAGACCGCGCCGAAGTCCAGGTCGCGGCTCATCCGCATGGCCGTGCCGTGGTCCGTGGTCCAGACGCTGGAGGCCAGGGCGTATTCGACGTCGTTGGCCAGCTCGAGAGCCTCGGCCTCGGTGGTGAACTTCTGGACGGTGATGACGGGACCGAAGGTTTCCTTCTGGACGACGTCGTCAGTCTGCTTGGCGCCGGTGATGATGGTGGGCTCGAAGAAGAAGCCCTTGTCGCCCGCACGGTGCCCGCCGGTTTCGATCTTGCAGTTGGCCGGCAGGTGCTCCACTACCGAGTTCACGGCGTTGAAGTGGTTCACGTTGTTGAGCGGGCCGAAGTAGTTCTCGTCGTCGTTCTGCGAACCAGTGTGCAGCGTCTTGGTGTGTTCCACCATGGCGGCAACCACGTCGTCGTGAATGGAGTCCTGAATCAGTACGCGGGTGATGGCCGTGCAGTCCTGGCCGGCGTTGAAGAAGGCGAATTCGGCGATGGCCGCTGCGCTCTTCTTGATGTCGGCGTCCTTGAAGACGATGGCCGGGGCCTTGCCACCGAGTTCCAGGTGGGCACGCTTAAGGCCCTTGGCCGCTCCACTGGCCACGGCAATACCGGCACGTACGGAACCGGTGATCGAGACGAGGCCCGGGACTTTGTGCTCCACCATCATGGAGCCGGTGGCCGCGTTGCCGAGGACTACGTTCAGGACGCCGGCCTGGAAGATCTCCCCCGCCAGACGGGCCAGGACCAAGGTGGATTCCGGAGTGGTGTCGGAGGGCTTGAGAACAACAGTGTTGCCTGCGGCGAGGGCGGGGCCGATCTTCCAGATGCCCATGAGGAACGGGTAGTTCCACGGTGCAACCTGGGCCACGACGCCGATCGGTTCGCGGCGTACGTACGAGGTGTGGCCCTCGAAATACTCGCCGGCGGACTTGCCTTCCATGATGCGCGCGGCGCCCGCGAAGAAGCGGAGCTGGTCTGCACCAGCGGCAACTTCCTCGGATGCGATGAGGGCGCGGACCTGGCCGGTGTTGCGGTGCTGTGCCTCAACGAGCTCGTCGCTGTTGGCTTCGATGGCATCAGCGAGCTTGAGCAGCATGAGCTGGCGCTGGCCAGGCGTGACATGCTTCCAGGACTTGAAGGCTTCCTTCGCCGCATTCATGGCCGCATCGACGTCGGCCGCCGTGGAGACAGGCGCATGAGCGACAATCTCCCCGTTGGTGGGGTTCACGATGTCGAGCAGTTCGGTGCCTGCCGGCGTGACGAACTCGCCGTTGATGAAGTTCTGCAAGGTTTGGACCACGGTGTACAACCTCTTTCGGTGTCTAGGCATTGGTTGCAGCTGCTCCGAGCCTATGCCAGCACCCCGCGGCGCGGAATAGTCAGGTGCACACCCCGACCACCCCGACTTAGTGCGAATGACCAGTGCCGGGATATCCTTTTTGACATGGCAATGTCACTCGCCGCGCTCGTCGCCGTCCCCTCTCTTAGGCTCCGTAAAGCCGGCCTCGCGGAAACCACCTGGAACGAAGATATCCGTTGGGTGGCCGTGACTGAGCAGGAGGATCCCCAACGCTTCCTCAATGGCGGCGAGCTGATCCTGACAACTGGACTCAGGCTCAATGGGGCCGCGGAACAGCGCCGCTTCGTGCGCCAGGTCCAGCGTGCGGGAGCCGTCGGCATCGGCTTCGGCACCGGACTGACCCACGAGTCCGTGCCTCCGGGCCTCATTGCTGAGGCGAACCGCTGGGGCCTGCCCCTCGTGGAAGTCCCGTACGAGACCCCCTTCATCGCCATCGGCAAACTCGTCGCCGATTCCCAATCCGCTGACCACTACTCCAAGCTGGAGCGCCTCATCGCCGGCCACCAGATCCTGGCCCGGGCCCTGCTGACCGGTGGCGGGCTCGCCGAATTGCTCAAGCAGTTGGGCAGCATGCTCCGGTCCGACATCGCGCTCACGCAGTTCAGCGCCCAGCTCTACAACAGCGTGGCCGGCAACCCCGCGCCGACGGCTGACGACTGGGCGTCCTTCCCCATCCCGACAGGCCGCCGCGACGCCTGCACCCTGTGGATCAAGCAGCCCTTCGGCGACACCGGGATTGTCAGTTATGCGCAGAACCTGATCAGCGTCGAACTCAACAACATGGTCAAGCAGCGCCAGAGCCAGCGGGCCTTGGCGGGCCAGGTGCTGGACGATGTCATCCACGGAACGCTGGACACCGTGGAAGGCGCCCGCCGCCTGGCCGGCGTCGGGATCAACAGCACCCGAAAGAACGTCGTGCTGCTGGTGGTCTCCGCCGCCCACTACAAACAGCTCGGCAGCACCTCCCTTCCGCAATCGCTCGACGGCGGGGTGACCGCCGTCGTCGGGAAGGACCTGGTGACGGTAGTGCCCGACGACGGCAGTTCCGCGAGCGCGCTCGCCAAGGATCTCAGCGATCACCTCCTGGAAGCGGGGATCCACGCGGTGATCGGGATCGGCGGCGCCTACACCAAGCCGAACGGCGTGCGCTGGAGTTACTTCGAAGCGCGCGACGCCGTGGCGCACGGCCTGCCGGTCAACGAACCTGAGCGGCTCAGCCTGACCTCGTTGTTGCTGGCGAGCGAGGATGTGCCGTTGGCCGATATGGCCAGCGAGGCCCTCACTCCCCTGCGCAAGTTCGACGCCGCCCACGGCTCGGAACTCGTTCCGACCCTGGAAAGCTACCTCAACCACAACGGTTCGGTGGCCGCCGTCGCCGAAGCCCTGACCCTGCACCGCAACACAGTGCGCTACCGGCTGGCGCAAATCACGGACCTCACCGGCTACGACCCCGCCCAGACGCCGGACCGGGTGCAGCTGTGGCTTGCCCTTGCCGTGCAACGGCTGGGAGCGCGCAACCCGCGCTAGCCGAGCTTCACGGAGAGATTCACCACAAAACTTCCCGCGGCAAACGTCAAACGTCTAACCTTTAAGCATGGCTTCAACTCACCCGACTCCCCACGCAACGGAAGCAACAACTCTGCCGGCCACCGGCGGTACGGTGGCGCCGAAATCCCGGGTGATCGCCGTCGTCGGGATCATCGCCGTCATCCTGATCGGCCTGAACCTGCGCGCCGGCATCACGAGCGCGGCGGCGCTGTTCCACGATTTGCAGGCATTCCTCGGCTACGGGGCGCTCGTCGCGTCGATTCTTCCGTCCATCCCCCTGCTGTGCTTCGCCGTCGCAGGATTGGGCACCTCGTGGCTGTCGCGCCGGATCGGCGTCGAGAAGTCGATCTTCGTAGCGCTGGCAATGTTGGCCGCCGGGCTCCTGGTCCGCAGCATCCCCGCGACCGGCGCCCTCCTCGCCGGAACAGTGTTGGCGATGTCCGGCCTGGCGGTGTGCAACGTGGCCATGCCGTCGTACATCCGCGAGCACTATGCGAGCAAGACTTCCATGATGACCGGCCTCTACACCTTCACGATGTCCGGCGGTGCCACCTTCGCGGCGGCGGTCAGCGTGCCCTTGGCCCAGCAACTGGGCTCGCCGTCGATGGGCCTGGCCGCGTGGGGCATCCTTGGCGTCGCCGCGCTTCTCGGTTTCCTCCCGATGGTCCTCCACACCCATCGCAGTTCACGCAAGGCCAGCCAGGAGCACGTATCCATGTGGCCGCTCCTGCGCACCCGGCTGGGATTCCTCATCACTTCCATCTTCACGTTGCAGGCCCTCCTGGCGTATGCCGTGATGAGTTGGTTTGCCTACATCCTGACAACCCAAGGACTCAGCGCCTCCGAGAGCGGCCTCCAGTTCGGACTCATGCAGCTGGTTTCGGTGGCCGCGGGCATGATCCTCCTGGCCATCGGCTCGCGGCCCGGCATGATGCGGCCTGCCCTGTACCTGGGCAGCGGGACCACCCTTCTGGCAATCCCGGCAATGCTGTTGCTCCCGACGTCGTTCGCCTCGGTTCCCGCCGTAATGTTCGGTTTCGGCCTGGGCATCTTCCCCCTGGTCCTGGTGATCATCAGCCGGAGCGGGCGTACGACGGCGGAGACCACCGCCATGTCCACCGTCGCCCAGTCCGTGGGGTACTTGATTGCGGCTTTGGGTCCGTTCGGCATGGGCCTGCTCCACAGTGCCACGGGTGCTTGGACGCTCCCCCTGGCACTCCTTGCCGTTGCGGCCCTGGCCCTCATGGTGACCTCCCACCTGCTGACCAGCAAACGCACGCCAATCAAGGCCGGACCAAGGCCCGTGGCATGAGCCTGACACCTCCGCACCGGCCCGCTTTGGCCGAGGAAGTCACCAAGCAACTGCGCGGCATGATCCAGTCCGCAGAGTGGCCGCTGCAGGAGAAGATTCCGGCCGAGCCGGAACTCATGGCCTCGCTCGGAGTCTCCCGCGGGACACTCCGCGAAGCCATCAAAGCCTTGGCGCACAGCGGCATGTTGGAGGTCCGCCGGGGTGACGGAACCTATGTCCGGGCCACCAGCGAGATCTCCGGCGCGGCTCAACGAATGTACAAGGAACACACACAGGAGCATGTGGTCGAGGTCCGGGTGGGCCTCGACACCCAGGCCGCCCGACTGGCCACGAAGCATGCCACGGCCGAGGACATCGCCGCCATGCGGGCCCTCCTCCAAGCACGCCACGACGCGTGGCTCGCAGCCGACTACCCCGCCTGGGCCCGAGCCGATTGGGATTTCCACGAACGAGTGGCCCTGGCTTCGGGCAACCCGTTGCTGCACCAGTTGTATGTGTCCTTCGGCGGGGTCTTCCACGACGATCTCCTGCGCCAACAACGCAAAGCCGGCTTCAACGGCATCCCTCACGAAGGCCACGACGAACTCGCCGACGCCATCGAGGCACGCGACGAGGCCGCCGCCGTCGCGAGCGTCTACCGCAACCTGGACTTCGCCGCGGAATGGATCAACAGCTGACACCCGCTCACATATGTCGGCCTTTTGACCGGCGCCCGCTCACCTAGGCGGGAGCGGCGTTCGTCAGCTCGACACCTGCATCAGCTGCCTCGCGGAAGAGTGCGTCGATGAGCACAACGTCGCGGCCGGCTCGGTGAAGGAGGCTTGCGGCGACGCTGGCCCGGTAGCCGGAGGTGCAATGCACCCAGATCCTCGCCTCCGGCAATTCGTCCAGCCGGAGCAAAAGCTCGTGCAGTGGAACATTCGCTGCCCCGGACACATGGGAGGCGGCAAATTCCTCGGTACGGCGCACGTCCAGCACTGTTTCACCCGCGGCCCGGTCCCGCACCAGTCCCGCCCACCCGGTGATCGGATACTTCACCAACGACGCACCTGGTGCCAGAGCCCCGGGATCCGCGCCGACGGCGGCGTCCGGGGATTCGAATCCGATCCTTGCGAGATCGCGGATGGCCTTTTCGACGTCGTCGTGGGCACCCAGCAACGTCAGCGGCTGTTTCCATGGCAGGACCCAACCGAGGTAGCTCGTGAAGCTCGATCCCGTCCCGTATTCAAAGGCCACGCTGCCGCGCAGGTGACTCGCAGCGAATGCGACCCGATTACGCAAGTCCACCACCCATTCCCCGTTCTCGAGTCTGCGCTCCAGTTCCGCGGATTCCACCGATTCCGGCACGTCGAGCATCGCGGTCCCCGGTCCCACGGCGTTGAGCGGGCTCATGTGTGCGTAGTAGCTCGGGTAGGCCGTGATATTCGCTAACAGGTGCCTGACAAAGTGGTCTTCGTCGGGGTCTGTGAGCGCATGGTTGGTAGCGGTCTGCTCCCCGATCGTCGAAGAGGGGATCCTGCTCGCAGGACCGATGGAGCAGAAAGAACCGAAGCCGTGGGTCGGATACAGGATCGCGTCCGGTGCTGCCTCAGCAACCAGCCGCCGAACCGAGGCGTACTGGTCATGGGCCAGTCCGGCGGTGTCCTCTGGACTAATCAAATCCGTCCGGCCCACCGAGCCGTAGAGCAGGCTGCCACCGGAGAACACTGCTTGCCGGACGCCAGTGCCGGCGTCGGGGTCCGAAACCACATAAGCCAGGTGCGTGTGCGTATGGCCCGGGGTCGCGATGGCTTTGACCGTCAGGCTGCCCACCTTGAACGTGTTCCCCGGAACAACCGGCTCACGCTCAAACGCCACGTTGTCCACGGCATTGACCAAGTAGCGGGCGTCGTGGTCCCGGGCAAGGATGAGGCCACCCGTGAGGTAGTCGTTGTGGAGGTGGGTCTCAGCGACATGCGTGATGGTCACACCGGCGTTTCGCGCTGCCGTTTCGACGCGGTCGGTATCACGCTGGGGGTCGATCACAAGCGCCACCGTGCCGTCATGGACGAGGTAGCTGCGATCCCCCAATTGGGTCGTTTCGACGACGACAACTTCCATGACGCGAGTCTAACCCCGCCCACTTAAAAGCAACGCGGGGTCACTTAGCGCCCATTCCGATGCTCCGGATGGGCGCTAAGTGACCCCGCGTTGCTTGGGGCCTTGAAGCAGTAGACCTAGACCTGTGCGGCCACGCCGTCGCGGGAAATGTCCACCATGTCCTCACGCGGCACAACCTTGATGCGTTCGCGCTTGACCTCGACGCCGTGCGATGTACCGGCTTCGGAAGCGGCGGCACCCAAAGCGAGCTCGTGGGCATCCAAGGCCAGCCAGCCTTCCCAGCTGGTGAACTTCACGCCGCGGGCGTCCAGGAGTTCGACGACGGCGTCCGCCTCGGGAACTGCGGCGAGCGGCAGGTTTTCACGGTCTTCCAGGAGGTACGTGACCGTCTCAAGTGCGTCGCCCTTGGTGTGGCCGATGAGGCCGATGGGACCACGCTTGATCCAGCCCGTGGCATACAAGCCGGGAACGTGCTCGCCGGAAGCG
Source organism: Arthrobacter sp. GAS37 (assembly GCF_044908325.1). NCBI lineage: Bacteria > Bacillati > Actinomycetota > Actinomycetes > Micrococcales > Micrococcaceae > Arthrobacter > Arthrobacter sp. GAS37. Next base: position 15,194 of record NZ_JBIYDB010000004.1, read on the forward strand.
TCCAGCACGCGGCCGCCGTCGTTCGTCACGACCCCGCGCTGGTGGTCGAACTCGACGTCCGGCAGGGCGGAACCGAAGTAGCCGATCGCGCGGTATACGGCCTGGACCGGGTAGTCGACCACCTCGCCGGTACCGCGCGCGTTGCCCGTGCCGTCCAGCTCCGTGCGCTCGAACTTGATCGAGGCAACCTTGCCCGGGGCCTCTTCGGAATCCACGATCTCCAACGGGCTGTGCAGGAAGTGCAGGTGCAGGCGACGGGAGGCCTTGAGCTCGGAGAGGTCCTCGGGCTGCTCGGCGATCCAGTTGGTAAGGGTTCCCACCATGGTCTTGGTCTGGTTGTTCGTCTGGATCTGGCGGTCCGACTCGTCGTCGAACTCGAAGTCCTCGGCGTAGAGGATGATGTCCACGTCCTTCGAGTGGGACAGCTCGCGGAGCTCCAGCGGGGTGAACTTCACCTGCGCCGGACCGCGGCGGCCGAAGACGTGAACGTCGGTCACCGGGGAAGCCTTGAGTCCGGCGTAGACGTTGTCCGGAATTTCGGTGACCAGGAGGTCGTCGGCGTGCTTGGAGAGGACACGGGCCACGTCGAGTGCCACGTTGCCGTTGCCGAGCACAGCCACGGAGGTGGCGTCGAGCGGCCATTCGCGGGAAACGTCCGGGTGGCCGTCGTACCAGGAGACGAAGTCGGCGCCGCCGAAGGAGCCTTCAAGCTCGATGCCCGGGATGTTCAGGTCCGCGTCCTTGATGGCGCCGGTGGCGAAGATGACGGCGTCGTAATGCGTGCGCAGGTCCTCGATGGAGATGTCCGTGCCGTAGTCGACGTTGCCGAAGAAGCGGATGTCGCCGCGGTCCAGGACCTTGTGCAGGGCGTTCACGATGCCCTTGATGCGGGGGTGGTCCGGGGCAACGCCGTAGCGGATCAGGCCGTAGGGGGCCGGGTAGCGGTCGAAGAGGTCGATGCTGACCGTCAGCTCGCCGCTCTTGACGGCCTCGCTCTTGGTCAGGATGTCAGCTGCGTAGACGCCGGCCGGGCCGGAGCCGACGACGGCGACGCGCAGCGGACGTGCGGCGGTTCCAACGGTGGTGCTAGATGACACGGCTGTGTTCCTTTTCAGTGTGCTTCCCAACTGGCTCGCAATTGTTGTCGTTTTGAGGGCTCATAACGACACCTAATGCGAGCTAGTTGGGTGAGGGGCTAAGGGGTAACGACGCGGGGCTTGTTGGGGCTCAGGGTGCTGTAGTCAGCGGTCTTGAAATGTTCGGGGGCAAACGGGCTGACACGCACCACGTCACCGATCACAATCACTGCAGGATTGGCGACGCCGGCGGCCTCGGCTTGGTCCGCAATGGTTGCCAAGGTGCCGATCGTGACGCGCTGTTCGGGCATGTAGCCGTTCTCTACGATACCTACTGGCGTATCCAAGGGCATTCCGGATGCCGCGAGTGCAGCGGCGGATTCGCGGAGTTTGGCGACACCCATGAGCAGGATCACGGTGTGGTCGGGACGGGCCGGTACTTCGGAGAGTTCCTCGTGGCCGGTCACCACGCTGAAGCCCTTCGCAAGTCCGCGGTGCGTCACGGGAATCCCTGCTGCCGCGGGCACGGAGATCGCCGAAGTGACACCGGGAACCACTTCAACCTCGACGCCGTTCTGCCGGCAGAATTCCGCTTCCTCGCCACCGCGGCCCAGGACGTAGGGGTCGCCGCCTTTGAGTCGGACCACACGGTGGCCGGCCAGGGCTTCCTCGACGAGGATCCGGTTGATCTCCAGTTGCGGCACGGGGTGGTGACCGGGGGTCTTGCCGACCTCGATCACGCGGACGTCCGGAGCAAGTTCCTGCAGCAGGTCGCGGGGCCCGAGGCGGTCCGCGACGACGACGTCGGCCTGGCCCAGCAGGCGACGGCCGCGGACCGTGATGAGCCCGGAGTCTCCAGGACCGCCACCCACGAGGGCGACGCTTCCGGTCGAAGCACGACGACGGCGGAGCGGCAGGTCTCCCGTCTCAAGTGCAGTGGCAACTGCGTCGCGCAAGGCCATGGCGCGGCGGGGGTCTCCCCCGGCGTTGATGGCGATCTTGACGTCGTCCACTACGGCGACAGCTGGTGTCCAGGCTGCCGAGGATTCGTGGTCCGAGGCGTTGACGCACCAGATGCGCTGCGCCTCGGCGTCGGCCGCTACTTGTGCGTCCACAGCGGCAACGCCGGTGGCCGTCTGGACGAACCAGACGCCGTCGACGTCGGAAGAAAGGTAAGTGCGCGGCTCCCAGGTGAGCAGGCCGGAGGCGGCGAGTTCGCGGAGCGCGTCAGAGGCAAGCGGCGCGACCACGGTCACCCGGGCGCCCGCGTCGAGCAGTCCCTTGGCGCGTCGCGCAGCCACGGGTCCGCCGCCCACCACCAGCACCGGGCGGCCGAGCAGCCGCAGGGCTGTGGGGTAGATGTCCTGTATTGCCATGAAAAAACTGTAGGGCCGGGCCGTAACATGCTTCAAAGGTCCGGAAACACCAGTTCACGCTAGGTAACCCTGCGTCACATTACCTTTGCGCTGCGGGCGCCTCCCAGCCGATCGCCGGCGCCACGTATTTGGCGATGTTGCCGAGCAGCTTGACGTTGTATTCCACCCCGAGTTGGTTGGGCACGGTAACCAGCACCGTGTCCGCAGCCTGGACCGCGGCGTCCTGCCCGAGTTCCTCGGCCAGGGCATCGGGTGGGCCGACGTAGCTCTTGCCGAACCGTGACAGGGCACCGTCGAGCATGCCCACTTGGTCCCGGTTCTCCACCTGCCCGCGAAGCCCGAAATAGCGTTCGTCCTCGGCGTCCACCACGGGAATGATGCTGCGGCTGACCGAAACGCGCGGCTCAAAACCGTGTCCCGCGGCTGCCCACGCCTCCCGGAACATGTTGATCTGTTCGGCCTGGAGCTGGTCGAAGGGAACTCCGGTGTCCTCGGTGAGCAGGGTGGAGCTCATGAGGTTCATGCCTTGTTCCGCGGCCCAGACGGCGGTCTTGCGGGTGCCGGCGCCCCACCAGATGCGCCGCGGCAGACCGGGCGACGTCGGCTGGATCGGCAGGAGGCCACGGCCGCCGCCCATGAAAGAGGGATCGGCTTCGGCCACTCCATGGCCCGCGATGGCATGCCGGAATACGGCGGTGTGGCGGCGGGCCATCGCTGCGTCGTCCTCACCCTCGGCAGGCGCGTAGCCGAAGTACCGTGCGCCGCGGAGGGCCGGCTCGGGTGAACCACGGCTGATCCCCAACTGGAGCCTGCCTTGGCTGATGAGGTCCGTGGCCGCGGCTTCTTCAGCCATGTACAGCGGGTTTTCGTAGCGCATGTCGATCACGCCCGTGCCCATCTCGATCCGGCTGGTCCGGGCCGCGATGGCCGCCAACAAGGGGAACGGCGAGGCTTGCTGGCGCGCAAAGTGGTGCACGCGGAAGAAGGCTCCGTTGATGCCGAGTTCCTCGGCCGCGACTGCGAGGTCGATCCCTTGGAGCAAGGCGTCTCCGGCCGAAGGCGTGCGCGAGCCTTGGACGGGTCCCCAATGGCCGAAGGAAAGAAAACCGATTCGTTTCATGCCCGCATCAACCACGGGGTGGGCCCGGGCATTCCTTGGGCCTTCATCGTCCAGCCATCAGCGCAGCCAGACACTAGCTGATCAAGCCAGGAGGTGGCGGACGAGTGGGATGACTTTGGTGCCGTAGAGCTCGATATTGCTCAGCATTGCGTGTTGCGCGAGACCGGGCATGCCGTACTTCAGGTCGAAACGATTCGCGCCGAGGGTGGTCATGTTTGTCGCGATCTTCTGCGCGACGGTTTCCGGGGACCCGACGTAGAGCGCTCCGTGCGGCCCGACCTCGTATGCGAACGATTCCCTGGTCGGGATAGCGAATCCTCGGATCTTGCTGTAGCGACGGATGGTCTCCAAGTAGTGTGGCCAGAACTCTTCGCGCGCCTGCTCGTCGGTGGCGGCGACGTGCCCGGGCGAGTGCACTCCGACCGGGCGGGGGTCCTGTCCGAATTGTTCCAAGGCCTGATGGAACAGCTGAGCGAAAGGTGCAAACCGCGCGGGGGATCCGCCGATGATCGCGAGCATCAGCGAGAAACCGTAGCCAGCGGCGCGGATGACCGACTGCGGGCTACCGCCGACGCCGATCCATACCGGGAAAGGTTCGGATTCGGTGTGCGGCACGACATCTTGGTCGCTGAGCGGTGCACGGGTCTTGCCGTTCCAGGTGACCGGGCCACCTTTGAGCAGCTCGGCGAAGAGGTTGGTCTTTTCCTCGAAAAGACCCTCGTAGTCGGCAAGGTCGTATCCGAACAGCGGGAACGAGTCGATGCTGGAGCCGCGTCCGAGGATGACTTCGGCACGGCCGCCGGAGATGGCGTTGAGCGTGGAGTAGCGCTGAAACACCCGGACGGGATCGTCGGAGCTCAGCACGGTGACTGCCGACCCGACGTGGATGCGAGCGGTGCGCGCTGCGATCGCGGCGAGCACCACGTCGGCCGCCGACAAGGGGAAGTCATCGGTGTGGTGTTCACCGATCCCGATGAAGTCGATACCGACTTGGTCGGCAAGCACGCCCTGTTCGACGACGTCGCGAATCGTTTGGGCGTGTGACTGTAGGCGGCCTTCATCATCGCTGGTGCGGTCGCCGAACGTGTCCATACCGAAGACAAGCGGGAATTGCGCTGCTTCGCCCGCAGTAGCGCGTACGGGGGGTGAAGGTGCTGTTGTCACGTCGGATCTCTCTTTCCTGGTGTTGGTTGGACAAACGGCTCGCGGCGGCTCTTATGCGGCTCCGACGCGGGTGGCCAGCTCGAACGCGGTTCGGCCGAGCGGTACACCAAAGACAGGCCCGCCGGGTTGGAGAAGACGGCCGGCGCGCAGGCTGTCCAGCCTGACCGCGTCGTAGCCGATACGCTCGATCACTTCAGCCACGACGGCCACGGCGCCTGGGTCGTCGCCAGCGACGCCGAGCGCGCGGCGTTCCCGGGACCCGAGGGGTCGGCGTTCGTCTTCCAATTCGTGGTAGCCGATGTGGTTGAGTGTCTTAACGATCGTCGATAGGTGAAGCCGATCCTGAACGATCTCGCTACTGCCGGACCCGCTGTCTTCGAACATCTCACGCACGCCGTCGATGGGGGGCCAGTAATTCATCGTGTCAACGACGAGCTTGTCGGCCACCAGGGCATGGTCGAAGGCCTCAAACTTGTGCAGCGGGATGGCCAGCACCACAATGTCGGCGTCACTGACAGCGTCGGCTGCCCACCGTGGCTCAGCCCCTGGTACCAGCACACGGGTAATAAGGGCGATCTTGCCGGGGTCACCAGAGGCCGCGATCGACACGTGATAGCCGGCGTCGATCGCGACCCGGGCGATCACAGGGCCGACGTGCCCCGCTCCAAGCACTGCAATCCGCGGCGTCCCCAGGGGCGACAACATTCCGCTGATCATGAACGACCCCCCTCCCCGCCACGGGCGACAGTCGATTCAGGGTGGAGATGGGCCTGCAGCGACTGAAGGATATCGGCGAGTGACTCGAACTGCCCGGGAGTCAAGGCGTCGACGAAGTGCTTCTTGATGGCCTTCATATGGGGCGCGCTTGCACGCCGGAAGGCTTCCGCCCCGTCGTCGGTGAGCGAGACTTCAGCACCACGGCTGTCGGTGGCACACTCGTCACGGCGGATCAGGCCGCGTCGCTCCATCCGTCCCAGGTGATGCGACAGCCGGCTTCGTTCCCAGTCAATGGCGGACGCGAGCTCTGATGAGCGCATCCGGCTGCCGTCCGCCTCGCTGAGGGCCAGGAGGACCTGATAGTCCGCCGGTGAAAGATTCGACTCCTGCAACTCGGTACCCAGAATTTTCCGAAGCTCCCCGGTCGTATCGAGCAACAACCGCCAAATCGCGAGCTCTCCCGCCGTCATACGCCGCCGCACTACCGCACCGGCAGTCAGATCGCCCTGTGTCACCATCTTGCACCCCATCTCATTGACACGTCAATCATATCGCGAGTAGTTGACGTGTCAATATTGATGCGTCAATCACCTAGGAGATAGTGATGGCGGGGAACGCAAGGGCCCGACGGCGGAAGTCGCCGTCGGGCCCTGCGTTTCGGTTGTGTTGAGCGTTCGGGTGCCGTTAGCGCGTGCTCCCCGCCAGCAGGCCGCGGCGCAACAGGAGGCGGCGCTCAATCGGGGCGAACACCACGAGCTCGATCAGGATGCCCACAAACAGGATCGCCAGGATCGCGGACATGACCGTGGCCATGTCGGACAAGGTACGGCCCTGGTCCAGGAGCGAACCGAGTCCGAAGCCGATAGTGCCGCCGACAGCGATGATTTCGGCGGCCATGAGCGAACGCCAGGAGAAAGCCCAGCCCTGCTTGAGGCCACCAAGGTAGCCGGGAAGGGCCGCTGGCAGAACAATCTGCAAGGCCATCTGTAGTCGCGAGGCCCCGAGGACCTTGCCGACGCTCCGGTATTGCGGCGGGATCTGGTCGACGCCGGAAATCAGCCCGTTGATGATGGAGGGGATGGCACCCATCAGGACGACAAAGTAAACAGTGCCGTCCGAGAGTCCGAACCAGATGATCGCCGCCGGAACCCACGCCACGGACGGAAGCACCTGAAGCCCGGAAATGAGCGGTCCGAAGGCACGGCGCAGCGGCTGCACCTGTGCGAGGAGCAGGCCCACCGGAGTAGCCACGGCAACGCTGATGAGGAAGCCGATCACGCCGCGCTGAAGGGAGGTCCAGACGGCTTCCTGGGCTTTGCCTTCGGCCCAAAGAGCACCGAACTGGCCCAGGACATCAAGCGGTCCGGGAACCTGGTCGCGTCGCTTGAAACCGAGGGAGACGTAAAACTGCCACGCCAGGATGAGGACCAGGAGCGCCGCAATCGGGAGGATGATCCGGGTCCAGTCGATGCGCGCCTTGCGGTGGGCATCCGACTGCAACTTGTCCAGGCCGGCCTCGAGGTCGCGGAGTTCGTCCGGGTTTCCCTTCAGGGACGGCGAGGTGATGTGGCGGGACTGCGGAGCTTGCTCGACAGCCTCGCCCTCGACGAGTCGGGTTTCCTGTTCAATTGGCATGGCGGCGGATCTCCTCGCGCAGGCGGCGGGTAATGGTTCCGGTCAGTTCCCCGGCACGGCCGGCGTCGGTCCGGTGTTCCTCGGTGACGTTCCACTCGGCCACAACCCGACCCGGACGGGAGGACAGCAGCAGGACCCGCTGGCCGAGCCTCACGGCTTCGCGCACGTTGTGCGTCACGAACACGATGGTGCGGCCGGTTTCCTTCCAAATCCGCTCGAGCTCGTCGTGCAGAAGGTCGCGGGTGATGGCGTCGAGGGCAGCAAACGGTTCGTCCATGAGCAACAGCTGCCGGTCCTGGGCCAGAGCGCGGGCCAGGGCGACGCGTTGCCGCATGCCGCCCGAGAGTTCGTGCGGGCGCTTGTCCCCCGCGCCACCCAAATGGACGAGGTCCAGCAACTCGCCCGCACGGGCAGCACGCGACGCTTTGCTCACGCTGCCGGACTTGTCGGCGAGTTTCAGCGCGAGTTCGATATTGCCGCGGGCAGTGAGCCACGGGAACAGCGCCGAATCCTGGAACATGAAGGCGGCACCGTCGCTGGGCACCTCCAGGGCGCCCGACGTCGGCTGGTCCAGCCCCGCGAGGATGTTCAGCAGGGTGGATTTGCCGCAGCCGGACGCACCGAGCAGGGCGACGAACTCGCCTTGCTGGATGGTGGCGTTGACGTCGTCCAGCACCGGGGCGCCGTCGCCGAAGCGTTTACCCAGGTGTTCCAGTACGACTGGCATGGTCCCGTCCTTCGTTCGTTGCTTCGTTGTTGAATGTGCACCCAACTAGCTGGCAGTTGTTGTCGTTATGAGCCTTCAAAACGACAACAACTGCCAGTCAGTTCAGTCTTGGCCCAGTCCTGCGGCCGAGGTCTTCTGCCCGGTCACGCCGTTGAGGGCGCGGAGGTCGAAGATGCCGTTGATGTCGGCCGGTTTGGTGATGCCGGCGTCGACGCCGTCCTGGAGGAGCTTCTTGTAGGTTCCGGCGAGCGGGTCCACGGTGAAGGTGATGTTCTTCAGGGAGCGGTCGATCACGTCGGCAGGGAGAGTGCTGCCGGCGGTCGCCTTCAGCGCGGCGTTGATGGCGGTGGCCTTGTCGGCGGCCGACGCCGTGTTGAGCCAGTTGACCGAGGCTTCGTGGCCCTGGAGGAGGGCGGTCACGGTCTGCGGGTGGTCGGCGGCGAACTTCTTGCTCACGATCAGGATGGTGGTGGGGAACTGGCCCTTATCCCACAGGTCCTTCTCGTCCACCAGCACCTTGCCTCCGGCCTGGAGCACCAGACGCGAGGCCCAGGGCTCGGGCAGCCACGCGCCGTCGAGCTTTCCGTCCTGGAAGAGCTTGAGGGTCTGGGCGTTGTCGCTCGGGTTGATGGCGACGTCGCCCCCGCCGTTCGGGTTGGCCTTCAGGCCCTGCTTGCCCAGCCAGGCGCGCAGTGCCACGTCCTGGGTCCCGCCGAGCTGCGGTGAGGCGAGAGTCTTGCCCTTGAGGTCCGCGGCGGAGTTGATGCCCGGCTTGACCACCAACTGGGCGCCTCCGGAGGCTGCGCCGGCGATGATACTGATGGACGCGCCCTTGCTCTGGACGAAGGAGTTGATGGCCGGATTCGGGCCAAGGTAGGCGGCGTCGATCGCGCCGGCGTTCAGGGCCTCGATGGCGGCCGGTCCGGCGTTGAAGATCTGGGTGGTGAGCTTGGTGCTGCCCAGCTTGCCGGCGATGATGCCCTTGCTGACGCCCACCAGTGCGGGGGCGTGGGTGACGTTGCCGAAGTAGCCGAGCCGGAGTTCGGCGGCGGGCGTCGTTGCCGCCGCGGCCTGGGTTTCGTTGTTCTTCGCGACAACCGATGCGACGGCGGCGCCGGCACCGATCAGCAGGACGAGCCCGACGGCGATGCCGATCTCGAGCGTGCGTCGGCGCCTGGGCTTGTTGCTCTCGCCGGCGACGATGCGGGTGGTTCCCGGGTTCGAGGCGGGCGGCGTGGGTTCTGGGGTGTTTGACATGGGCGAATCCTTGGGATGCGTTGCGGAAGGGGCTGGGCGTTTATCAGGCCCTGCGACATCGCCCCGAAAGGGCAGGCAAGGACCAATCCGATGAGGTCATGGATTCACCATAGGGACTGTCATATTTGCCGTTCAATAACCCGGAAACCCGGGGTCACGCACGTTCATGCGGCGTCACAATTCGGGCTGCTCCAACGCAAAAAACCGCAGCTTGTTTCCCATCCCGGACCTTGATGGCGGGGTTTGGGAAACAAGCTGCGGTTCCAGTTACGAAGGATGTCAGATGACGTAACGTTCGTCCTCGTGGTCGCCCGGGTGGTCCTTCACCAGGCCGGCGGCCAGGGTGTTCCCGTCCGTAGGGTCGATCACCAGGAACGCACCCGTGCGGCGGTGGTGCAGGTAGTTCTCCAACGGCAACGGCGCGGCCAGTCGAAGCTGGGCGTTGCCGATGTCGTTCAACTCAAGGCTGGAGGCAGCCTCCACATTGAACGTGGCCAGATCCAGCTTGCCGGTCACATTGCGGACGAGCGCCTGGACAGTGCGGGTACCGTGCTTCACGAGCACCTTGGCACCTTCACGCAACGGTTTCGGCGAGAGCCAGGCCAGCGCTGCGTACAGATCGGCCGAGCTCTCGCGCACCGTTCCCGCCGCGGCAATGGTGTCACCGCGGGCGATGTCGATTTCATCGGCCAAGCGGATCGCCACCGACTGCGGAGCAGTAGCCTCGGCCAGCTCGCTGCCGGCGAAGTCGATCCCCGTCACGGTGGTGATCCGGGGCTCGTGGCCCGGGCTCAGGACGGTGACCTTGTCTCCAAGCTTCACGGTTCCTTCCGTGATCTGGCCGGCGTAGGCACGGTAGTCGCGGTACGCCCCGACGTCGAGCCCAGCGGCGACCGCGTCAGGAGCCAGCGCGCCCTGCGGCCGGATGACCAACTGCACCGGGAAGCGGAAGCTCTCCAGGTGGCTTTCGAGTTCGTCGGCGGCCGGAAGGGTTTCCAGAACCTCGAGCAGGGCCGGGCCACTGTACCAAGGGGTACGGTCCGAGCGGTCCACGACGTTGTCGCCGTCGAGCGCTGACACCGGGATGACCGCGACGTCGGCAATGCCATCGCTGCCCAAGCCAAGCTCGCGGGCAACCTTCTGCACGTCCGTCTCGATCTCGCGGAAGACAGACTCGCTGAAGTCGACGAGGTCGATCTTGTTCACAGCGACGATCACGTGCGCCACGCGGAGCAACTGCAGCACCGACAGGTGGCGGCGGGTCTGCTCCAGGACTCCCTTGCGGGCGTCAATGAGTACGACGACGGCGTCCGCAGTGGACGCGCCCGTCACCGTGTTCTTGGTGTACTGCACGTGGCCGGGGCAGTCCGCGAGGATGAAGCTGCGGCGGTCCGTGGCGAAGTAGCGGTAGGCGACATCGATGGTGATGCCCTGTTCCCGCTCGGCACGAAGGCCGTCGGTCAGGAGGGCGAGGTCGATCGCCTGGCTGCCGGTGGCACCGGCTCCGCCGAAGCCACGGTCCGCCGAGGTGCGGGCGACGGCGTCGAGCTGGTCCGCGAGGATCGCCTTGGAATCGTGCAGCAGGCGTCCCACCAGCGTGGACTTGCCGTCGTCGACGGATCCAGCCGTGGCGAAACGGAACAGAGTAGAATCGCGCAGGCCGGTCTCCAGGAGTGAAGTCTCAGTGCTCATTAGAAGTAGCCGTCCTTCTTGCGGTCTTCCATGGCTGCCTCGGAGATGCGGTCATCTGCACGGGTGGCGCCACGTTCGGTGAGTGTGGATGCGGCAACTTCGACGACGACGTCGGCAACCGTGCGGGCGTCGGAAAGAACGGCGCCGGTGCAGGACATGTCGCCCACAGTTCGGTAGCGCACGAGCTTCGTCATGACTTCCTCATGGGGTTTCGGCATGGAAACCTCGCCGACTGCGCGCCACATGCCATCGCGTTCGTAAACCTCGCGCTCGTGGGCGTAGTACAGTCCGGGCAGCTCAATGCCTTCGCGCTCGATGTAGCGCCAGACGTCCAGCTCGGTCCAGTTGCTGATGGGGAACGCGCGGACGTGCTGGCCCACCGTGTGGCGGCCGTTGTACAGGTTCCACAATTCGGGGCGCTGGTTGCGGGGATCCCACTGGCCGAATTCGTCGCGCAGGCTCAGGATGCGTTCCTTGGCACGGGCCTTGTCCTCGTCGCGGCGGCCGCCGCCGAAGACGGCGTCGAACTTGTTCCGCTGGATCGCATCGAGCAGCGGCACGGTCTGCAGCGGGTTGCGGGTACCGTCAGCGCGCTCGGCAAGTTCGCCACGGTCGATGAACTCCTGCACGGAGCCAACCACGAGCTTGAGGCCCAGGCGTTCCACCGTGCGGTCGCGGAAGTCGATGACCTCGGGGAAGTTGTGACCCGTGTCCACGTGCAGCACGGGGAACGGAACCTTGCCAGGCCAGAATGCCTTCGTTGCCAGGTGCAGCATGACCACGGAGTCCTTGCCGCCCGAGAACAGCAACGCAGGCTTCTCGAACTCGGCAACAACCTCGCGGATGATGTGGATGGCCTCGGACTCCAGGGTGTCGAGGCTGGAAAGGCGCCCACGGGTTGCGACGCCGACTGCCGCCCCCGCCCCTTCGCCGCGCGGCTGATCTTCGATCAGCCCAGCGCGCGGCTCCGACAGGCCCGATGCCACTCCCTGGGCGGCAGTCGGCGTCTCGGCAGCGTCGGTTTCCAGCACAGACAACTCCAGGTCCTCGTTAGTGATTTGGGTACTCATACGTGTAGTCCGCATTCTGTCTTGTCGGTTCCTGCCCAGCGGCCGGAGCGGGGGTCCGCTCCCGGGGCCACTTTCCTGGTGCAGGGCTGGCATCCGATGGACGGGTAGCCCTGGCTCAGGAGGGGGTTGACGGGAAGGATGTTGTCTTCGGAGTACTGGACCAACTGGTCAAAGCTCCAGTCGGCCATCGGGTTGACCTTGACCAGGCCGTTGGTCTCGTCCCACGTGATCAGCGGAGTGTTGGTCCGGGTGGGGGCCTCGTCGCGGCGGACACCGGTGAACCAGACTTCATAGCCGGCGAGGGTCCGGCGCAGCGGCTGGACCTTGCGGAGCGCGCAGCACTGGGCTGCGTCGCGGGCAAACAGGTCCTTGCCGAGAAGGCGGTCCTGCCGCTCGACCGTGTTTTCCGGGAGCACGTCCACGATGTTCACGCGCAGGTTGGCAGCGACCTCATCCCGTGTGGCGTGGGTCTCCGGGAAGTGGTAGCCGGTCTCGAGGAAGAGAACGTCGACGCCGGGAAACTGGTCCGCGACGAGTGCCGGCAGCACGGCGTCGGCCATGGAGCAGGCCACCGCGACGGCGGGCAGTTCGAAGTTGCGGGCCACCCAGGCGATGACGTCGCGGGCGGGCGCGTTCCAGCCGAGCTCTGCGGCACCGGATTCGGCGAGGGCCTTGAGTTCGTCGTGGGATCGCTGGAAGGGCCCACGGCCACCAGGTCTCCCTGTCGAGTCTCCGAGCTTGGGGAGTGGCTGGGGATTGGTCACTGGAGATCTCCTTCATCTGCGGAGTGTGCCCATTCGGCGAAGGTCTGGCCTTCGGCGCGGTCGGCCACGAACTTCCGGACTACCCGCTCTACGTAATCGGGCAGGTCCTCGACGTAAACCTTGAGGCCGCGCACGGTGCGTCCGAGGCCTGCTTCTTCGCGGCTGGACGAAGCCAGCCCGCCGCCCAAGTGAACCTGGAAGCCCGGGGTGGGGTCGCCGTCGGGCGTTGGCAGCATCATGCCCTTGAGCCCGATGTCCGCGGTCTGGATGCGGGCGCAGGAGTTGGGGCAGCCGTTGATGTGCAGGGACAGTGCCTGGGGCAATTGGCCGCTGTCCGCAAGGTCGGCCAGGCGGCGTTCCAGTTCAGCGACGGCGGTGGCAGCAGTGACCTTGGTTTCCACGATGGCGAGCTTGCAGAATTCGATGCCGGTGCAGGCGATGGTGCCGCGGCGGAAGACGGAGGGGCGGGCGGAGAGGCCCAGGGTGTCCAGCTCGGCTACGAGCGGTTCCACCTGCTCCTTGGCGACGTCGAGCACAACGATCTTCTGGTGCGGAGTAGTGCGCAGGCGGAAGGAGCCACGGGCTTCGAGGGTGTCCGCGAGCTTCACGAGCTGGCTGCCAGAAAGGCGACCAGCCAAGGGTGTGGCGCCGATGAAGAACTTGCCGTCCTTCTGCTCGTGGATGCCGACGTGGTCACCCGGTGTCAAGGGCTTGGGCGCTGCGGGGCCGTCGGCAAGCTTGAAGCCGAGGTATTCGTCCTCGAGGATCTGGCGGAACTTCTCGGGACCCCAGTCGGCCAGGAGGAACTTCAGGCGTGCCTTGGTGCGCATGCGGCGGTAACCGTAGTCGCGGAAGATGCTGGTGACGCCGAGCCACACTTCAGCGGCTTCCTCGGGCTTCACGAACGCGCCGAGCCGCTTGGCGAGCATCGGGTTGGTGGAAAGCGCGCCTCCCACCCAGAGGTCATAACCGACGCCGAGTTCGGGGTGGACCATGCCGACCAGGCCGAAGTCGTTGATTTCGTGGACAACGTCCTGCGAGGGGTGGCCTGTGATGGCGGTCTTGTATTTGCGCGGCAGGTTGGCGAGCTCCGGGTCGCCGATGAAGCGCTCCGCGAGTTCGTGGATCAGCGGCGTGGGGTCGATGATCTCGTCCTTGGCGATGCCGGCAACCGGGGAACCCAGGATGACACGCGGGACGTCGCCGCAAGCCTCGGTGGTGGACAGCCCGACGGATTCGAGGCGGCGCCAGATTTCCGGCACATCCTCCACGCGGATCCAGTGCAGCTGGATGTTCTGGCGGTCGGTCAGGTCGGCGCTGCCGCGGGCGAAGTCCACGGAGATCTGGCCGATGACGCGCAGTTGCTCGGTGGTGAGCGCACCGCCATCGATCCTCACACGGAGCATGAAGTACTTGTCCTCGAGCTCGTGCGGCTCAAGCGTGGCGGTCTTGCCGCCGTCGATCCCGGGCTTGCGCTGGGTGTAGAGGCCCCACCAGCGGAAACGGCCGTGCAGGTCCGTGCCATCGATCGAGTCGAAGCCGTGCTTGGAGTAGACAGACTCGATACGCTCACGGACGTTCAGCCCGCTGTCTTCCTGCTTCCAGGTTTCGTTGGCGTTGAGCGGCGCGGTGCCGTCAACCTTCCACTGGCCATGGGGTTTAGCGGCAGGACGGGCGGTGCGGGCCGGGCGCTTGGGGGCAGCCTCGTCCGCAGACGCTCCGGCTAGAGCTGTATCAGTCATGCATCGACTGTAGGGCTGGCCAGAGAGGCGTAACAAAGGTCCGGGAAACGGAAAGTCACCTAGGGAAACATTTCGTCACGAACCGCCGTCGGGCCTTGTTCACCTGGCCTCGCTGTGCATTCTAAAATCCCGCTCAGGAGCTAGCGGCAACCACCGCGTCGTAGCGTTCCAGGGCGATCTCCGCGAGCACCGGAGAAGGCAGCAGCGGTGCCGTCACGACGTCGGCCCCGGCCTTGGACAGCTGGTCGTGGAAGTAGCCCGTGGCCAGCAGATACGAGGACACAACGACCCGGCCGCCGTCTTCGGTGACTTCGGCGCGCAAGGCCGCGACGCCGTCGGGCACGTTCGGTTCGGCACTGGCGCCATAGGCGACGCGCACCCGATTGGGCAGCAACTCTGCGAGCTGGCGCGCTTGCTCTTCCGAATCGACGGAACCGTCCGGCAGCGATGAGCCCGCGGCGGCGAGCAGGACGCCGTCGTCGTCGCCCAGGCCCGAATCGCGCAACCGCGCGGCGAGCAGCTGCGCGAGCCGCGGATCCGGCCCCAGCGGCGGCGCCGCCGACACCTCCGGGCGGGACTTGATCGCCTTGGGGATGTCCACCTTGACGTGGTAGCCGGTGCTGAGCAGCAAGGGAACGACGACGGCGGGCGTGCCTTCCGGGAGGCCGGCCACCACGCCGCTCAACTCGGGCTCCTGGACGTCCACGTATGCCTCAACGACGGTCAGTCCGGGCCGGAGCGCCTCAATCTCGGCCATGACCCGGCGGATAGCGGCTTGCCCTTCGACGTTCCGGGTTCCGTGGGCGCACGCGATCAAGACGGGGCTGTTCATGCGTGCAAGCGTAACGTTGGGCGAGCATGATCGCCCGACTGTGAACGAAGAATGGAGCTGCATTTGTTCACTTTTGACCTCGCGCTGGTATGGCTGGATCTCGCCGGTGTCTTCTTTTTCGCCGTGTCCGGATCCTTGCTCGCGGCGAAGAAGCAGTTCGACATCATCGGCTCGGTTCTCTTGGCTTCGCTGGTTTCCTTGGGCGGCGGTGTCATCCGCGACATCGTGATCAACGCCGGCCCGCCCGCGGCGTTCACCAACCCGGTCTATCTGCTGCCGCCCCTGTTGGCCGCGGTTCTCGTGTACTTCCTGTTTTCGAGCATCCAGCGCTTCACGTCCCTCTTGACCCTGTTCGACGCCGGCGGCCTGGCTTTGTTCTGCATCACCGGGACGCTCAAGGCACTGGCCGCCGGCATGAATCCGGTGGCTGCAATCCTCCTGGGCGTCACCACGGCCGTGGGCGGCGGCTTGCTCCGCGACATCACGGCCAACGAAATTCCCACACTCTTCAATGCCCGGGACCTCTACGCCTTGCCGGCCTTCACGGGAGCCGCCCTGACGGCCCTGCTCTGGAACATCGGAGCCTTCAACGGTGTGACAGCCGGGGTGATTGCAGCCTGGGTTTTCGCCTTCCGGGTGGTGGCTTGGCGGCGCGGTTGGCGGGTGCCCTTGGCGGTCCGGGGATGGCACCGCGCCGGGGTCTCCTCGGGCGCCGATTCACGTGGCCGCGATTAGCTAGGATGGGAGCATGACTGACATGTTCCTCGAGAAATTCCGCGCGCTTGTACCGAAGTATCTCGAGGACGAATGGCAGGAAGAAGATGGGCTGTCCGCCGCTGAGCTGGACGAGGCCCTGTCAGCCCACACCTTCACCATTCCCATGGTCCTGCGCGAGTTCTACCTCGCCCTCGGTGGCTGTGAGGACCTCATGGAGGCCTACCACTACTTCTGGGACCCCGAAGAGCTCGAAGTGGACGACGAAGGCTTCCTCATGTTCCTGGAGGACGAGGAAGAGCAGTTCACCTGGGGCTTCCGCGTAGGCGACCTCGGCGTCCCGGATCCCATCGTGTGGCGTCGCAACAACGCCCGCGGACAGTGGAAATCCGAAGAAGGCACCTTCTCCGAGTTCGTGTTCGACATGTTCGACTGGGCTTTCAGCGACGAAGAAGACTGAGGATTTCTTCAGCGGAGGCCGCGCCTTCCTGACCCTGTTTGAATTTCGAACGGCCGTGACACGCCTTGAACAGGGTGTGTCGCGGCCTTTTTCGTGGCAAAGAAGGTCAGGACGGCGCGCTGTTTGCTGGATTACGACGGCGGCACCCACCCGGGCGCGTAGCGTGCGGGGGCGAATTGGCCGACTTCCCGGTGCCGCAACACCATCAGGATCTCGTTGACCATCTCTTCAGGACGGTAGACCACGTCCTCGTAGTAGTAACGCAACGCCAAGAGCCCACCCCTCACGCTGGCGTTGTCGCGGTATCGATCCTTCTTGACCTGACGCCCCTCAAGATGAGTCCGGCCGTCCAGCTCCACCACAAGGCACTCGTTGATCAGGCAGTCCACCTCGCCCACCCCGGCCAATCCCACATGCATTCGAACCCGGAGGCCTGCCCGGACAAAGTGCGTGTGTGCGAGCACTTCGAGCAATGAATCAGCCCGGGGCAGCACGAGATCGAGCACAGCCCTCGCTGCTCCGTTGCGGCTTCCTGGAAGTTTCGCCTTGAGGAAGCCGGTGGTGATCAACCCGCGGCTGACTGCAGATTGGGCGATCACCAAGGATTCCAGTTCGGGTCGGCATCTCAGGGCGTGGATAAGGACGTCAGCCAGGCCGGCCACGGGAAGGTACGGATGCCCCGGGTGGGTACATCGGGCGTGGTCCACCACACCGTCCCGGACAACGCCGTTACCGCAGCTGAGGTGGAGGGCCTCAGGTCTCTGCGAACTCCCCCGCCCTTGGACGCCTCCTGGCTCATGCAGCTGCCACATATTGTAGAAACGAGCAGCCGAAACACAGGTCAAGACGCCATTCGCCTGGAACGCAGCAAGGATGCCTGGATCAGCGCCCTCGATCGTGTAGATCCCACGGCGCATTACGTTGAGTGTTCCGTTGCGGACCCCTTTTGCCAACGCCGATTTTGGAAAGCCCGCTCTTAGCAGTTGCGCAGTCCGGGACGCACCGCCCCGCCTCCGGAGGAATTCCACTACATCCATGTAGCCACTCCACCAGCATGGATCAGGCGACAGTAGCTCCGGGTTCCCCTATGTGGACAACTTTGCTGGCCCTTCCTGACCTTCTTTGGGCCCAAGGCCTGCCGGACACACCCCTTCGCAGGCGTGTCGGGGCCATTCTGAATTTAAAGAGGGTCAGGAAGGAACGCGAATTCCCGACAAACTCCGGAAAACCCTTTGACCGTGAAAGTTGCACCCGTGACAAAGTTGTCATAAGCTGTAACCGGATTCACTAAATGCCTCCGGTGGATCTGATGCGAACGGAGATTATGGTCCCGGTTCGTTGCAGCGCGTGACTCGTAGCGTTGCAAGGAACCGGGGCCATTGCATTTAAGCCCGGCCCCGCCCAAGTAGTCCCCACCGCCACCCTCGCCTCGCAAGCTCGGCCAGGGAACCCTGGCGGCGTGGGCCCAGCAGTTGTTGTCGTTATGACGGGTCAAAACGACAACAACTACGAGCTAGTTGGGCCTGCGGGTCGCCAAACTAGCTGGCGCGCTCCACAACCGCGTGGGCGAAGTTCGTGAGCGACTCCTTGACCACGCCTTCGGGCAACGGCTTCAAGGCTTCAATGGCTTCAGCGGACCACTGGCGCGCAATCACCCAGGATTCGGCGGTGACGGGATGCTCGCGCAGCCCGGCGACGGCCAAGGCCAAGGCTTCGTCGGACGACAGGTCGCCGTCCACCAGCTTCAAGAGTTCGACGGCGGAGCGGTCACCATTGTCGGCCGCCTTGCGGAGCAGGAGGACGGGCAGCGTGGGAACGCCTTCACGGAGGTCCGTACCCGGGGACTTGCCGGACTTGACCTTGACGCCGGTGACGTCGATGACATCGTCGGCCAGTTGGAAGGCGACGCCAACCTTCTCGCCGTACTCCACCAGCACGTCCTCGAAGGCTTCGTCGGCACCGGCGAAGATGGCACCGAGCTGGCCCGAGGCGGCAACGAGGGAACCGGTCTTGTCGGCGATGACGGAGAGGTAGTGCTCCACCGCGTCCTCGCCTTCACGCGGGCCCACGGTTTCGTGCAGCTGCCCGAGGCACAAGCGTTCGAAGGTGCGGGCCTGGATTCCCAGGGCACGCGAACCGAGTTCGGACACCAGGATCGAGGCGCGCGCGAAGATCAAGTCACCCGTGAGGATAGCCACCGAGTTGCCCCAGACTTCGTGGGCCGTGGGGGCGCCGCGGCGGTAGGGCGCCGAGTCCATCACGTCGTCGTGATAGAGGGTTGCGAGGTGGGTCAGTTCAACCACGACGGCGGCCTGGACCACTTCCGGACGGGATGCGTCGCCGAGGTGGGCGCACAGGAGGGTCAACAACGGGCGGATGCGCTTGCCGCCGGCTTCCACCAGGTGACGCGACGTTGCGTCAGCCAGGGGATCCGAGTTGGCAATTGCTTCGCGGAGCTTCTTTTCCACGCGGGCAAGGTTCGTGGTGATGGCAGGACCCAGCTCCACGTCCTTGGCGATAGCCGCAAAACCGGCAGGAAGCTGCAGGCCAGTGGCGATCGCGGTAGTGGTGGGAGCGGGTTCGACAACGTCCGGCAGGCCGTGCCCGGCATGCGTCCAGCTGTGTTCGGCAGAGTGAGTCACGGGTTAACCCTAACTTTTCGCGGAGGAAAGCGTTGATTCGGTGCCGACGCGGGTGGAAGCGGCAGTGGATGTGGTGTTGGACGTGGCCGGGACCAGCATCTCGAGGACGCGGATGGCGCGGTCCTCGAAACCCTTGGCTGACGCATCCGTGAGGTTGGCGAGCATCCGCACCACAAAGCGCATCAGCACCGGAATGGGCATGCCCGTCCGTAGCGCGAGTTTCATGACGGCGGGCTTGCCGATGAGGGCAGCAAAGACGCGGCCCAGGGTGAAGTGTGAACCCCACTGGTCCCGCACGTAGTCCGCGTAGCGCGAAAGGTGCGCGTCGGCGTCGTCGGCCGTCCATCCGGCCGAACGGGAACGCGAGGACGCGTCGATGATGAACTCGGCCGCAAAGCGGGCGGACTCCATGGCGTAGGAAATGCCCTCGCCGTTGAACGGTGAAACCATGCCGCCGGCGTCGCCCAGGAGCATGACCCCGGGCGAGTAGTGCGGGGTGCGGTTGAAGCCCATGGGCAGGGCGGCGCCGCGGATCTCCCCCACCTGGTTTTCGGGCGTGAAGCCCCATTCGGACGGCATGCCGGCGGTCCATTCGCGCAGGACCCGCTTGTAGTCGAGCTTCCCGAATTCCTTCGAGGAGTTCAGGATCCCGAGGCCGACGTTGGACGTGCCGTCGCCGACGCCGAAAACCCATCCGTAACCGGGCAGCGGCTTGCCGGACTTACCGGGGAGCTCAAGCCAGCCTTCCATCCAGTCGTCGTCGTGGCGGGGCGAGGTGAAGTAGGTGCGGACGGCGACGCCGAGCGGGCGGTCGTCGCGCTTGTGCATGCCGAGCGAAACGGCGGTCCGGGTCGAGTTGCCGTCTGCGGCGAGCACGACGTCGGCATGGAAGTCGCGCGTTTCGCCCGTCTTGCGTCCGGACTCGTCGAGCAAGGCGGCGCGCGCGCCGATCACGCGCCCGGCGTCGTCGCGCAGGGCTTCGGTCACGCTGTGGCGTTCAAGCACGACGGCGCCCGCCGACTGGGCGTGCCGGGCCAGCTCCTCGTCGAATCCGAGGCGCGTGCGGATGAGTCCGTACGTGGGAAAATCGGCGACCTCGGGCCACGGCAATTCAATGGTGCGTCCGCCGGCGATGAGCCTGAGCCCCTTGTTGCGGCGCCATCCCTCGTCCTCGGCGTGCGGGAGGCCGAGCTTCTGGATTTCGCGGACGGCGCGGGGAGTAAGGCCATCGCCACAGACTTTTTCCCGCGGGAAGGCGGTCTTTTCCAGAACCGTCACGGAAATGCCCGCCTGGGCAAGGTAGTACGCGGCGGTGGACCCGGCTGGCCCTGCGCCGACTATCAGTACGTTCACAGCGTCCTTGTTAATAGGCCGGTTAGCGGGACTGATCGCCGGCTTGGCGGCGCGGCTTGATCTGGCGGCGCAGCTTGGCCACGGGAACGCTTTCCCGGTGTTCGGCACCGGGCTTCTGGGCGCGGTGCACCGCTACGATGCCGCCGCTCAGGTTGCGGTAATTGACGTCGGTCCAGCCGGCTTCCTGCAGCCACGCGGCCAGGTGGTCCTGGTCCGGCCATGCGCGGATGGACTCGGCCAGGTACACGTAGGCGTCCGGGTTCGAGGAGACCTTGGTGGCGATGGCGGGCAATGCGCGCATGAGGTATTCGGTGTACATGGTCCGCCAGAGGGGCACCACGGGGGCCGAGAATTCGGCGATGACGAGGCGTCCGCCGGGCTTGGTGACGCGGAACATCTCCGCGAGGGCCTTGTGTGGTTCGTTGACGTTGCGCAGGCCGAAGGAAATGGTGCAGGCGTCAAAGGAGTCGTCCGCGAAGGGCAGCTTGGTGGCGTCCCCGGCAACGAAGTTGATGTCCGGACGGCGGCGTTTGCCGACCTTCAGCATCCCCAGGGAGAAGTCGCAGGCCACAACATCCACCCCGGCGTCGGCGTACGGTTCGCTGGATGTGCCGGTACCGGCAGCCAGATCCAGGACCCTTTGGCCGACCCGAACATCCATCGCGTCCACGACGACGCGGCGCCAACGCCGGGTCTGCCCCATGGACAGGACATCGTTGACGACGTCGTATTTGGGGGCGACATCGTCAAACATCGTCGCAACTTCGTCCGGACGCTTTTCCAAGGATGCTCGGTTCACCCTGCAATTGTCTCAGACAAATATGGGAAGAACTTTCGGGGCGCTCCGGTCCGCGCAGCCCCCGTTGCCCGCGGGAGTAATGTTGTTCCATCATGACGAGTACGCTCCGCACCTTGACAGTCCCCCTCGATGTTGATTCATCCTCCGGGGGACTGCCGTCATTTCTGGTCCGGGACGACGTCCTGTGCTGGTCCCGCCGCGAGAACGGACTGGTGGGCTTTGGCGAACTCGCGCGGTTCACTGCTTCCGGTCCTGATCGCTTTCTCGAGGCCGACATGTGGTGGCGCCACCTCGTCATCGAGGCCGATGTCACGGATCCCCTTGAGATCCCCGGCACGGGCCCTGTGGCCTTTGGCTCCTTTGCCTTCTCCAAGACGTCCGACTTTGAATCCCGCTTGATCCTTCCGGAAATCGTTGTCGGGATCCGGGATGGGCAGTCGTGGCTCACCCAGTTGACGCTCGACGACGTCGAACTCACCGAGGCGGGCGCCCTCGCCGCCCTGGCAGGCTGGCTTAGCCCCGCGGACGGCGAGCCTACCGCGGTTGGAGGCTCCGGCGTCGGGCACCCAACTAACTCGCAGTTGTTGTCGTTTAGAAGGCCCATAACGACAACAAATGCGAGCCAGTTGGGGGACGGGAAGGTCACGCTGGAGAGCGGTTCGCTGAGCGAATCCGCGTGGAAGAAGGCCGTGGCCGACGGCGTGGCGGAAATCCGAACCGGAAAGCTGGAGAAGCTGGTTCTCGCGCGCGACGTCCTGGCGACGCTGCCCGACGGCGTCAACGCCGCCAAAGTGCTGCAGCAGCTGGCCAGCCGTTACCGCGAATGCTGGACCTACGGCGTCGACGGCTTGGTGGGGGCGACGCCGGAAATGCTCATCCAGGTGGAGGGCCGCACTGCACAGGCGCGGGTCCTGGCCGGGACGCTGGACCGTCGCGACGCAGAGGGCGTGAACGGCTCCCCCATGGAATACGCCGAACGCGTGCTGGCCGGTTCCGAGAAACAACGGCACGAGCACGAGATCGCCATCCAATCGCTGACCACCCAGCTCGCGCCCTTTTCCGAGGCCATGAACGCCCACAGCGAACCGTTCATTCTGGAGCTGCCCAATGTGTGGCATCTGGCATCGGACGTGAAGGCCGAGCTCGCCGATATCGAGGGACATGTCCCTACGTGCCTTGCCCTGATCAACGCGCTCCACCCTACGGCCGCCGTGTGTGGGACGCCTACCTTGGTTGCCGGGGAGTTGATCCGGGAGCTTGAGCATATGGATCGCGGGCCGTATGCCGGACCGGTCGGGTGGCTCGACGCCGCGGGCAACGGCGAGTGGGGCATCGCACTGCGCGGCGCGATCATCGAAAGTCCTACGACTGTGCGCCTCTACGCGGGCTGCGGGATCGTTGAAGGCTCCGTTCCCGACGCCGAACTGGCCGAGACCTGGGCCAAATTCCGGCCGATGCTCGAGTCACTGGGTATCAGCAGCTAAGAGTCCAAACCCAAGGATTCGGTTCGAAACCTACCCCCGTGGATGTCTGGGGTGCGAGACAATAGCCATGGTGGGGGGCTTGATTTTTTACTTGGTAGGTTATCCAATAGTAAAACTTAGTTTTCTGTGACGCACATCTCATGTTCGGCGCTACACTATGAACCGATTAGTTTCGCATCCACTGCAACAAAAGGTAAGAAAATGCAGAAATTCCGTTCGCTTCCGGTCAGTTCGACGCTCAAGGCTGCAACAATCATCGCAATCGGCGCCCTGGCACTGACTGCCTGCACCAACGCCTCACAGGCGGGCCCCTCGAGTGCCGCCTCGCCTTCCGGCAGTGCCAATGCAAGCTTTGACCCCAGCACCATCACCAAGGACGACACCCTGGCTGCACTGGTCCCCGCGGCCATCAAGTCCAAGGGCACGCTGACCGTTGGCTCGGACACGACCTACGCTCCTGCGGAATTCCTCGGAACCGACGGCCAGACCCCGGTCGGTTATGACGTGGACATCGCCAAGGCAATCGGCGCCACCCTCGGCCTGAAGGTCCAGGTGCAGACCGCCGAATTCACGGGCATCCTCCCCGCCCTCGGCCCCAAGTACGATCTGGGTATTTCGTCCTTCACCATCAACCCTGAGCGCCTCGGCGCCGTCAACATGGTCAGCTACTTCAACGCCGGCACCGCCTGGGCCGTGCAGAAGGGCAACCCGAAGAAGTTCTCCCTGGATGACGTCTGCGGCAAGTCCATCGGAGTGCAGACCGGTACCGTCCAGGAAGACCCGGACCTCTCCGGCCGCAACAAGAAGTGCGCAGCTGACGGCAAGCAGCCGATCAACATCGTGACGCTCAAGAACCAGACCGACGTCACCACCCGGCTCGTCAACGGCAGCATCGACGCCATGGCAGCCGACTCCCCCATCATCGGTTACGCCCTGACCCAGACCAACGGCCAGCTTGAGAGGCTCGGCGACGTTTACGACGCCGCTCCCCAGGGCATCGCCGTCGCCAAGTCGGACACCGCTCTCGCCGATGTCATCCAGAAGACGCTGACCAAGCTCATGTCTGATGGTTCATACAAGAAGATCCTCACTGGCTGGGGCAACGCCGAAGGCGCCATCACCAAGTCCGAGGTCAACCCGGCGGTCAAGTCTTGAGTATTCCCGCCACCGATAAAAAATCAGGTGCACAGATGGATCATCATCAACCAGGCCACGCAGCGCCCGTGCTGAACGATGCGGTGCCTGTCAGGCATCCTGGCCGTTGGATCAGCGCCATCATCATTGTTGGCGTACTTGCACTGATGGTGCAGAGCGTGATTACGAACCACAACTTCCGTTGGGACGTTGTGGGCACCTACATCCTGGACGTGAAGGTCGTCCAGGGCGTTGGCTGGACGTTGCTCTTGACTGTAGCTTCGATGGTCATTGCGATTGTCCTGGCCATCCTGCTGGCCGTGATGCGCCAGTCCGACAACCCGGTCCTTCGCTACACCTCCTGGGTATGGGTCTGGTTCTTCCGCGGCACCCCGGTCTACACCCAGTTGGTGTTCTGGGGCTTGATCGCCGTTCTTTACCCCAAAATCAGCGCAGGGGTGCCGTTTGGCCCGGAACTGTTCAGCGTCGACACGAGCACAGTCATTACGGCTCTTGTTGCGGCAATTCTGGGGCTTGGCCTTAACGAATCGGCCTACTTGGCCGAGATCTTCCGGGCAGGCCTGAAGTCAGTGGACAAGGGACAGACCGAAGCCGCCGAAGCCCTGGGCATGGGCAAAGGCAAGATCATGTGGCGGATCATCCTGCCCCAGGCGATGCGCATCATCGTCCCGCCCACCGGCAACGAAACGATCGGCATGCTCAAGACCACGTCCCTGGTTCTGGCCGTCCCGTTCACCCTGGACCTGACCTTCGCGACCAACGCCCTGGCCAACCGGATCTACCTTCCGGTTCCGCTGCTGATCGTGGCAGCCATCTGGTATCTGGTCATCACCAGCCTGCTCATGGTCGGCCAGCACTACATCGAGGCCTACTACGGCAAGGGCGTTGACACCAACCTCGCGCCGGCGGTCATCAACCCCGCGGCCGCCAAGGCTGCCGCAGCCGTGGCACCGAGTGCCGAAGCAGAGCCGTCGTTGAAGATGGACTTCCCCGAGGATGAGGCAAAATGACGATCACCACCCAGAAACCGCTGGTGCGGATCGAAGGCCTCCACAAGTATTTCGGTCCCCACCACGTGCTCCGCGGCATCGACCTGACGGTCAACCAGGGCGAAGTGTCCGTTGTCATCGGCCCGTCCGGTTCGGGCAAGTCCACGATGCTCCGCTGCGTGAACCTGCTGGAAACCATCAGCGCCGGCCGCATTTCCGTCGGCGACCAACTCATCGGCTACCGTGAAGTCAACGGGCGCCTCCACGACCTGAAGGTCAAAGAAATCGCCGCGCAGCGCCGGGAAATCGGCATGGTCTTCCAACGCTTCAACCTGTTCCCGCACAAGACCGCTCTGTACAACGTCATGGAAGCGCCCGTTCAGGTCAAAGGCAAGAACAAGGGCGTCGCCAAGAAGGCCGCCCTCGAATTGTTGGATCGTGTAGGCCTGGCCGACCGAGCCAACCACTACCCGGCTCAGCTTTCCGGCGGCCAGCAGCAACGTGTCGCGATCGCCCGGGCCCTGGCCATGGAACCGGAGCTGATGCTCTTCGACGAGCCGACGTCCGCCCTTGACCCGGAACTCGTGGGCGATGTGCTCAACGTGATGAAGGACCTGGCCAAGTCCGGCATGACCATGATCGTGGTGACCCACGAGATCGGCTTTGCCCGCGAAGTCGGCGACCGCCTGACCTTCATGGACGGAGGTGTGGTGGTGGAATCCGGTGACCCGCGCGAAATCATCGCCAACCCCCAGCACGCCCGCACCAAGGAATTCCTCAGCCGAGTGCTGTAGTAAACAGGCAATCGCTGCGCAAACGGGCCGGTGACACTCATATCCGAGTGTCGCCGGCCCGTTTGCTTGTCACGGACACATTTGGGTGTCCCCCAGAGGCGCGACGACGGAGCGGCACTCCGGCGTCGAGCAGTATTCGTTCCAGTCGGCCCGGACTGTGGAGTTCGTCCCAGACCCACCAAGCCACGTTTCTGCCCGTGGCCCGGATCCGGTCTTCGCGTACCTTTTCCTCATACACCACATCCGACGGCGTCCGGCCACGCAGGTACTCCGGTTTGAGGTACTTCTCGCGACCATCGAATTCACCGACAACCCTGGTCTCCTCCCAATAGAAATCCGTGATGGCGACCCTGGAAGTACCGTTCCTGACCTCGTACTGCAGCACGGGCGGGGCAAAGCCGACAACGTGGATCAGCCCCCGGCTATAGGACTCTCCCGGCGAGCAGGACTGCGGATCGGCGAAATCGACCACCGCCCAGATACGCCGAACCGCCGCCTGCGAATACCTCCCATCTATGCCAGCCAGCAATTCCTCCTTCGTGACCGCAGGAATGCCTCGAGCCGCGTCCGGCTTCAGGACGTGATCTATGGGCACCACGGCTTCCGCAAAAGGGACCGTCGCGGCGATATCGAGGACAGTACGGATCCGGCCCGTGACGAGAAACCGTTCCAACTGTTCACTGTTGTGGGCTTGTTCAGGTACATAGTGCCGACGGACTCCTGCGCGGGACCGACCACCGCCGGAGAATGCGGTGAGTGCGTGGATCGGCTGTTTCCGCAGGATGACCGGTATCCCGCTAATTGCCGCGGCTGAGTGGTGCGAAAACGTGGTGGGCGAAGTGAACGTCTCTGCCGCGGCCTCGACTCGGAGCCTGTACTGCTCCCACGGCTGCAAAGAGTTCCACCGCACCGCCTCCACGTATACTCCATGCCGGATGCGGACAAGGTTCCCGGAACGGGCCTGTGCAGACAAACCCCGGGTAGTCAGACCGATCCTGGACAGGTCGTTCGCCAGAATCAGCCGCGGAAGTGTGTTCATTCATCCACGATCACAGCCCAACAACGGGCTGCGCGAGCCCCTTCCTGCCGTATGTGGACAACTGCAGACGACCCTCACCCGGACGTACGACACACCTACGGGCAGGTGACACTTGAATCCGGGTATCGTCCGTACGTTTGCGCGTCTCCAACCCGTTTGCGTGTCCCGGACAACCTACGCCCCGAGCAGCACCTGGGACACTGCCGCGGCCACTGCGGCCTTGATGCGCGCGTGCAAGGGACGCAGGTCGGGACGGTCCGTACGTACTTCCACGATGCTGCGCCCCTTCAAAGACGCGGCAAGCACCGCGGCGAGCTCCGCCGTCGTACGCACCGAAGTGTGCCCGACGCCGTATGCCGCGGCCAGCGCTGAAATGTCCACACTGTGCGGGGTGCCGAAGAGGCGCTCGACGGCGGTGCCGTAGCCACCGTCGTCCTCCACCTTGCCGTGCTCGAGGAGGCCGAAAATGCCCCCGCCGGCGTCGTTGAGGACCACGATGCGCAGGTCCGGTCCGGGTTCGCCAGCTCCAAGGAACAGGCCTCCGGCGTCGTGCAGGAAGGTGACATCGCCCAGTAGGAGGGTGGTTTCGCGGCCCGCGCCGAGGGCGATTCCCGTGGCCGTGGAGATGGTGCCGTCGATGCCGGCGAGGCCGCGGTTCGCGAACACTGTGGCGAGGGGCTCGGGGCTGGGCTGCCCGGCGAGGTCGACGTCACGGATGCCATTGGAAGAGCCCAGGACCAACTGCCCGCGCGCGTGCTTCCAGACGATGGCTCCCACGGCGGGTCCGTTGGCTGCATGTTCTGCCTCGAGGACGCCGTCGAGCGCGTGTTGGGCCGCGGCGCCGGCCAGAAGCCAGGCGTCGAGCCACTCATCCGAGCCCCGGCCGGCGAACCCAGCCAACTCAGCCAAGGAATCAAAGCGCTCCTCGCGACGCCGGCCGTGCTCGTACCAGGCCACCGGAACGGGCTCGTACATGGCGGCGGGGAGGTCGTTGCGGGCCAGCAGGGCGGCGACGGGCCTGGAAAGAGTCGGCCGTCCGAAGACCACCACCCTCTCGATCGGCAGCGCAGCCCCGGGCCCGAAGTTGTCCAGCATGAGGCGATACGGCCCCACCGCGTTGGGACCGAAGCGCGCGTTGGACGACGGCTCGGCCAGCAGGGGAAGGCCGTGGGCGCGGGCGAAAGCTTCGGCGACCGGACCGGCGTCGTGCCCTGCCAAAACCACCGTCCGACGTTCCGTTAGTTCGGCCGGAGCGAGGGGCATGCTCAGCGGCTGGGGACCGGAGTCGTAGTGGAAAACTCCGTGGCCCTTAGTGGCGGGCAGCGCCTCGCCCGGTTCCGGAACCAGCGGCTCGCGGAACGCCAGATTGAGCTGCACCGGCCCGGGGGGCGTGTCTTCGAGGGCGCCCGTTGCCGCGTAGATGGCAGTCTCGACAGCCCGCTGCGGGTTGCTGCCCGCGGCGATGTCGACGGCGAAGCGAACGTGTTCGCCGAAGAGGTCCAGTTGAATGGTGGTCTGGTTGGCGCCGGTACCGTGCAGCTCGGCGGGGCGATCGGCCGAAAGGACCACGAGGGGCACGGCGGCGTGGTTGGCCTCCATGACCGCGGGCAAGAGATTCCCGACGGCGGTGCCCGAGGTGGTCAGGACGGCCGCCGGAGCGCCTGTCGACAGGGCCAAGCCCAGGGCCGTGAACCCGGCCGAGCGTTCGTCGATCCTGACCAGGAGCCTGACGTTCCCGGCCGCTTCGGCCTCGGCCAGCGCGTACGCCATGGGTGCCGAGCGCGAACCGGGAGAGACCACCACGTGCCGCACACCGCCGTCGAGCAACGCCTTAACGGCGATCCGGGCAGCGGCGAGGGAGCTCAGGGAGCCTTGCGAAGTCACCGCACCAGTCTATTAGCGGCGCCTCCCTCCCGACGCTCGCCGGGCTAGCCGTCCTTGCGGAACACCTGCACGATCGACGGGCGCGGGGCGCGGACCTGGCCGGCGGCCGGGGCGGCTCCGGCGCCCACGTAATCCGGGAAGAAGGAGTGCGGGGCGTCGAACGTCCCTTCCTCGCCCGGGTGCTGCACGGCGACGAAAACTGTCCGCTCGTCGTCGTGCACGATCGGTCCACACGTCTCGGCGTCGCGCGGTACGGCGAGGAACTGCTCCACCTTGCCGCGTTCGCTGCCATCCAGGGTGACCTTGAAGAGGCCGTCCGCATACCCGATGGACGACGGCGCGCCGTCAGTTGCGATCCACATGTTGCCTGCCGAGTCGAAGGCCACATTGTCCGGGCAGGAGATGGGCGAGACCTTGTCGGCCGGGAAGCCGGAGAAGTATGTGGAGGAGTTCTTGGCCGGATCTCCACACACCATCAGGAGGGTCCAGTTGAAGCGCGTAGAGGTCTGGTCCCCGGTCTCGGTGATTTCGACGACGTGGCCGTCCCGGTTAAGCGTGCGCGGGTTGACCTCGGTGGCGCCTTTCCTTGCCGGGCTTGCCACGGTCCGAGTTGCTGGTACAGACGACGTAGACCTTGCCGGTCGCCAGGTTCGGCTCGACGTCTTCGCAGCGGTCCATCTTCGTGGGGCCAACCTTGTCCGCGGCGAGTCGGGTGTAGACCAGGACCTCGGGGACGGACATACCCGGAACTGCGGAGGCGCCGTCGACTACCAAGGGAAGCCATTCGCCGGAACCGTCGAACGCGCCGTCGGAGGGCAGCTTTCCGGTGCCCTCGATCTCAGCCGCCGGAGAGTCACCCGTGAACTTGGCGACGTAGAGGTCTCCTTCCGAGAGAAGGTTCATGTTATTCCGGCGGGCCGCGGCCGAGCCGCCGGCCATGTACTTGCCCTTGGAGACGAACTTGTAGAGGTAGTCGAAGCGCTCGTCGTCGCCCATGTAAGCCACCACACGGCCGGAGGCGGCAACGATCACGTTGGCGCCTTCGTGCTTGAAACGGCCCATGGCGGAGTGCTTTTTCGGTGTGGAGGAGGGGTCGAACGGGTCGACTTCCACGATCCAGCCAAAGCGGTTGGTCTCGTTGGCGTATCCGGCGTTGTTGGTGTTGAAACGCGGTTCATCCGGTTCCCACTGACGGGCCGTTGGCTTGTTGGTGAGGCCGTAGCGCTTGTCGCCCGCAGAGGTGCCGGGAGCCACGAAGTAGCCGTTGAAGTTTTCCTCGCCGGAAAGGATGGTGCCCCAGGGAGTCGTGCCGCCGGAGCAGTTGCCCAAGGTGCCCTTGATAGCCCGGCCGGAGGGGTCGTCGATGGTCTTGACGAGGTCCGTCCCAGCGGCCGGGCCGGTGAGCTCGTTGGTGGTGTCGGTCAGGAACCGACGATTGAGCGGCGCACCCTTGACGTAGTTCCACGGCTTGTTCTTGTTCTTGCGCTCGAGTTCAGCAACCGTGAGCCCGTGCGCGGCACGCCCGATCGCGCGCGCCTCCGCAGCCGCCAAAGTGG
The DNA here is from genome assembly GCF_044908325.1 of Arthrobacter sp. GAS37. Classification (NCBI taxonomy): domain Bacteria; kingdom Bacillati; phylum Actinomycetota; class Actinomycetes; order Micrococcales; family Micrococcaceae; genus Arthrobacter; species Arthrobacter sp. GAS37. Next base: position 45,235 of record NZ_JBIYDB010000004.1, read on the forward strand.
CCGGGAACATGATGTTCTCGTTGGTGTACTCGTGGTTGGTGAAGAGTACGGCACGGCGGTCCTTGGAATCCGGGATGGGCAGGATGTCCGTGTAGTCGTTGTTGTAGCCGAACTGGAGGGCCTGCGCCGCTGCGGTCTGGCCGTTCAGCTCGAAGACCGGGGAGTCGGCAAAGAGCGGATCGCCCCAACGGATGATCGGCTGCCACGCGAAACCATCCGGCACGGTGAACGCGTCAACCGTGTAGTCGACAGGCTTGATCGGCGTGAACTTGAGCTTGGCCTTGTCGAAGCCCGACTTTGCCGCCTCGGACAGGCCAACGCCTTCGGGAACGGCCTTTTCCGCGGAGCCGGGCCCGCCCAGCACGACGGCGAGCGCACCGACGGCGCCAAAGCCCAGTGCGGCGCGGCGGGACACAGCTGCCGAAGCGATATCGCGGAAGTAGGCGTTGGAGCTCGTGTTGCAAACCTCGCCTGAGCAAGCGTTGTCGCACTTCAGGGCGCACGTCACGGGGCTGCGCTTGCCCTTCGTATGGCCGAGCATGGGGAGCAAGCCGAACTTGCGCGCGGTTGATTCAGACATGGGAAATACCTCCGGGGATTGAGTGATTTCCCCACCCTTGCAGCGCAAGCGGAATCCGAGAGGACGCCCCGGTAAAATCACGGTGAATTCCCAGCATTTTCACAGCAATCTATGCATTCAAGAAAGCGTGCACGCGGCGGAGCCGGTCAAGCCACCAGTCGCGACGTTCAGCGGGAGCCGCATACCGCGACAGCAGCCCCTCGTCGGCGACGGCTTCGCGGACGCGGATGACGCCGTCGTCGGGCACTAACGGATCCCGCGTGATGTCCGAGGCGAACAGCCGCACGGTCCCCAGCCCGCACGCGAACGGCAGTTCCGGCAGCGCGGCGGCGAGCGCGAGACCCGCGCGGATCCCCACCGAGGTGTCCAGCGCCGAGCTCACGACGGCGGGAAGCCCGGCTTGCGCCACAATGTCCAGCGCGCGCCGCACTCCCCCGAGCGGTGCCACCTTGACCACGATCAGGTCAGCCGCGCCCGCGCGCGCCACCTTGAGGGGATCGTCTTCCTTACGCACGGATTCGTCGGCGGCGATGAGCACCGGCGTGCCCTGCTGCGCGAGCCGTCGGCGGACTTCTGCGAGGCCCTCGATGTGCGGCACTGGCTGCTCGGCGTATTCGAGCCCGACGGCGGAGAGTCGCCCGAGTGCCTCAACCGCCTGCGGCACGTCCCAGCCCGCGTTCGCGTCCACACGGATCGCGGCGTCCGGCAGGGCCTCCCGGACCGCGGTGACGCGCGCGACGTCGTCGGCCAGTTCCTGCCCGCGCTCGGCGACCTTGACCTTGACGGCGTCCACCCGGCCGAAGCGCTCCAGGACCTCGGGCACCCGGGCGGCAGGTACGGCGGGGACGGTGGCGTTGACGGGAATGATGTCCCTCAGCTGCGCCGGAAAACCCTGCCATGCGGCTTCGACGGCGGCGGCGAGCCAGCGGGAAGCCTCGGCGTCGCCGTACTCGGGGAACGGACAAAACTCGCCCCACCCGGCCGGTCCGCGGAACAGGAGGGTCTCGCGCTCGGTGATGCCCCGGAACTTGACCCTCATCGGCAGGCTGACCACTTTGGCGGTGGCAAGGAGCTCGTCGAGGGTGGGGAATGGAGGCATGGTTTCACTGTAGCGTGGGGCGCCGTCAGGCCGAGTTGCCTGTTTGTGGCGGGGTGCGCTGCTTCGTGGCGGGAGTAGTGGGCACCGGATCGCCGGCATGGTCAACGATCGCGTTGACGTAGCTGCTGAGCTCCCGGATGACCGCATCCGTGGGCTGCGCATCCGGCAGCGGGTGGACCCCCGTGACGAACAGGTTTCCGCTCATGGTGACCATACGAAGCACATGGATCGGCGACCCGGAACCGGTGATAGTGGTGACGTAGGTGAACGACTTCGAGCCGTGAAGATCCAAATTCAACCGCGTCAGGGACGAGTGCACGTATTGATTCCCCGAGCTAATAGTCACCTCGGTGCAATATCCGAGGACTTTACCGATGCTGTACATACCCTGCCAGAAATAGCCGGAATCGTCGGATGATGCCATGATGACGGACATATTCGCCTGGGGCCCCAGCACCGCGGCCGCCGTCGGGATTCTGTAGTCGACCAACTCTCCTGCCTTCAGGAGGTCCCGGCATTTGGCGGGATCGGTGGTCATGTCGGCGGGCCCGACTGCCATCGAATCCTGCATGTCCTGAATCGCTGCCTCATCAATGAGCCGCGACATCACGCCGTCGGGAGCACGGAGGTTGCCGAGCATCGCCTGCAGCTCTTGCGACGATTGGACCCGCATTTGGGTACTACTGCTTGTAGTGGGTGCCGCGGATGGCTTGGAGGTCGGAGGGGCGGAGGACGTCCCGGCATGGGCCGGCGGTCTGGCAGCAGTTACATCGAACACGCAGGCGTTGAGACTCAACGCCACTGCCGCTGTCAGCACGATCGTGGCCATTTGGCGCAAGGAAAAAATCGGACCCACCCCCATAGATCTGAAACACCGGTTCTGCCCGGCACGCCCAACGATACCGCGTTGGTGGGGACGTCAGCCTGGCGGGGCGCATATGTGAGCGAGCGTTCGGCTGGAAGGGCACATATGTGAGCGAGCGTTCGTCTGGGGAACAGTGTGCGGGCCATCCCTCACACGCGTTAGGTAGAATGCAGCAAGAAATGGAACCAGAGCCGGAGGAGCCCGCATGCAGCGCAAGGCCACAGCACTCGACGTCGCCAAACGGGCGGGCGTCTCGCGGAGTGCGGTGTCGCTGGTGCTCAACGGCCGGGGAGACGGCAACGTGGCCAAGGAAAGCCAGGACCGTATCCGGCAGGCCGCCGCGGACCTCAAATACTCCCCCAACGCCATCGCCCTGAGCCTGCGGAACCAGCGCACACGCGTGATCGGCATCGTGTCGGACGAGGTGGTGGTGAGCCCGTTCGACGGCAACATCATCGGTGGCGCCGACGACGTCGCCCGGGCACACGGCTTTGTCACCGTCGTGATGGACACCGAGCGCGACGCCTCCCGTGACGAGAGCGCCGTCGAGACCCTGTTGGACCGGCAAGTGGACGGGCTGATGTATGTCACCGTCGGCTTGAAGCCGCTCGACGTGCCCCAGGGCATGCTGCGCGTCCCCTCGGTGCTCGCTAATTGCTTCGACAACAGCCCTACCCCGCAGTTGCGCCACGTGATCCCGGACGAAGTTTCCGGCGGTCGGGAAGCCACCGAGCACCTGCTCCAGCTGGGCCATCGCGATATCGCGTTCCTCGCCGGCGCCGCCACCTCCCCGGCTGTGCCCTTGCGCATCGTGGGGCATCGGGAAGCGATGGCCAAGGCCGCCATCCTCGTTCGCGAAGACCGCGTGTTCATGGCCGGTTGGGACATCAACGACGGTTTCCATGGCGCGATGGGACTGCTCTCCGCCACCGAACGGCCGACGGCGATTGTGTGCGCCAACGATCGCCTCGCCGTCGGCGTCGCCCTGGCTGCGGCGCGCCTAGGCCTGGCCGTACCGCGCGACCTCTCGATCATGGGTTACGACGACGAATTCCGCATCGCGGCCACCATGGTCCCCGCGCTCACCACCATGGCACTTCCGCTGCGGGAAATGGGTGCTGCCGCGATGAGCATGTTGCTGAAGCAGATTGAGGACCGGGCCCAGCGTCCGACGACGGGACGCATCGGCCATCTGGAAACCATGGTTCCCTGCCGTTTGGTGGTCCGTGAGTCAACAGGGCCCGTTCCCGCCCTCTAGATCCGACCACTTTTGGTCGGGCCGTCGCCCGGGAATCCGCGGAAATACGGGGATCCCGGATTGCGACTCCGGCCAAATGTGGTCAAAAGTTGAGTGCCCGACGACGGCCTGCCGCCTATTCCGGCAGCTTCAGTTCCCAGACGTCCGCCGCCGCACCTTCGGGAAGCTCAAGGATCCACGTTTCCCCAGCCGCAGGATAGGCACGGAGTGTCGTGGCGACGGAACCTGTCCGATACACCTCCACGAGGGAAGCATCCACGAAGATGCGGAGTTCCTGGCCGGCGGACAGCGGCTCTGCAAAAACCACTTGCCGTTCAGCGCCGGAGGCCAGGACCAGCCGAACCTCACCGGCTTCACCAACAGTCCCAGTCTTCACAAAAGCCTCGGCAAACGGCGGCAAGGCAACGGACCCGGACGCCCCGCGCGCAAGCACGGAACCCCGGTACGCCTCAACCTCCGGCGCAGGAGCAACCACCAATGCACCGTCCTCAACCGAGAGGAAGCGCGGGTGTGTTAACACGCCCGCCCAGCCTGCGGCGTCGATCTCGTCTTGCGAACGGCCACGTCGGCCATCACGGCCCGGGCCTTCGTTGGCCCATCCCCATAGGAGGGCGCGAGGACCCGCCCCCGCCCCAAACGAGGACGCAGAATCCAGCTGAACGATCTGGGGGGCGTAGAAATCCCGGCCAAGGTCGGACCTGCCGCCGGAACGCGGGACGAACACGGGCAGCCCAGTGGACGGGTCCTCGGCCAGCGAGCCGATCAGGTGGCCCACGCCGTTGGCGTGCTCGTGGTCGTCGCCGGAGAGCCACAGGGAGAACATCATGACCCAGGTTTCGGCACTGTTGGAGAGCATCCCGCCGGAGGGCACCCCGTCGGAAGGCACCTGAACGAGTTGCGGGCACTCCCAGATCTCGGCCGGGGTGTGCGTGGCAGCCACGGGGTTTTCAGTGGTCAGCCAAATGCCTTGGTACTTCCAGTCGGACATGTCGTCCACCGTGTACAGCAGCAAAGCAGCATGTCCATTGGCCAGCCCGGCGCCCTGCATGGCGTAGCGCTTGCCGTTGAAGTGGAAGATGAAGGGGTCGCGCACGGCCGTGACCAGCCCATCGCCCGGCATGGAAGCGGCAATGTGGCCGTCCTGTTCCCAGCTCAGCAGGTCCGCGGAGCCTCGGGAAATCACCACTTGCGAATGCCCACCATCGCCCCGCACCCCCGAGTACGCAGCGGTGGGGACACCGCCGTCGTCGGTCACCACTCCGGTCCAGCAACCGAACTCGTCCGGCCCGCCATCCTGTGGGCGCAGCGCGACTGGGTGCTCATCCCAGTGGACCAGGTCCGGGGAGCTGACGTGGCCCCACTGGATCCGGTGGTGCCGCGCCGATTCCGGGTTGAACTGGAAGAACACGTGGTAACGGCCGTTGATGTAGCTGATGCCGTTGGGGTCGTTGATCCAGCCTTGCGCCGGCCGGGGGTGGAAGCGCGGGAAAGCCGGGTCCGGGTGGGTGGCGGCCGCCGCAAGTGCAGGGGCGGACGATACGAGGTCCGTCATCGGAGTCCTTTCAGGGATGTAGAGGCTATTTGCCGGTGCCGGCGGTGAGTCCGTCACGCAATGCGCGCTGGCCGAACATGAACACCACCAGGGCGGGAATCATGGAGAGGATGACGCCGGCCAGCACCACGGAGATGCTGCCCGTGCCGAGGTTTCCCTGCAGCGACACCAAGCCCAGCGGGAGCGTGAAGTTCTGCTCGGAGATGGTCAGGATGAGCGGGCGGAAGAACTCGTTCCAGTGGTAGTTGAAGGCCAGGATGCCTACGATCGCCATGCCCGGCATCGCCAGCGGCGCATACACCGAGCGGAACGTGCGCCACGGCGAGGCGCCGTCGATCGCGGCTGCCTCGCCCAAATCACTTGGCAGCCCCAGGAAGTACTGGCGCATTAGGAAGGTGCCGAACGCCGTCGGGATCGCCGGAAGGATCAGTGCGAGGAGCGTGTCGGACAAACCGATGCCGCGGATCAGCATGAAGACCGGAACGATCGTCACCTGCGCCGGGACCATCATGGTGGCCAGCACAATCGAGAAGAGTGCCCCGCGGCCGCGGAACTTGAGGTTGGCGAACGCGTAGCCGGCGAGCGCCGCCGTGAACATCTGCCCGACGGCGATCAGTCCCGTCACGAGGGCGCTGTTGAGAACCAGGAGCATGATGTTGAGCTGCTTGAAGACCTGGTCGTAGGACGAGAAATCGGGGTTGAGGGGAAGGAACGACGGCGGCAGCTGGAATGATTCCGCCGGTGGCCGCAGCGAGGTGGACAGGGTCCACAGCACCGGGCCGAGGATGAGGACGGACGCGATCAGGAGCAGCACGATTCGTCCCGCCATGCTCCAGTTCCGCTTCTTGCGGGCCGCGGGCCGTTGGGGAGCCAAGCGATCGACGGCGGCGCGCTGGGTTGAGGTTGCAGTCATGGCGGGCCTTACTGGTAGAAGACGAATCGTTTGCTGAGCCGGAACTGGGCGGCTGTGATGGCCATGATGATCAGCGTGAGGATGACGCCGATCGCCGAGGCCTGGCCGAACTCGAGGCGCTGGAACGCGGACTCGAAGATCACCATCACCGCGGTGCGCGTGGAGTCGCCGGGGCCGCCGCGGGTCAGGACGTAGGGCTGGTCGAACACCTGCAGGGCGTTGATGATCGCCATGACCGACGCCACCAAGGTGGTGGGACTCAAGAGAGGCAGCGTCACGTGGAGGTGTTTGCGCCAGCCCGTGGCGCCGTCGATCGATGCGGCTTCGTAGGTTTCGGTGGGAATGGACGCCAGTCCGCCGATGAACAGCAGGAACGAGAACCCGAAGTTCTGCCAGACGTACACGAGGATGACGACGGCGGCAGAACCGGCCGGCGTCGTCAGCCACGGGACGGCGGGGATGCCGACGAAGGACAAGAGCCAGTTGACCACGCCGAATTGTTCGTTGAACAGGTAGCGCATGAAGATGGACACTGACGCCGCGGACAGGATCAGCGGGAAGAAGAAGGCGCTGCGGAAGAAGACGCGAAGCCAGGCCGGCAGTTTCTCCTGCACCATGATCGCCAACGCCAAGGCGAGGCCGAGCTGTAAGGCCACGGCGACCACCACGAACAGTATGGTGTTCAGGAACGAGACCCGCACCGTGGGGTCTTGGACCACTTCGGCGAAGTTGTCGAACCCGACGAAGCTTGGCGCAGAAATGATGTCCCAGCGGAAGAACGCGAGGACCAGTGAAGCGACGATCGGCACGAGCGTGAACAGCCCCATGCCCAGGATGGTGGGTGCCAGGAACGCCCAGGGCAGCCAGCGCTGGCGCTGTTTTCCGTTTGATTCTTGGCTTTTCGCTGCGGCGCCGTTTCGGCGTTTGGTGGACATGCCCGTTGTTGCCGTGCTCATGCCTGCCTCCTCAAGGCGATCTCAAGGTCGCGTTGCATGGAGTCGAGGGCCTGCTTGAGCTGGCGCTCGTCACCGCTGACGGCCAGGGATACGTTCTTCATCAATGCGGTCTCGACGGCGGCCTGCTGGGGCGGTGCCGGAATGGGACCTGTGGTGGGGAATTTGTCCAGGGTGTCGTAGAAGACTTTCCAGTGCTTGGGGCCGCGTCCCGCGTACAACTGCTCGTTGACCATGGAGCGGCGCGCGGGGGTGGTGTTCGGCGTCGGGAAGACCAAGCGCATGGCTTCCAGGCTGGAAGCGAACTTGAGCCACTCCCAGGCGGCGTCCTTGTCTTTGGCGGTCTTCATGATGGCGTATCCGGCGGTGCCGAACTGGTGCCGCTGGGTGCGCCAGCGCGGGAAGAACTGGACGTCGAAGCCGTCTTCCTTCATTCCGGCTTCGTGGAGGCCTTCCACCCAGTAACCCCCGGCCGGGGTCATGCCGATCCTGTTGGAGGCGAACAGCCCGACGAGTGAATTGCCGCCGCCTTCTTCGGGTCGGACGCCCAGGCCATCTTTGACCAGGCCACGGAGGTAGTCGAACGACTCGTACACCCGCGGGTCGTCGGCATTGGGTTCAAGCCACTGGTACCCGCCGGAGCGCAGTCCGCGGGAAGGATCCTGGGCGTAGAAGCTGTCCCAGAGCCATTCGCCCCCGGTTGACTTGGATTCCTTGAGGAAGCTGGTGTCGTTGGCGTAGAGCCAGGGCACTACGCCGCCGAAGAGCCTGTTGGTCCAGTAATACGGAGTGAAATCCTGCGGCCTTGCTTTCCGCATGGCAGCCAGGGTGTTGCGGAAATCGACCTGGGTCCAGTCATCCGCGGGACGTTCGAGTCCGGCTTGCTGCAAGGCCGAGGTGTTGTAGTACATGTTGGCGGCGTTCCAGTCGATGGGAAGCTGGAACAGGCTGCCTTTATACATGAACGCCTCCACGAGGCTCGGGTGGACGTCCGCGAAGTACTCCTTCATGTCCGCGGCATCGCGGCGAAGGTATTCGTCCAAGGGGTGCGCCAGTTTCTCGGCGAAGAGCTGGGCACCTTCGGTGGCCACGTAGACCACATCCGGCGGCGTTCCTGCTGCCACCATGGTGAGGATCTTGGTGAAGAAGTCCTTCCAGTCCGCGGCCTGGATGGCCTGGACCTTCACCTTGATTTCCGGGTGCACCTTCGCGAACGCATCGATGACCCGCTGGCGGGCGGCTGCGTCCGCTGCGGTTCCCATGATGGCGATGCTGAGGCTGTTGTCCCCGCGACCCGGGATGTCCATGCCGGTCAACCGCGGCCACGACGCCACCGTTGCTCCGACAATTCCCGCACCCAAGGCACCAAGGGCTGTCCTGCGTGAGATCTCACGCAGCTTCCCATTGCTTCCTGGCATGTCTCATTCCTTCCTAACACGTGTTAGGCAGCGTAAATCCATCACCTAACACGTGTCAAGCGTCACATCCGTGTTACGCGCCCCTCACCCTCCCCGACGCTCGCTCAGATATGTGCTCCAACCGGCAAACCCCCGCTCAGATCTTGTCCTCAACCGGCAAACCCTCGCTCAGATATGTGCCCCAAATTCCGGGGCCAAACCCGACATATCCGAGCGAGCGTCCCCCCGAAACCCGCCACATCCGAGCGAGCGTCCGCCCGAAAACCGACATATCCGAGCGAGCGTCCACCCAAAAACCCCAATATCCGAGCGAGCGTCCGCTCAAAAACCCCAATATCCGAGCGAGCGTCCGCCCAGAAGCCCCCATATCTGCAGGAGGGTTCACTTCCGCTGACGCGGCGAATACGCTGAAACAAGCTGCCCCATTCCCCCGTCCCTAGCTTTGGAGCCCATTGATGACAGGTTGGAATGCCGAGAACCTTGCAGGTTCGGCCGGCGCAGGTGCCGTGACGCTGCTGGCAGGAACATCGTTTTGCGTCTCTGCGGCCAACGGCGATATGGACCAACTGCGCCCGCACGGGATGTTCTTCCGTGACACGCGGTTCGTTTCAAACTGGGCGTTGGAGGTGAACGGCCACCCCATCGAGGCCTTGGGTTCTCCTGTCCCGGAGCCCTATCGCGCCGATTTCGTCGGCCGAGCGTCTCGCACCGACGGCTTGGCAGACAGCCATCTGCTCATTGAACGCCGGCGGAGCCTGTTCGGCGGAGTGCACGAAGAGATCACGGTCAGGAATTTTTCCAGCAAGCCCACCCACGCCACGGTTTCACTCACTGTCAATGCGGACTTTGCCGACATCTTCGAAGTGAAGGAGGGCCGGGCACGCCACGAGAGTGTGCATTTGACGCGGGGTAGCGACGGTTCGTTTGTCCTTGAGTCCCTGCGGCAGGGGCGGCATGTCCTTGTCACCGTCGACGCTCCGAATGGCGCGGTTGACGGTGATGTCATCAGCTATGACTTCACTCTTGAGCCTCAAGGCCATTGGTCCACGGGTGTGACGGCCACGCCACGCATCGAGGGGGTCGGACCCGAAGCGGACGCCCAGGTTTGGGGCAACCAGCGCCCCTACGATGTCCCCGAAGAAAGGCTGCAGGAGTGGCATGGCAAGGTTCCCACAACGGAACTTGCCAACAAGGCCTTCGAGAAAGCGCTGGCCCAGAGCAGGGCCGACCTCGGCTCGCTCAGGATCTTCGACCCCGACCATCCCGGGCGGACGGTGGTGGCCGCAGGATCGCCTTGGTTTATGGCCCTTTTCGGCCGGGACTCGCTCCTGACCTCCTTCATGACGCTTCCACTGGATCCCTCGCTCGCACTGGGAACCCTCAAAACCTTGGCCGACCATCAGGGCCGGACCGTCAATCCGCTCAGCGAAGAGGAGCCGGGCCGGATTCTGCACGAGGTGCGTCTCGGCGCCACCACGGGCCTTGCGCTTGGCGGCGGGAGTGCCTACTACGGTTCAGTGGACGCCACCCCGTTGTTCGTCACGCTCGCCGGGGAGCTCACCCGTTGGGGATTCCATTCCGACGTCTCGGAATCCCTTCTGCCAGCGGTGGACCGGGCCCTGGACTGGATCCGCGACTACGGAGACGCCGACGGCGACGGGTTTGTTGAGTACTCGCGGGCCACGGACCATGGCCTCCTCAATCAAGGCTGGAAGGATTCGGGGGACGGCATCAACTTCGCCGACGGCACACTGGCGGAGCCGCCGATCGCCCTATGTGAAGTCCAGGGCTACGTCTACACCGCCTATCTCAGCAGGGCCTTGATGGCCCAAGAAGACGGAGACCTGAAGCTGGCCGCGGTGTGGGGCGCGCGGGCAGCCGAGCTCAAGCGAGTATTCAACGAGCAATTCTGGCTCCCTGAACGCGGCTATTTCGCGATCGCCCTCGATCGCGACAAGCGGCCGGTAGACGCATGCGCGTCCAATATGGGCCATTGCCTTTGGAGCGGAATCGTCGACGACGACAAGGCTCCGTTAGTCGCGGAGCGGCTGATGTCGGACACCATGTTCACGGGTTGGGGCGTCCGGACGCTTGCTTCCGACATGGCGGCCTACAATCCGGCGAGCTACCACAACGGCTCGGTGTGGCCGCATGACAATGCACTCATTGCCGGCGGGTTGATGCGCTACGGCTTCGTTGAGGAGTCCCAGCGCCTCATCACGGGCCTCCTGGATGCGGCAGAGGCGTTCGGTGGGCGGCTCCCGGAGTTGTTCTGCGGCCTGGACAGGAAAACCTACGGGACGCCCGTCCCATACCCTTCGTCATGTTCGCCGCAGGCTTGGGCCGCTGCCACACCGGTTCACTTGCTGAGGGTATTGCTCCGCTTCGATCCTTGCCTCACCCACGGCGGCCTCTGGCTGGCACCGGTGGTTCCCGAAGGCTTCGGCGAGATCAAAATGCGGAACATCCCGCTCGCCGGCTCCCGGATCTCCGTAGAGGTGGCCAACGGAGAAACACAGGTCACGGACCTGCCCGAGAATATCGCTCTGCACCGCGAAGCCCGCAAGCCGTTGTCAGACCTCTTGGATGTCCACCACGTCACCGCCGGACCGCGGCGGGGGCACTAGGTGCGCATCGGACTGGTTGCCCCGCCCTGGATTCCAGTGCCGCCGCCCGCATACGGCGGCACGGAGTCGATCATCGATATCCTGGCTCGCGGGCTGGTTGCCGCGGGCCATGATGTGCTTCTGGCGGCGGCGTCCGGAAGCACATGTCCAGTGGCCAAGGTGCCCGGCCCACCGCTTGCCGACGGCTCGAGGATAGGGAACGGCACGGACGAACTCCGCCACAGCGTGTACGCATTCGCGGCCATGGACGACGTCGACCTCATCCACGACAACACCCTGGCGGGTCCGCTGTACAGGCATCGGCCGCAGGGAACGCCCATCGTCGCAACGGCCCACCTCCCCTTTTCGGCCGAGAACCATGACATCTACCAGGCCATGGCCACAGACACCGCGATCATTGCCATCTCGCACCATCAAGCAGACACTGCCCCCGGGATCAAGATACGGAGGGTCATTCACCACGGGATAGACACGCAGTCCGTCCCGCTCGGAGCCGGCGACGGCGGCTACGCCTGCTTCCTCGGACGGATGCATCCCGGCAAGGGCCTGCCGGAAGCAATCGAGACCGCCCGACTGGCCCAGGTGCCGCTGCGGATTGCAGCCAAGATGTACAGCGCGGAAGAACACGAGTACTACGCCGCGGTCATCGCACCGCTGCTGGGGCCCGACGTCGAATACCTCGGCGAGCTGAACGCTGCGGACAAGTTCGTCCTCCTGGGCGGGTCCGTGGCCCTGTTGAATCCGCTTCAGTGGGATGAACCCTTCGGCATGGCCATGATCGAGTCCCTCGCCTCCGGGACTCCGGTGGTGGCGACATTCCGAGGATCCGCCCCGGAGATCGTTGCCGAGGGCGTCACGGGGTATCTCCGTTCCAGTCCCCCGGAGCTGGCCGAGGCCCTCATTGCCGCCGCCACGCTGGATCGCGGCGAGTGCCGCCGCGCCGCGGAAAACTACTTCAGCGCCGAGAGGATGGTCGCCGAACACTTGGCACTCTACGAGGAACTCCTCGCCGAGCAAAAATGATCCTCCCAGCCAAATATGACACCCTGAAAGTAATGACTTTTCCTAAGACGAGCCGGCTGTCGGCCACACATGGTTCCGCCACCAGGCGCTGGGCGGGCGCTGGGATGGGCATACTTTTTGTGCTCGCAACCCTGGCATGCATGGCCGCATTCATCGCCACCTACTATTTTTTCGTGCGCACCACGACGGGACAGTACATCGACGAATCCGCCCTGGTGGAAGCCGCGACGATCAACGGTCCCACCGAACGGGCGACCACCCAGTTCCTCGATTGGCTGCCGGTCATCTCGGTGGCGATCGCCGCCGTCGTCGTTCTTTTCGTCACGATAATGCGCCGCCGTTGGAAGTCAGCCGGGATCGCGGTGGTCGCTTGTGTCGCGGCAAACCTGGCCACTCAGCTCCTCAAGGACTGGTTTCCGAACAGGCCGTTCCGCGGCGTCCAGACCATTGAACTGAACTCGCTGCCCTCCGGTCACACCACGTTGGCGGCCTCAGCGGCGGCCGCGGTGTTCCTGGTGGTGTCGCCGCGCTGGCGGCCCCTGGCGGGGTTCCTCGGTGGCACTTTCGCGGTGGCGGCCGGGGTTTCCACGCTCATCAACCAGTGGCACCGGCCCGCCGACGTCGTCGCCGCGTTCCTCGTGGTGGGAGCGGTCATGCTGCCGGCTGGCTGGTTGGTACTGCGCACTGGGAAGCGCTGGAACGTCCAGGACGGCCGCGGTGACCACTGGGCGTCGTCGCGTTTGTGGCTTTCGCTGTCGACTCTGGCAGGCGTCGCCGCCGCGGCCGTTGCGGTGTACTCGCTGATTGGAATTGCGAGCGGTTTCGGGCAGGAAAGCACCACCAACTACTTCTGGGCCGGAGTCTCCTTGATTGTCATCACCGGTTATCTGGCAACGGTCGCTGCCACCTGGCTATTCGGCGTGAGTGCCCGACGGCGGCAGTCGCCTTAGTGCCGCGCGCAGCTTCCTGGACGGTCGGGTCTAGAGGCTCGGTCCGCTGAGCGCTTCTGCCCGATAGAGGTTTTCGATGATGATGTCGGCCTGCGTTGGGCCGATTTTGGGGTACATCGTGCGGAGTTCCTTCACGGCTGCCTCGTGTCCGCGGCTGACATGGATGACGCGTAGCCAGTTGATCTGCAGGCCGGAAAGGCGCACCGCGACCTTGGAAAATTGTTGATGCGCCAAACGCTCACGGTCGCTTGAACGAGTGCGAGCACAATGATCAATGGCGTGAGGGCATCAAGCCGCCGTGAATCAAGAAAGTACGTCGCGGTAAAGAAACCCGAAACCCACAGCGAGCCGGCACCGAAATTCTGCCATCTGAGCCAATCAAGGAAGTGTCCCGGGCGTAGTGGCGGGATATCCAAGAGCGCGGCCTTCTCCGCAGGCACTACTGAAATGGCAACCGATGCCAGCAGCAGGCCACCCATCCACAGGGACGGGTTGGCGGGATCGGAGAATCCGGGCGCCGACAGCAAGGGCGACGAAACCACGGCCAGGGGCAAGATCACGGGAATGGCATCTGCCGCCTGCGCCCGCACCAGGACCATCGGCTTGGACCAGAAGCGCCATGACAGGATGACGACTCCCCAGACCAGGGCAACGACGGCGAAGAAGAAGGAAAGTAGAACAATCCTGCCATTTTCCGGTCCAGCCGGCGCTGTGGCGGCCAGCCACATCCCGACACAGCCCTCAAGTACCAGGGTGCTGCCCGCCACGATGGATACAGGTTTCGCATTCCGGATTACCCGCATGAACTGTTCACTCCCCGCCGAGACAGCTCCCCCTGCGATCATCGAACGCCAATGCCTCCCAGGTGTCAACGATTCCGTCTCGGGATCGCCGGGTGGCTCAACATTCGACCACCTTTGAACAACTTTCCAGTCCGGAATCCCCCTACGTCCGCGGAATCCTAGGAGGCGGCCCGGCCAAAGGTGGTCGGCTCTGGAGGCCCGGCCCGCTTTCGGCGTGAATGCCCGACGGCGGCGCTCACCTTAGTGCCGCGCGGCGAGGCGTACCCTGATGCTATGGGCGCCGAAGTCCTGGATCTCAGGCTCACCACGGGCATACGGGTTCCGTGCCTCGTCCACGGCGATGCCGACGCGAAGCCGTTGTTGCTTTTGCACGCCTGGGGTGAATCCCGGCGCAGCTTTGACCGCCTTGTACCTCTGCTGACGGACTTCAGGGTCTACGCGCCCGACCTCCGCGGGCAGGGCGACGCGGAGAAACCGGAGCTCGGCTATTCGCTGGTAGAACAGGCCGGGGACGCCGCAGCCATCCTGGATGCGCTCGACGTGCCCAGGGCGTTCGTCCTTGGTTCCTCCAGCGGCGGCTATGTGGCCCAGCAGTTAGCCATCGGGCACCCTGATCGTGTCGCGGCGCTCGTGCTGGTGGGTTCTCCCCTGAGCCTTCGGGCTCGGCCCGCTTTCGCCAACGAAGTCGACCGCCTCCAGGATCCCATCGACGAGAACTGGGTACGGACTTCCCTGGCTTGGTTCCCACTGCTGCATGCGATTCCTGCTTGGTTTATCGAGGACCGGGTACGCGACGGAGTCAGGATGCCCGCGCACGCGTGGAAGCGCATCCTCGATGGTTTGCGTACGGCAACTCCGCCCACCGAGTCCGGAACCATTCTCGCGCCCACCCTGATCCTGTGGGGCGCACATGACTCCGTGCTGCCTCGAAGGCACCAGGAAGCCCTCGCAGCTCGAATACCCGGCGCCGTGTTGAAGGTTTATCCCGGAGTAGGGCACCTGGTCTTATGGGAGTGTCCGGACCAGGTGGCAGCGGACACGACCGCGTTCCTCAGTTCCCTCGGCTGACGTTCACTGATGGGCGCTGCCCCGGCTTGAGTGCCCGACGGCGGTACCCACCCTCGCGGCACCCGCCTTCGGCACCAATGCGCGCAGCCGGAGCCGGGCCGGTTCCTCGACGTACTTGAACAGCAGATGGGTGGCCAAGGCAATCCCGAGCAGGCATGCCGCAGCGAGCAGGTTCTCCGCCAGCGGTCCGGCGCCGTGCGGCCAGTCCCTGATAAGCCAGTAGAAGAGGTAGATGAAGAACATGTGCACCAAGTACAGGCTGTAGGAACTGTGCCCGCCATACTGCAGCCACCGCGCCGACAACGCCGAACGGAGCCAGCCGCGGGTCAGGCTAAGCAGGGCAATGAGCAGCGGGAAGGCAAGCACAGCCAGCCGTCCGGGGCCAGGTTTTCCGGCTGTGGCGAGGAAGACGACGACGGCGGTTCCGGTCAGCAGGGCGCCGGGACCGGCCAAGGCAGGGTTGAACTTCATACGGTCTGAGTTCCGTGCGGCGATGCAAGCGAAAGCGCCGGAAATGAAGCAGCATGCGATCCGCAGCAACCATTCGTACGGCTGATGCTCAACCGTCGCGATTGGCAGGTCCGGACCCCAGATGGCCGTCGGCAGGAGGACGAGCACGGAGGCCGCCAGTGCCGCCAGCGGATGCAGCTGGCGCAGCCGGAACAGGACCAGCGCCAGCAGGGGAAATGCCAAGTAGGCCAGCCACTCGGCGCTGACCGTCCAGCCAGGGCCGAACCAGCTGGCGCCGTCGGTACCCGGTTGGAACCAGAGATGCATCATCAGCAGCTGCTTGGCCAGACCCCACGGCGACAGGTCCGGAGCCTGGGTCTGGAGGGACCACTCCCGCACGGATTCCTGCGCGGTCCCGTACACGAACCAGAGTCCAACCACGCCTACCACCAACGCGAACGCGGGCCACATCCGGGCGAACCTGGCCCAGACAAAGTCTCCTGCAGCTCGCCAACGGAACCGTGGGCCCAACCGGTCCAGGTAGGTGTAGGTGATGATGAAGCCGCTGAGCACAAAGAACACGTCCACGCCCAGGTCGCCGTTGGCAATGAAGGGACGGAACAGCTCATAGACGGGCGCGAGGAAGGTGTGCTGCATGGCTTGAAGATGGAAGAACACCACCCACAGCGCGGCAACGAAACGCAGCGCGGTCAGTGTCGCGAGATCAGGCCGGGATTGCTTTGCTTCGCTCTTCGGCGGGCGATTCTCCGCCCCGGGACCAAGCGGCGGGCCGCTGTCCGTGAGGGGTTTCCCGGCGGTCGGATTCGCAGTGGGAGCACGATGCGGAGGCGCGATGACTGAGAACATCCAATTCACCATACCGGGGGCACCTGACCGGAGTCTGGGAGCGAATGACGGGCGCCCCGGCCGTCAGTGAGGCCTCGTCAGAGGCTCAGTAGTTCCTGCGGTGCTTGAGTTTCGGGAGTGCGACGGCGAACACCGCCGCGGCGGCCAGGCCCAGGAAGCCCGTGGCCCAGACGCCCGCCGCGAGCGATACGGCGGCGGTGAGGGCCGAGAGCAGCACGGGTCCGCCTGTGGCACCGGCGTCCGAGATGAACCTCCACAAACCGAGGAATTGCCCGCGGCCTTTGTCCGGGGAAAAGTCGGCTCCGAGGGTCATGATGAGTCCCGAACCGATGCCGTTGCCGAAGCCGATCAGGAGCGAGGCCAGCAGCAGCCCCACAAAATCCGCGGACGACGGCATGAGGAACAACGCCGCGCCCATGATGAGGGTGGACGGCACCGCGACCCACATGCGCCCCTTGCGGTCCATGAGCTTGCCGGCTGGATAGAACACCAGCATGTCGATCGCGCCGGACAAGCCGTAGATGAGTGACGCGTGTGTGGCGTCCAATCCCAAGTGGTCTGCCCACAAAGGGATGACCACTTGGCGTGAGGCCCGCAGCGCGCTGAGGAGCAGGATCCCGGTCCCGACCGTCAGGAACACGCCCGCGTGGGAAACCGCGACGCCGCGGAGGGTGGGCTCGGGACCCTTGCGTCCGCCGTCGACGTCGTCCGGCAACACAAGGTCCGGGATGGTGAGGGACAGCACCGCGGCGGCCGCCATACCCGCCACGCCAACCCAATACGCGCCGCTGATGCCGGCGAACTGCATCACGGCCGCGCCGACGAACGGACCAATGAACACGCCGATCCGGGTGACGCCGCCCAACGTCGAGAGTGCGCGCGCCCGGTAGATGACCGGGACGGCTTCCGTGAGGTACTTCTGGCGCGCGAGGTTGAAGACGCTGGTGGACATCCCGACCACGGTCATCGCCGCGGCGAGCAGCCAGATGCCGTTGTGCGCAAGGAGCGGCGCGAATCCGGCAGCCAACAGGGCCAATGCTCCGGCTGCGCCCGCGGCCACGATGGCCCATCGTTCGCCGAACTTGATGGTGATGAGCGAAGCGGGCAGGTTGAAGAACCAAGACCCCAGCCCGATCAGGGTGACCACGAGCGCGGAAACCGCCACGGAAGCACCAAGGTCGCGGGCGGACAATGCCACCACCGGAAGCACCGCGCCCTCGCCGATACAGAACAGCAAAGCGGGCCCAAAGGCGGGCAACGCAATACTGCGGAGATTGAAGGGCTGAAGGGTGCTGGTGGTGGTCATCCCTTTCATCCTAGGACGCCGCCTCCTTTGCGACGCGCCAAATACCTGCCGCACAGGGAATTCCGGCTGCGTTAGGCATTCAGCGCAGCGCCAGGCATTCCGCGCCTCATTGGGCTCCGCGCGGACGACGCCGGGGCACGCCTGCCGCTGCCAGCTTCCGTTCGAGCACGCCGGGAGCCATGAGTTCTGCCCACACCCAACGGACGACGCCGGACCCGGTGGCACGGATCCGGTCCTCACGCAGCTTCTCCTCGACGACGGCTTGAGCGGCAGTCCGTCCCTTGAGGTATTCCGGTTTCAGGTACTTATCGATGCCGTCGAACTCCCCGGCCACCCGCACACCCTTCCAATAGAAATCCGAATAGCCCACGAGGCCCGCTTCGTCGCGGAATTCACGTTGAAGAACCGGGGCCTCGAATCCGGCGACATGCATCAAGGCGCGGCTGTAGGATTCCCCCGCAGATCCGGACAGGGGATCTGCGAAATCGACTGCCGCTTGGATTCTCCGGATGGCCGCCGCCGTGTAAATTCCATCCGCTCCTGCCAGAAGCGTCTTTTTCGTGATGGCGGGCAATCCCCGTTTCCGGTCGGCTTTGAGCACGTGATCCAAGGGAGCGATGGATTCGACGAACGGGGTGAAGGCGGCCAGGTCCAGCACCGTGCGCACCCGGTCAGTCACCAGCAGTCCCTCGCAGCGATACACCTTGAGGCTAGCGGGGTCCGCGTAGTGGCGGGATATCCCGGCACGCGAGCGGCCGCCGTCGTTCTGGAGAGTCAGGGCCTGCACCGGATGATGCACGCCTATGGTGGGGATCCCCCACACAGACGCTGCCGAGTGCCTGGCGAATATGGTCCGTGCGCTAGAGGTTTCGGCCGCAGCGCTGACCCGGACACGGTATTGTTCCCACGGTTTCAGTGCGGCCCATGCGGCGCCGTCAACGTACACTCCTTGGCGGACGCGATGCAAGGCACCCGTTTTGGCGCTCCGGGCGAGTTCCTTGAGGGTCATTCCGAGAGAAAGGTGATCTCGGCTGAGGATCAGGCGGGGTAAGTGGGTCATGCATAAGAAGCTGCCATGTGGACTGCGGCACGTGGCAGCACCAATTTCCTCCATGTGGACAACTCCGGGGAAATAGTCCCGATGCGTCCCGTGCCGTCCGACACTGCATTATCCCTGCGACCACGGAATTCCCTCTGCGTCAGGAATTAAGCGCCGCGCCTACTTCAGGAAGCCCGCGTCGAACGAGTTCAAGTCCACGTTGATGCCGTTCAGGGTGTGTTCGAACTTCTGCTGGATCCCGACACGCATGGTGCCGGCCGAGTTCCAGCCGCCGTACTGCATAGGGGCCGGCGCCAGGTAGTTCGCGGTCCAGCTGGCGTAGTTGAGGGTGCTCGTGTCCGTATCCCAGAGGGGCACATCCGAGAATGCGGTGCTGTTGCCCATCAACCCTGGCCACATGCCGCTGCCGCTGTAGATCACGGGCCGCACGCCAAGGCTCCGCACGCCATCCACCATGGCCCGCGTCACCAGGGATCCACCGGGCTCGATGTCCAGGGCGAAGAACTGCAGTTGGGACATGTACGGGCCTGCGGCGTTGATCCCGTTCTCCCAGCACGAAGCGTCACGGGTGTAGACCGCGATCTTGAGGCCGGCGTCGAGCGCCATCTTCAATTGGGCTTGGGTCTGTTGCCATGGGGTGCACGTGCCCCAGACGGTGGAGTGCATGACGTAGAGACGGAAGCCCTCTGCGTAGGCCTGGCGGAACCAGTTGGGGTCGGTGATGGCCGCGGTGGTGTCGAGCACCTTCACGGAGCCGCTCGGGGCAGCTTGGGGCACGACGACGGCGGGCGCGGGTGCGGCGGCAGGCTGCGGAACGGCGGGCGGTGCGGGAGTCGGGGTAGCGGACGGTGCTGGCGTTGCGAGCGGGGCCACCTCAGCGACAGGTGCGGCGTTCGCGATTGGCGTGGGGCCGGCGTCGGGCGCTGTGTTGGCGGAGGGGCGAGCGCCAGTGGCACCCGTCAGTCCGAGGAGAAGCACGGCAGCGAACATCAAGGCAAGTTTTTTGGGAATCAAAAGGAGGCTCCTGGGTGCTGGCCTCGGGTTCAGAAACGGGCGCAGCAGGGTGTCATGAAGGCACGGAATTGGGTGCACCATGCCCGGGCCCAGTTCCCGGTCATGGCGAGGGCGCCCCGCAAAGCGAATGACGTCCAGGTGCAACTCTAGGGAAATCCCGGCGGAAGCGACAATTTGCAATCCGCGTAGTAGTCGAGTAATAACCCGCTCATGCCCGGGTAAAACCAAGTAATGAATAGAGTGTCGCCAGCGTCACTCTAAGCAATAACTAAGTAGCCCCACCCAACTAGCTCGCACTTAATGTCGTTTAGAGCGCTCTAAACGACATGTACTGCGAGTCAGTTGGGCGGGGCACCGAAAAGAAGAAGCGCTACACGTACCCGTCCACGATCGCGGCCGCGATCTCTTTGTACGCACGGCGGGTGTCGGGGCGCAGGACGTCAAGGGTGACCAGGTCGCCGTCGGCCACTCCCCTGTCGTGCGGCACGGCAATCAACTGGCGGCAGATCCCGGAGAGGTGATCCTCGATGGCATCCTTGTCCACGCGGGACGATACCTCGTCCTTGTCCGTGATGACCACGATCGCGTTGCGGGCGAGTTCCTCGTAGCCGTGGCTCGCAAGCCACTGAAGGGTGCTGCGGGCACGCTTGGCACCGCTCACGGCATAGCCGGCGGCGATGATGAGGTTGTCGGCCGATTGAAGGATGCCGCTCATCGCATTGTGCGTGACTCCGGTGCCGCAGTCGGTCAGCGCGATGGAGTAGTATCCCGAGATCAACTGGCGGATCCGCAGGTATTCCTGGGCGGTCAGTGAATCCGAAACTTCCGGGTCTTGTTCGCCGGCGATCAGGTGCAGTCGGCCTGCATGGTGCATGTACCGGGCCAGCGCCGTGAGCGAATCGACGTTGTCGACGTTCTTGAGCAGGTCCGTGATGGTGCGCGGCGTGGCCTTCTGGTAGATGCCCTCACCCAGGGCGCGCTCCACGAGGTCGCCGGAATCGGGGTTGGCGTCGATGGCGCAGGGCGGGTCGCCCCGGAATTCCGCCAAGGTGAGGCCCACGCCGACCGTGGTGGAGGTCTTGCCGATTCCACCCTTGAGGCTTAGGACGGCCGTGTTGTAGCTGCCTTGAAGCTGGCGGGAAATGCGCCGCGCCAGCTCGTCCTCTTCGCGCTGCTTGGCGCTGGGTCCGAGGTTCCAGGCACCGCCGGTCAGCCTGTAGAGCATGCCGCGGAAGCCACCGATGGGACGCGGCTTCTGTTCCCTCACGAAGGAACCCGGGGAGGAGATGAAGTCGGAGATCGGAGCGCTGGCGGCTGCGGCGCGTCCGGCTCGTACGGCAGCCGGGGGAACAGCGCCCGACGCCGGTGCTGCCGCCGTCGGAATCTCAAGGCGTGGTTCCTCACGGCTCGCGTCACCGATGGTCGAGTCTTCGCGGCCTGTTTCCGCAAGGTCCGCTACCGCCCCGGCGGACGCGTCGGCGGCGGCTGCCGCTTCAGCCCAGGATCTGCTTTGGAGCGGGGCAGGAGTGGATGCGGGCGCGTCGGAATCGTTCGGCGTAATGATCGGCATGGTTCCTGTCCAGGCGTCACCCTCTTCGCGGCGGCGATCGCGGCGTCGACGAAGCTCGGGCTGCCCTTCGTTAGATGCAGCGGCGCTGGCTTCGTTGTCCACAGAATCCGGCATGGTCTTGTCCCCTAGGACTCGCAGCGTTGTGCGCCGCGGCTCTCGTTTAGATTGCTTCAACCAGCAATTCTAGATGGCGACGGCCTCAAACCTGACATGTGGGCCGTGCCGGGCAGTTTGGCCAGCGGTTTTGGGCCTTCGTTTGGGCCCGGTTTTGTGGCTGGAGGCGACGGCAGGCGGCTGAGGTGGCGCTACCCGGCGGCGGGCGGGAGGGACTCGATCAGGCCTTCGATGCGGCTCTTGATCTCGTCCCGGATGGGGCGGACGGCGTCCAGGCCCTGGCCGGCCGGATCTTCGAGGACCCAGTCCTCGTAGCGCTTGCCAGGGAAGTACGGGCATTCGTCGCCGCAGCCCATAGTGATGACGACGTCGGATTCCTTCACGGCCTCGGTGGTGAGGATCTTGGGAATTTCGGCGGACATGTCGATTCCAAGTTCGGCCATGGCTTCGACGGCGGCCGGGTTGACCTTGTCTGCGGGCTCGGAACCCGCGGAGCGGACCTCGATCCGGCCCTCACCGAGGGTCGTGAGGAAGGCGGCAGCCATCTGGGAACGGCCGGCGTTGTGGACACACACGAAGAGAACGGAGGGTTTCTTGACGGTTTCAGTGCTCATAAGAGGACCTTTCGATCGGGTGCGGGAGCTGGCAAAGGCGCAGGCAGCGCGGGAACGCTCGGGTAGAGGGCTCGGATCAGGAAGAACCCGACAACACCGCCGAGCAACTGGGCGAGGATGAACGCCGGGGCCGACGCCGGGGCGATGCCGGCGAAGGTGTCCGTGATGGTCCGGGCCACGGTCACCGCGGGGTTCGCGAAGCTGGTGGAGCTGGTGAACCAGTAGGCTGCCGCGATGTACCCGCCGACGGCAAAGGCAACCCTGTCAGGCCGCCCGGAGCGGATGGTGCCGAAGATGACCAGGAGCAGCCCGATGGTAGCGATGACTTCGCCGAGCCACAGCCCTCCCCCGGCACGTTCATGCGTGGAGAGCGTCACGGCGTCGAGGCCGAACATCAGGTTGGCGAGCACGGTCCCGGCCAGGCCGCCGGCGAACTGGGCGGCGACCAGTGCCAGGGCCGTGGGCGTGTCCAGGATCCCCAGGGCGCGCTCCACCAAAGTGACAACGGGGTTGAAGGATGCCGAAACCGGTTGTAGTGCCAGGATCAATGCGACGAGCGCGGCCCCGGTGGCGATGCTGTTCTGCAGGAGCTGCAGCCCGACGTCGTTCGGGGACAGACGCGAGGCCATGACGCCGGACCCCACCACGGCCATGACCAGGAAGGCGGTGCCGGCGAACTCCGCCACGGCCCGCCGTGTCAGAACGCTCACTGGCCCTGTCCCCCGATCAAGGCCGCCAGGCCAGCCAGGGCATCGGTACGGGCACGGTAGTAGACCCAGACGCCGCGCTTTTCGCGTTCCAGGAGACCCGCTTCGTGCAGGACCTTCAGGTGGTGGCTGATGGTCGGCTGTGACAGCTCGAAGGCGTCGTTCAGATCGCATACGCAGGCTTCGCCGCCCTCATGGGACGCCACCAGGGACATCAGCCGCAACCGTACCGGATCGCCCAGCGCTTTCAGTAGCGGAACGATTCCTTCGGCTTCGGATTCCGACAAGGGCTCCCTGGACAGCGGCGAACAACACGCCACCGTTTGGACAGGCGTTAACTCCAATGACATAGACACACGTAAATATTTACACTTGTCGATGTTTAAGGCAAGGCCGGATCGTCGTCCGCCATCGGCCCGCATTTCCAGCCATGCGCGCGGGTACTTTCATTTCCGCACCGGACGCGCAGCAAGGAACCGCGGCGGATCTGTTCCACGCGCCGGCCCTACACCGATCCGGCCCGTTTCCGGCGGTCGTTCTTGCCGCGGAGGTCGCGGTTCAGGCGACGGTCCCCGTGGTAGAGCAGCGACTCCCAGTCGACCTGTTCGGGGGTTTTGGGAATGATGGCCGGCGGTAGCGCTTTCGGCTTCTTTGGCTCGACGTACAGCCAGTTCAACACACCCAGGTACATGTCCACTCCGGAGTTGGCCAGTCCGATGTAGGCCCGGATCGCGCCGGCGGCCATTATGGCGTTGAAGGCGGCGAATGCGGCGTTGCCCCAGTTTCCAAGTTCCCAGTTGCGCCAGACCGTCAACAAAGAGAACGCGACGATCAGGTACGGAGCGAGGACGAAGAGGGCCGGGGCTGCGGTACGGTCCTTGACCTTCGGGGTGCGGACGAACGGGATCTTGTCTCCCGTGAGCGCTTGCTGGAGGGACTTCAGGACGCCTGCCAGATTGACGGGAAGGAGAACGAGGTTGAAGCCGTAGATCCGGAAGATGTCGCTGAACCGGTGGCCGCAGTCGCGCAGGTCGCTGCCCATGGCCAGGAAGTAGGGCAGGGCGGCAAGGAAGACCAAGGGGCTGAGGAGACGGCTGTCGTAGGGGTATGCGAGGAGGAACAGCAGCCCGAAGCTGGCCCAGGTGATGGAGGCCATGTAGTTGACCCGAAGCAGGATCTCGCGGAAGACGACTGGCCTGGCTTGGCCCCGGCGGTTGCGGATCTGTTCCCAGAGTTTGGGCAGGATCAGCAGGCCGCCGTTGGCCCACCGCCGTCTCTGTACCACGAGCGATCCAAAGTCCGGCGGGGTGGCGCTGTAGCTGAGCCTCTCGGGATAGTTGGCCAGGGTCCAGCCGTGCTTGCCGAGGTCCACGCTGGACTCAGTGTCTTCGATGACGGTGCGGTCCTGGATGTAGGTTCTGACCTCGAAGCCGCCCATAGTTGAGATCTCGACGATGTCTTCCAGGGCGCGTTTGCGGATCACAGCGTTCGCCCCCACCCAGAACGTGGCGCCGTATTGGGTCATCCCTTGGTGCTGGATGTGCTGGATATCCGTGGTGGCACCGGCGATGCGTTCGATCCGGGTCGGGGCGCCTCGGAAGGAGGAATACGGGGTCTGGGTGACGGCTACCTGCTCATTGCCCGGGGATTCGAGGAGTTGAACCAGGCGGAGGCAGTAATCGCGCAGCAGCAGCGAATCCGCGTCCAGGGTCAGGACATAGGTGGTGTCGGGGATCGACAGCGTGTCGCCGTCGACCACCCCTGCCGGCCGCAAGACAGTCCCGTCCGCTGTTTGTTCGGGGTGCCAGGTACCGCCCATGAGCGAGAGGTAGGCGTTCAGGTTCATGGCTTTGTTGGCCTCGTGGGAGAGGCTGGCGAACCGCTTCCGCTCGAACGTGGACACCCGAGCGTTGAAGATCCAAGTAAGCCGCGCGTACAGCTCAGCGATGCGTTCCGGGCCGGGCGAGGCCTGCTGTGCGTTGGCGGCCGAAAGGGCCAGAATCACGAGGCGTAGTTCCCGGGCCAGGCCCATGAGGACCAGGTCGACGAAAAACTCATCCACGTGGTCCTCGACGCTCTCGGTCTCGGCCATTGCTTCGAGCCACTCCGCAGCGTATTCGTATTCGGCGATGAGCAGCTCCACTTCGGTGCCGGCGTTAGGCCCCGGATCCAGGCCGGGTTCTTGATCACGACGACGGCGGTACTTCGCGTAGGCGGCGTTGACCCTCGCCGCTGGTTCCTTGAGGGTTTCCGTGATCTGACCGGCGAGCGCGCGGGTGGCTTCCAGGCGCCGGAGCACGTCGGGGTCTTCCGGGAAGGGTGGGTCATCGAGAAGGAGCACTACGCTGAGGTCCGGGAATTCCTGCAGGACCGCGGACCACATGGTGCCGCGGACTACTTCCGGTTCTTCTGCGTAGGAAGGAACCAGCACCGTGATGCCCTCCGAGTAGTCGAAGAAATGCCGGTCCAGCTCCCCTCGGGGAACCCGTCGGTGGGCCCGAAAACGAGTCAGGGCGCCCTGACGGGCGGTGAGGTACATCAACGCCGAGAACGTCAGGAAGGACACCACCACCAAGTAGGAGAGGCTTTCGGCGCCGAAGCGGAATCCAGCGCCGGGGTTATCCACCAGCTGCTTGAGTACCGTCGTGACCACATAGCCGACCCAGGCGAGCACGGTGGTGAGGACGCCGATGCGGCCGAGGACTATTTTCCGCCGCGATGGTGCCGGATGGACGATCGAGAGCGGTTCAGAGCGTTTTTCTGCGCCCCACTGACGCTTTCGGGCTTTTGAAGACTGCCCGGCCGTCGTTCCCTCTTCATCGGGGCGAAGCAGCACGATCTGATCCGACATGAATCCCCATTCGCTGTCCGTGCGCCCCCAGCGGGCGCACGGCACAATGCGGGCGTAATGTGACGGCCCGCACTACAGTGCGCCCCTATGATAGGCGAACAACGCGGAGTTGGGACAAGACTCGTGGAAATGCTACGCCAAGCTGCGGCACTTCCCGGGGAGTGAGATCTTTCCCAGGCATCCGTGAAGTCCTATTCACAAAGTTCTAGGGGTATCTCTGTGTCGAAGCGCTTTCCCGGCCGCCGGCTGTCCGTCCCGCGTTTGGGCATCCTTTGCGTCATCGTGGTCGCAGCGGTCACGGCGGGCTACTTCGGCCTCCGCAACGTCCAGGACGTCAGTGCCGCAGCATCCATGCCTTCGGTGTTCTCAGGCTATGTGGACATCACGGCGACGCCGCGGTTCGCCTTCGAAGATCCGGCCGTGCCCAGCGCGAAAGCCGTGGTGCTGTCCTTCGTCGTCGCCGATCCGAAGAAGGACTGCGCCCCGTCCTGGGGTGCGGCGTACAGCCCTGACCAGGCAGCTACCGACCTCGATCTGGACAGGAGGATCGCCCGGCTCCGCCAGCTTGGAGGGGCAACAGCGGTTTCCTTCGGCGGGCTGAACAACAACGAACTCGCAGTTTCCTGCAAAGACACGAAGGCCCTGACTGACGCCTACCGGCAGATCGTGGATCGCTACGACGTCGCGACGGTAGATCTCGACGTCGAAGGCGTCGCCTTGGGCGACACGGCCGCTGCCGACCGACGGGCGGAAGCCATTGCAGCCCTTCAGAAGGAACGCAAAGCCAGCGGCAAGTCCCTCGCCGTCTGGCTGACCCTTGCGGCCGACCCGAACGGCCTCACGAGCCAAGGCCAAGGCATCGTGGCGCACACCCTCGCTGGTGGGGTCGAACTGGAGGGCGTGAACATCATGACGATGGATTTCGGCGCCAGTAAGCCTGCAGCTTGGAGCATGTCCCGGGCGTCAGAGTCAGCTGCGGATGCCGCCCACGGACAGCTTGCCGCCCTCTACCGCAACGCCGGAACTGACTTTGGCAGCGAAACCCTCTGGCGCAAGCTTGGCCTGACCGTCATGGTCGGCCAGAACGATATCGCCGGCGAAATATTCACCCTCGATGACGCCGCCACCATGAACAGCTTCGTCAAGGGCAAGGGCCTCGGCAGGTTGTCAATGTGGTCCATGAACAGGGATAGGACGTGCAGCCCTAACTACCCCGATTTGAGCAAGGTCTCGGACAGCTGCAGTGGGGTCGTCCAGGGTTCCCAACTGTTCTCCGCCACCCTTGCCAATGATGTGGCGCTGCCTACGCCGACAGTAGTTCCATCGCCGACAGCCACTGCCTCAAGCAGTGCAGCCGCCACCACCACCGATGACCCGGCAACGAGCCCCTATCCGATCTGGAATACTAACGCCGCCTACACCGCGGCGGACAGGGTGGTCTGGCACGGCAGCGTCTACGAGGCAAAATGGTGGACCCGCGCTGACGTCCCGGACAACCCGGTCCTGCAGGGCGGTGCCACCCCGTGGAAACTCGTGGGTCCGGTGCTACCCGGAGACAGGCCAAGTCCCAAAGCAACGGTTCCCGCGGGAACCTTCCCGGCATGGGCGCCGGAGACTATCTATCACATGGGCGACCGCATCCTCTTCGAAGGGTCCGCGTTCGAAGCCAAGTGGTGGACCCAAGGCGACAGCCCGGAAGCCGCAGTCCAAGGGGCCCCGGACTCCCCTTGGGCAAGGTTGACCCCGGCCCAAATCCAATCTGCGCCGGCCTCCTGAAGTTAAGCGCGAACTGGCAGGAGATGCCCGCAAAATCGTTTCCAGAGGGCATCTGCTGCCAGTTCGCGCGACGTCGATGAACCAGCGTGAGTGTTCGTGATGAGTTACCGGCGGTCCGGAGGATGGGGCGTCCGATGCGCGCTGAATACCGCCAAGAGGATTCCTCCCATTAAGGCAAAAAGCGAGCCGACGACGGAGAGGGAAACGACCGCGAATGGCCAGGTTGGGCCCTGTTCGGGATCGAGCCGCGAAGTGTTAAGGCCAAATACCGCCGAACCGATCCAGATATAGCCAACAACCAGAACGGCGATAGCTCCAAGCACTACGGCGACTATGAAGAGTAGTTTCTCCGCTTTGGACATGTTCGTGCCCCCAATTTTTGTGTTTGCTCCGAAGGAGTGCACACAAAAATATCAGCCCCGATGACATCCGAGTACCTCCAAATGGAGAAGATTGAGTCCACCATCGGCGAAACTTTGGTGCGCCACGTTCCGCGTGGCTCGGATCAGTCAAGGCCGCTAACGCAACCCAATCCCCTAGCGTCGTAGCGCTATGACGACGACGACCACGGTCGCCACGGCGAGGATGGCCAGCCCCACGTACGTAAGCATCTGCAGGCGCTGCTTCAGAATTTCCCGCTTCGATTCGCGAGCCGAGAGCCCAATCATCTTGTTCCCCATACGGGGAGCGTACGCCGCGATTGTTTCCCTCAGGCAACAAGAAGGAGTTCCCAGCTGGCAACCCCCGGCTAGAACCATGTCCCCTATACTGACATCTGAATACTTGTTCATATGTTGGAGGTCCTGTGGCTGCTCGAGAAGCCGTCGATGAATGCGGCGTGAAACTTGTCGACCCCGACAAGGTCGAACTCGTCCGCGCGGCTCTGCCCTCGGATCATGACATTGCCGAGTTGGCGGATGTGTTCTCGCTGCTGGGCGATCCGGGGCGTTTGCGGCTGTTGACGTCCTTGCTGGAAGGCGGGGAACTGTGCGTGTGCGACCTCGCCGCGACGACGGCGATGAGCGAGAGTGCGGTCAGCCATGCGTTGCGGCTGCTGCGCGCCCACCGGGTGGTTTCTGTTTCGAGGCGCGGCCGGATGGCTTACTACCGGCTGGATGATGCGCACGTGCGGATGCTGTTGGACCTGGGCTTGACCCACACCGGACATACGGTCGCCGTCCATCCCGAGCGCACGAGTCCCGCCAGCACGAGTCCGGCCCGCACCGCCCCCGCCAAGAAGGACAACGGCCAATGAACACCCACCACCACGACGCTGCAGGAAACACAACCAAACACCATGGCCACAGTCACGCGATAGCAGTGAACGCGGACCGGCGCTATCTGCTTGTGGCGTTGGCGCTGATCGTCGGGTTCATGATCGTCGAGGTGATTGTCGCCGTCGTTTCCGGCTCGCTGGCCCTGCTCTCGGACGCCGGGCACATGCTTACCGACGCCGGGGCGATCGCTGCCTCGCTGTGGGCGATCAACCTCGCGGCCCGTCCGGCGCGGGGAATCTGGACGTTCGGATTCAAACGCGCGGAAATCCTCTCCGCGGCCGCCAACGGAATCACGTTGCTGGTCATCAGCGCCCTCGTGGCTGTGGAGGCCGTCCACCGCCTCCTTGATCCGCCACCGGTCGACGGCGGCCCTGTCCTGGTCGTCGCGATCCTCGGGGTCATCGTGAACCTCGTGGCGGTGTGGGTGCTGGCCAAAGCCAACCGGTCCAGCCTGAACGTGGAAGGATCCTTCCAGCACATCCTGACCGACCTCTACGGATTCATTGCGACGGCGGTCGCCGGGCTCGTCGTCCTGACCACCGGTTTTACCCGTGCGGACGCGATTGCCTCCCTCATCGTGGTGGCCCTGATGCTGCACGCCGCGTGGGGGCTGCTGCGGGACTCCGGGAGGATCCTCCTGGAAGGCGCACCGGAAGGTGTTGACCTGGACCAGGTCAGGGAACACCTCCTCGAGACCGGGCACGTGCATGACGTCCACGACCTGCACGTCTGGACCGTCACCTCCGACCTTCCGGCCCTCTCCGCGCACGTCGTCCTGGACGAGAGCTGCTTCCACGACGGACACGCCCCGCTCATCCTTGACCAACTGCAAAACTGCCTGACCGGGCATTTCGACGTCGAACACTCCACCTTCCAGCTCGAACCCGCCGGCCACGCCGTCCACGAAACCGGAACCCACTGATGACCACTGCCCCGCCCCGGTCCTGGATCAAGGACGCCCGTACCGTCCGGCTGCTCTCCTGGTTCAGCCTGATCTGGATGGTCCTCGAGGGAGCCCTCGGCCTTGTTGCCGGCGGGACGGCGGGCTCCGTTTCCCTGATTGGCTGGGCGCTCAGCTCCGCCGTCGAGGGCCTGGCGAGCATCATTGTCATCTGGCGGTTCACCGGGTCCCGCACACTGTCGGAAACCGCCGAAGGGCGCGCGCAAAAGGCCGTCGCCGTTAGTTTCTGGCTCCTGGCCCCCTACATCGGAATCCAGTCGCTCATCGACCTGGCCACGGGACACCGGGCCGAGAACAGCGTCCTGGGCATCGTGCTCACGGCGGCGAGCCTGGTCATCATGCCTGTCATCGGTGTCGCCAAGCAGCGCCTCGGTGCCAGGCTGAACTCAGGAGCCACCGCCGGGGAAGGAACCCAGAATCTTCTCTGCGCCGCCACTGCTGCCGCCGTCCTGATCGGCCTGGCCGGCAATGCGCTCTTCGGCGCGTGGTGGCTTGACCCCGTCATCGGCCTCATCATCGCCGCGGTCGCCGTCAAGGAAGGCCGCGAAGCGTGGAAGGGTGAAGACTGCTGCTAGCGCACTCAAAGAAACGGATAACCCATGGCCAGCATTAGCAACAAAAGCAAAGACCACAGGCTCTTGTTGCGTCGCGGGCTGCGGCTGGAATACGCGACACTGGGCTGGAACGTAGTGGGCCTCGGCGTCCTGGCAGCCGCCGCCATTCAGGCCGGCTCCCCGGCCCTGGCCGGTTTCGGCCTGGATTCCCTGATCGAGATCTTCGCTTCGATCGTGGTGGTGTGGCAGCTCAAAGGTGCCCACAAGGAGCGCGAAGCCCCCGCGATGCGCCTGATAGGGACGGCCTTCGCCGTTCTTGGCGCTTACCTGCTCATCCAGGTGGCCGTTGTGTTTGCCACCGGCGTCCGCCCTGCCACCTCAGGTCCGGGCATCGTCTGGACGGCCCTGACCTTCGTAGTCATGCTCGCCCTCGCGTGGGGCAAGATCGGCACCGGGCACCGCTTGGGCAATCCCGTGCTCCGCGCCGAAGGAAAAGTGACCCTCGTCGATGCCTACCTGGCCGGCGCGGTCCTAGCAGGCCTTGTCCTTAATGCCCTTTTCGGCTGGTGGTGGGCCGATCCCCTGGCTGGAGTCGTGATCATCTACTACGCGGTCCGCGAGGCCCGTCAAGCCTTCAAACACACCCTTTAGTGGTGCGCTTGCGTCTCCTGGAGCCGCTTGATGAACCAGCGTGATTGCTCGGGTCCGTAGGGAAGCACCGGGATCGCTTTGGTAGCGTCCGACGGCGTGTCCCGGATCGACTGCCTAGCCTGCCGTACCGCTGTGGACATGGTGTCGGCCATGGTCTTCACGAATTGGTCGCTGCAGGGCTTGCCGTGGCCGGGGATGAGGAACTCGTAGCGGTGCCGCAGGGCGGAGATGTGCCGCAGGACGTCGGCCCAATCTTCCGGGTAGGAGTCCTCGAACGACGGGTGCGCGCCTTGTTCCACGAGGTCACCGGCGAAAAGGGTGCTGGGCGTGCCTACCAGGAGGTCGCCGTCGGTGTGGCCGCGGCCCAAGTAGAACAGGGTGGCTGTGAGGCCGCCGAGATCGACCAGGACGGGCTGGTCCTTGACGATCGCGTTGGGAATGACGAGTTCGACGTCGTCGCCCTTGCCCGCGGCCATCTCCGGCTCGGTGGCGGAGACGAAGCGGCGCTGGTGGTCGCCGTCGTCGTCGATTGTCGCCGCACAGTTGACGTGCCCCCAAAACTCGGTGACGCCGTCGTCGGCAAAAACGGCGTTGCCGAAGTAGTGGTCGTAGTGGGCGTGGGTGTTCACGACGACGAGCGGCAGCTGGGTTTTTTCGCGGACTGCGGCGAGGATTTGCCGGCCTTGCCGGGGGCCGCAACCGGTGTCGATCGCCATGGCTCGTTCCGTGCCTACAACGAGGCCCGTGTTGAGCAGGCACCCTTCGGTCTCCAACACGTAGTTGTTAGGGCCGACTTCGAGCCATGCTGACATTGTTTCTCCGTCTGATGCGTTCCGGCAGTGTTCAGGCCTCGATTCTACCCACGTGGAGCCGGAAGGATCGGGAGGAAAGGCGCAGTTGAGACCCGGGCCCTTCGAAATGCGTAGGAGAGGGCTTGAGGACCAATCCTCGGGAAGCTACGCTATCGGGGTTGGCGATTGCTACTTGTTAACTAGGGACAGCTTTAGGACGTGATCGTGGTACCGGATACTGCGGACGGTGGAAAGGCCAGTGTCGATTTGGGCGTCGACGGTCTTCTCCATCTGCGCTGGCTGCCCGGGGTCGACATTCAGGTTGAGGATGCCCGGGCGGCCATGGCGAAAGTCAACGAGCTATGCCAGCAGGAGCAGTATCCAATGCTTGTAGACATGGCCGCAGTCAATTCCGTTAGCCGAGAGGCCAGGGGTGTGTGGTCTATTCCCTGCGGCGCTTCGCGCATCGCCTTGTTAGGTACGTCGCCTGTAGACCGGGTCCTGGCGAACTTCTTCCTCGGAGTGCACGTCCCGCCTTGCCCGACTCGTTTTTTTACATCGCGCAGCGAGGCCTTGGACTGGCTTAATGCGGGTGTGTGAGCCCCGGATGTACTTGCTGTTGCCCGCAGGGATTAAGTGACCTCGAGGGAGAGCGTTGAGGACCCGCGCCTGCAGCTTTTGGTTGACGGCGTTGTCCGATTGGCTGCCGGCGATCTGGACGCACGCATTGAACCTTCGGAGCATCGGGATGACATTGATGCTGTCATCACGGGAGTCAACCTGCTCGCAGAGGAACTGGGCCACATTCATGCGGATCTGGAACAGCGGGTGGCCGCCCGCACGGCTATGTTGCGGCGAACACAGGTTGAGCTGGAACAGATGGCCAAGACGGATGCCCTAACGGGCCTTGCAAACAGGACGCTGCTTACCGAGCGGATCCAGGAAGCGATCCTGTCCAGCACGGACGGCGGAAAAGCCCCGGCTGTGTTGCTCCTGGACCTGGACTCATTCAAGGCCATCAATGACATCCTGGGCCATAGCGCCGGTGACGCCGTGCTGGTGGAAGTTGCCAAACGTCTCCGTTCCGCCGTCAGGGAACAGGATACTGTGGCGCGCCTGGGCGGGGATGAGTTTGCCATCCTCATAACCGCGGCCACGGAAGAGGAAATCCTTCGAATTGCGCACCGTGCGTCGGAGTATCTGCAGGACAGCATGTGTATCGGAATAGAAACGGTTTGGGCGATGGCGAGCATCGGCGTTTGCATCGGTAAGCCGGGGTACCGGGCAGAGGCGCTGATGCGCGATGCCGACATTGCCATGTACCGGGCAAAGGCGCGGGGCCGCAACAATGTCCAGCTCTTCCACCCGGATATGCTTGACGCCGTCCAGGAACGGTCGCGAATAACCGCCGAACTACGCACCGCCGTTGCCGGAAGGGAACTGGCGCTGCTGTATCAGCCGGTGGTCGAATTGGCTTCCGGCCGCGTTATCGGCATCGAAGCCCTCCTCCGATGGCATCACCCTGTCCGCGGAATCATCATGCCGGGCAGCTTCATTGGCATCGCAGAAGAAACCGGCCTGATCTTTGAGCTGGGAAGGTGGGTGCTGCATGAAGGTCTCGCCCAGATGAGGCGCTGGAGCCAAACCGACCCGGACCTGACAGACTTTTGTCTGCACATCAATCTTTCTGCCGCCGAACTCCTTCGAACCGACTTGCTGGAGGACATCAGGGACACCCTGGCCAGGTATGGCGTGGATCCGCGGCGTTTGATCTTGGAGATCACCGAGACCGTATTGATGTCCCGGGAAACCGGACAGGAACAGGTCCTCAGCAGGCTCCGGGAGCTCGGCGTGGGGTTGCAAATTGACGACTTCGGTACCGGCTATTCGTCCATCAGCTACCTTAGGTCGCTTCCGGCAGACACAGTGAAGGTCGATCAGTCCCTCATTAAGGACATTGAGTCGGACCCCCGGCAGCAAAAGTTCGTTTCAGCCATTCTCCAGCTGATTTTCGCTGCGGGGCTCAACGCGACCGTTGAAGGCATTGAAACCGCCGAGCAGGCGGCCCAGCTGGAAGCCATGGGTTGCCTCTACGGGCAAGGCTACTTTTACGGATATCCGGGACCAGCCGCGGAAGTACCGGATCAACTCCGCCGGCCCGCACGGCGTCTGTAGAGTTAGCCCATGTCGAAGCTTTGGGACCAGATGCTGCTTGTCCCCACAGTAGTACGCCTCGCTTCCCGTGCACCGAGAAATCCGGACACCGCGTGGGAAGGATATTGGCGCGGAATCCGCACTACTGGCCGTTCCGGAGACGTGCTGTGGGACTCCGACTCCCCGGCCGAGCGTGCGCAGTACTCCGACGCGATTGCGGCTCACTTTGATCCAGCTCTTCCGGTAGTTGACGTCGGGTGTGGCAACGGTACCCACACCCGCTGGCTTGCCGGCCTATTTCCACGAGTTCTCGGAATCGACGTGTCCAAGGGGGCGATCGAGATGGCGAGCAGGGAAGCCGCAGGGGTCCAAAATGCCGACTTCATGGTTCTGGATGCTGCGGGGGCAGGTGCTGGAGAGCTCCTGCTGAAGCGGCTGGGGCCCGCCAATGTCTTTGTCCGCGGAGTCTTCCACGTCCTGAAACCCGGCAAGCAGGCTGCCATGGCTGCCAACCTGCGAACCGTCGTCGGGAACAGAGGCCGGGTATTACTGGCCGAAACCAACTTCCGCGGAAATAGCCTCGGTTACCTGACCGAGCTCGGCGCCACCCGGCAAAGCATGCCCCTGCAGCTGCGGCGCGCCTTGGAGAACCTTCCCCGGCCCGGGCATTTCGGTGCCAGGGAACGGCACGGCGTATTTTCGGATTCGGACTGGCAGTTGATTGCGGACGGCCCGGTTAACATCGAAGTGGTCCCGATGAACGCCAGCGGCCTTCCGCAGTGGGTTCCCGGATATTACGCACTCCTGTCGGGCGCGGAAGATTCCGGAACAGAGCACGGACGGGTGTGACTGCACAAGTTGCGCACCGCGCGTTACATCCAAATGAAAATTTCATTTCAATCCGGGCCGACCGGTTTGTTCGGCTGTAGTATTCCCTTAGTTTGCAGGTCCCGGGCTCAGCCGGAGCTAAAGGCAAAGGAATAATTTCATGTCAACGCGGAAACCGTCTTTGACCAACGCCGAGATGCGGGCCAGTCCGGAGACTGTGGAGCCGCCCCTCGAGCAATTGCGTGGGCTGCGCCTCCAGGTCCTGGAAATCATCGATGAAGTCTTGTCGGACTCTTCGCAGGCAACGGATGCTGTGCGCGAACAACTTCGCCAGCACATTGCCGCCCACCCTGGGCGTCCGGAAGAGGCGCTGCTGGAGCACTTGTCTTCGCTCAGGTCGGAACAGCCAGCCCCGCAGGGTGAACCGAACGGCCCGGCCCCGCAGGGCGACCCGGACCTACAGCACCCAAGCAGCCAGCACCCAAGCAGCCCGCGGCTCGAGGCGGTCCTCAGGGACCGGATGCTGATGACCGCCTTCCAGCCCGTTTTCGACCTAGCCACGGCCACCGTCGTCGGCGCCGAGGCTTTGACCCGCTTCGTTAGCGATAGCGGGGACCCTGCCGATTATTGGTTCGCGGAAGCCGAGGACTCGGGGCTCCGAACGGACCTTGAATTCGCGGCGTTGGAGTCGGGGCTCGAGGCCGCGCTAAAGCTGCCGCCCCACCTTTTCGTGGCGTTGAAGCTTTCCCCCGAGGTCTGCCTGGATCCGCGCCTTCCTGTGCTTTTCGAGCAAACTGCGGTGGCGCCCGACCGGGTGATCCTTGAAATCTCCGGGACGTTCCCGCAGGAGCAGGCCGCCTCGCTCGACGCCGCAGTGGCTCCGCTGCGCAGCGCCGGCGTGCGCTTGTCCATCGAAAACACGGGTTCCTTCTTCGCCGGGGCCAGCCATATTCTTCGGCTCAAGCCGGAGATGATCAAGCTGGATCGGAATCTGACTGCAGCTCTCAACATGGACCCCCTCCGGCAGGAACTCGTCGAGGCGGAGGTCGGGTTCGCACGGGAGATCGGGGCGGCCTTGACCGCCCAACGCATCGAAACCAAGGACGAGCTCGCCACTCTTGCTGGCCTGGGAGTATCCCTCGGACAGGGGTATCACCTTGGGCGGCCCTCGGTCCAGCCCAGCGAATGGGCCAAGTGGCGCGGGCGTGCCCGGCATCTCGCCTCCCCGGGCGGTCGCGGCAGGACCACGCGGACCTGACAGACCCTGCGCTTCAGAAAACTCAGGCAGTTACTGGGCGTTCCGAGCCTCGATGGTGTTCTATCAGCCAAGCCGCCATCTGCTGGGCGCGTTTGGACGCCAGGACGTCTCCTTCTGTGGCCGAGATGATCGAGCCCTTCATCAGGATGTGCCAGGAGCGAGCGAACTCGTCGGTGTGCTCCAGCCCGGCTTCCTCTGCCAACTCCTGGATGTGTCCCCTGATCCTGGCGAGGTAGCCGATGCTGGCTTTCCCCAGCGGATGTTCACGCCCCATTTCGAGCAGGACGTTGATGAACGAGCACGCCTCAAAATCCTCCCGCTCGAACCAGTCCCCGAATACGTCAAAAATGGCGAGCAACTGCTCCTCGGCGGTGTCTGCCCGGCTCCGGGCGTCGGAGATGATCAAGTCCACGGTCCAGATCTGGTCGCGAAGCGCGAGGAAGGCAAGAACCAGGTCGTCCTTGGACGGAAAGTGGCGGTAGAAGGTGGCCTTCGCAACTCCTGAACGCTCGATGAGCTGATCGACCCCGACCGCGCGGATCCCGCGCCGGGAGAACAGTTCGTAGGCGGCGTCCAGGATTCGATCCACCGCGTCGTCACGGGTGGTCGTTTGTCCGGCTGGCATGGAGGACGAACCGGGTGCATCCGAGGCATCTGGGGTACTCATCGCGATAGCAATCCTACTCCCACACCCACAAGTCAGACCGGTCTGTCATGACCCTTCTTGCGTGAACTCGGCACAGGCAACCCGCGACGTCGGCGCTCCCCTATTGCTTCTACTGCGGCCTTCTGCTTCTCTGGCACTACCGGGCCGCCACCGCGCTAATTCCGGTGTGGACCGCGCCCGGCTGAAGGGACGTGGGACCGCTATGACTTCTTTGTGGCTAGACGCGCGCAAGGCTTCGGCAGCCGCGAGCCCCGATGAATTCACGCCCGGGAACAGCTACGACGTCGTCGTGGTCGGCGCCGGAATCACGGGCCTGGCTACGGCCCTCATGCTGGCACGGACCGGGAGCAACGTGCTGGTCCTCGAGGCCCGACATATCGGGGCGGTCAACACCGGAAACACCACGGCCAAGTTGAGCCTTTTGCAGGGCACCACGTTGTCCAGGCTACGGAACCAGTATTCGGTGAACGTGGTCCGTGCCTACGTTGACGCGAACCGGGCAGGACAGAGATGGCTGCTCGAGTACCTCGAGGGCCGGGGCGTGCCTTTCCAGTACCGGGACGCTTACACCTTCGCCACCACGCCCACCGGCGCGGAACACCTCGTCACCGAAGCCAATGTTTGTCGGGCTGCCGGGCTCAACGTCAAGTCCACCCGGGAGACGGGGCTGCCGTTCGACGTCGACGCCGCCTTGCGGCTTCCGAAGCAGGCCCAATTCAACCCCATGGACGTCTTGGATGCGCTGGCTGCGGATGTTCGGGCCGCCGGCGGCAGCATCGTTGAGGGCATCCGCGTCATGAATGTCCGCAACGGCGATCCCCTGACGGTGGTCACCAGGAAGGGCGAGGTCCGCGCCCGCTACGTGGTGCTCGCCACCGGGACACCCATCCTTAACCGCGGGCTTTACTTCGCGAAGCTGAGGCCGAATCGCTCGTACGCCGCTGCGCTGCGGCTGCCGGACGGCATGAGCCCGCCGCCGGGGATGTACCTTTCCGCGGAGCCGCCTACCCGCTCGCTGAGGGACTATCCACTGCCCGACGGCGGGGCGTTGCTTTTGGTGGGCGGGTTCGGGCACGCGGGTGGCCGGGCGCCGTCGACGCAAGTCCATGTGAATGAGCTGCTCGGCTGGGCCCAACAGCACTATCCGGGTGCCGAGGTCACGCACACGTGGGCTGCCCAGGACTACCAGGCCGGTAATCTCATGCCGTTCTTTGGCAGGTTTCCCCGGGGGCACGGGAAGATCTTCTTCGGCACCGGCTACAACAAGTGGGGCATGACAAATGGTGTTGCGGCGGCCCTGGATGTCACCGCCGATATCCGTGGTGAAAAGCTGGATTGGGCCCATACCATCCACCGCCGCGTTACGGGTCCCCGTGGTGCAGCGTCGACGATTTCGTTGAACGTAGAGACACAGCAGCAGAATTTCCGGGACAAGGCAGCCCTGAAGGAGAAGCCGGCCATCACGGAGGAAACCAACCCCGCCGAGGGCACGGGCGTCACGGGACTTTTCCACGGGAAGCCTGCGGCTATCTGCAAGGTTGATGGCGTGGTGTGCAGGGTGTCCGCAGAATGCGCGCACTTGGGTGGGATCCTGCACTGGAACGACGCCGAGAAGTCCTGGGACTGCCCTCTACACGGCTCGCGCTACACTGCCGCGGGAAAGCTGCTGGAGGGGCCGGCGACGCACAATTTGTTCAAGCTGCAGTAGGGGTTGGGTGTTCAGCTTGGGTTGAGGCGGTGTTGAAGGCCTTTGCCATGAGCCCGCCGATAATCGCTTTGACCTGCTGGGCGATCGAATCGTAGCCCGGCGGCCGATCGCCGAAGTATTGCTGGCGTCGATTGTCACCTGACCGTCAGGGCCGTCAATCTTGGCCAAGCCGACGGCGATCGAGTCTCCCGGAATGGCGACGACCACGACGTCGGCGCCGGTGGCATCACCGCCGTCCCGGCCAAGCGCAGTCACATCGTGGCTGCAGCCGTCCAGCGTCGCGCCAAGGCGCCGTCGACGTGACCTCGCCCAATCACGGTAATCCGCATGGATTCCACCTATTCATTTCGAGGCAAGTACCGACGAAGGACACCTCTCGGACGCTCCACGCCCGATTATTCGCTGGGGCTCACTGGCTCATGGCCACCGGATTCACCACTCGGATTTCGGTCAGCATCCTGACACTCTTTGCAGCGACCGACGAATTGATGCGGGCAATCGGGCCGGCCATCGCCCTCCCCACGGAGCAACGTAACTTTCATTCCGGCATCCTAGTCCCCCGCGCGGGGCGTCGGAAGGCTTCGCAGCCCGTGTCCCTCCGGGGAACTGCGAGTGACCGTCAAACGGACGCTAGAAAATCCCTTCTAACAAAGTCGATAATGTCGTAAAATTTCTTGCAAGCTGTGGGTCGCGGGGGCACCTATATGAATAGGAGTTTCCCTTGCTGCGTCTACATATTATTGCCTCAGCTACTGCGCGCCTTTCTTTCGGGATTGCGGCTGCTGATAGAAGGCAATCGTGAAATGGTACAGTTACGCGCATCCGCCGATGTTTGGAGCATCCTTGGCGCCCCTTTTTATGACCAATTGGGACCTGTGGCTTCAAATCCTCTTGCCATCTGTGGTCCTGGTTTCCTACGTGATCAATGAAGTAGTTCTTCACCGGAGGAAGAAGGCCGCACGCGCACGCGCAGCCGAGCTCGATCGCACCGACACGATGATGCACGCCTACCGGGAGCCGCCTTCCTAGTCCCTCGATCGACGACGCGCAATCATGGCGCGGTCCAATCTGGCTTTAAGCGATAGGACAGCCAATTTTGTACATCTGGTTTTAAGGGGATTGTCTCGCCTGAGGGTGGGGTGCTCCTACGCCCGTCGGGGCCAAATATGAATAGGAGCTTCAATTGCAAACACCACATATTTTTGTCCAAGTAAGAAACCGGCTACTCATTATTGGCGTGATGGTTTGCGCGGGCGGGGTTATCTTCGAAATGTTGGCCACGAACTTACTTTCGCTGCTTTTCTCTCTCCAAGGAGGGGCCGGCGCGGGTGTCGGCATGTGGCTCACAGGCTTCATCGTCTCAGTCGTACGCTTCGGGCTTGCCCCGCTCGGCGCATCACTCGTAGCTCTCGGCATCGCAGCACACATCCTCCGAAACCAGATCCCAGACCTTCTCAACAACCTTGGGAAGGGCGAGTAGGCGGCAGCGAACCCGGTCGCAATACCCGAACCCCGGCACCCCAACGGAAATTCAGCGACGATATCGTCCCGGCGTGGGGAACTTCAGAACGGGATATCTTGCCAGGGATGAACGACGCGAGCGTCGAAGAAGGATTCAGCGGCAGCTGTCCTACGTTGGATTAGGAGTGTTGGCTGCCGCCACGATTTTCGTTGTCACGATTGCGCTCCGCCACTGAAGCGATGCCACCGGCAGCCGGCGCCGCGAAGGGTACCGCCGGCGCACCGCCGTCGTAATCGATCCTGAGCCGTAACCAACAGGCGCCGCTGGTGAATCAAAGGGCGGGCCCGGGCAGGCAGGGAGCGCAGCATCGAGTATCCAGGACCTGCTGAGTACTTGGGGGCGCGTCCTGAAGCTGGCATGCGACATTGAGCCCGGAGTGTGTTCGTTGTGCGACGAGGACCCCGCCAGGGCCGAGGCAGTCATCGAAGTGCTCTCAGACGGATTCACCAACGCCATCCGCCACGGTGAACGAAGCCATGTCCGCGTGACAATGTCGGCCCAAGAGCCGCACCCGGCACGAGCGGCAACGGACGCCGGAGCCATCCACCTAAGCATCAGTTCTCCTGGCCGGCTCCGACGTCAGATCCGTCCCAGCCTCGGGATGACGACGCTTCAGACCCTGTCCAAGGACGTAACACTCAGCGAAGATGGCGACAACGCCGTCCTTCAGGTGAGCCTTCCATGAGCCCGCCGATGGGCCCCTGTGTCAGCAGATAGTAGTCTTGGATCCAGTGCAGCGCTGCCGCCCACATCCCGCACTGGTTAGAGGACGGTATGACCCTTCTCCGCGATCACGAAACTCAGGCCACACCGCCTACCCGAAAGAAGCGTCTGTTCCTTCGGTCGTTCGCTGTCATTGCAGCCTTGGCGATCTTCTGGGCCATTGCTGGCATCTTTCTGTACGTGGCCCCGCCCGCTGACGAGCCGCAACACGCGGATGTGCTGTTCGTGCTCGGGCCGCCTGACCAACGGATCGGCTACGCAGAACAGCTGATGCAGCAGGGGTATTCACCGACGGTGGCGGTGTCAAGCCCAATAGGCAAAGACGGAAAATTCGAAGCGAGCATATGTACCGCCCAGCGCCCTTACCGGATCATCTGCTTCAACCCCGACCCGTTCACCACACAGGGCGAAGCCCGGGCTCTGAAGAACCTTTCGGAGCAATATGGTTGGAAGAGCGCAAACGTCCTTACGGCCCAATTCCATGTGACCAGGGCCCGGGTGATCATCAGCCGCTGTTACGGAGGAGACTTGCACATGGTCGCCCAGCACAGGAGCTTGCCGCTGGTCTCCCTGAGCAGACCCACCTCCTCTTGGGCGTACCAGTACCTCTACCAAACCGCCGCTTTCGTCAAGGTTGCGATCCACCCGGACTGCTGAAAAGCCGGTTTAGCTCGCAC
The DNA here is from genome assembly GCF_044908325.1 of Arthrobacter sp. GAS37. Lineage (NCBI taxonomy): Bacteria > Bacillati > Actinomycetota > Actinomycetes > Micrococcales > Micrococcaceae > Arthrobacter > Arthrobacter sp. GAS37. The sequence goes on from NZ_JBIYDB010000004.1 coordinate 86,444, forward strand.
TCACAAATCCGCCAGCACCGTCCCCGGGCTCTCGATCGCATCCGCAACGTACCTCAGGAACCCGGCAGCCGTTTCGCCGTCACAAACCCGGTGATCGAAAGCCAACGTCAGCTCGGTGACCTTGCGGACAGCCAGCTGGCCGTCCACCACCCAAGGCTTGTCGATGATGCGACCTACGCCAAGCATCGCTACCTCGGGGTAGTTGATGATCGCGGCGGAACCGTCCACGCCGAACACTCCGTAGTTGTTCAGAGTGAAGCTGCCGCTGGCCAACTCTGTCGGTGTTGCCTTGCCGTCACGCGCAACGGCGGTTAGCCGGCGGATTTCAGCATCGAGTTCGCGGGCGCTCAACAGGTGGGCGTTGCGGACAGAGGGAACCACGAGTCCGCGGTCCGTCTGTGCGGCGAAGCCGAGATTGATGCCGTCGAAAGCGATGATCTCTTGCATCTCACCGCCCGCTGCGTCCTCTGCTGTGACGATCCGGGTGTTCAGCTCGGGGAATTTTTTTAGCCCAGCTGTGACAAAACGAGCGATGAACGCGAGCAGGCCGGGAGCGCCGTGCGGATCGCGCTTTTTGAGTTCTCCACGCATCTCAAGGAGCGCGGTGGCGTCAACGTCCACCCAGACAGTTGCCTCTGGGATCTCGGAACGGCTGCGGGTCATGTTGGCCGCAACAGCCTTCCGTATCCCGCGAACCGGAGTGCGCGAAGCCACGGTCAAGCCGGTTCGGGCATCCTGGACTCCGCTGGAAGGCTGGACAACGGCGGGCACCTCAACGGGGGCGGTCTCGCGCGTGGCCCCTCCGATGGCGGCCTCAATGTCGCGACGCAGGATGAGCCCGCTCTCCCCCGAGCCAGGCACGGCATCCAACGAGACGCCATGGTCCCGGGCCATCTTCCGCACCAAGGGTGAAATTACGGCAGAGAGCTTCCCTGGAATCCGCGTACGGGACAAGGAGAGTTCGGCAAAGTCGGGCTCCGAGGTCACAGCAACGGCAGAACCAGCAGACACCTTCCGCGGCCGGGTGCGGCGAGCCTCGCCACCCCCGGAGGTGCCGTAGCCAATGAGCACGTTCCCGGATCCGGCCTTCTCCTCGGTCCGATAGGTCTCGGCAGCTGCGGCGACCGCAGCTGCCTCGGAGACCTCTTCTTCCACAGGCTCAGGCTCAGCAGCAAGCGAAGCACCAACTGGAGCCACCGAGATCAGCGGCTTCCCGACGTCAAGTGTCTGGCCGGCCTCGCCGTGGAGCACGGCGACGATGCCAGCGTAGGGCGAGGGCACCTCCACCATGGACTTGGCGGTTTCAACCTCGGCGATCGGCTGGTCCACGCGGATCTCGTCGCCGACGGCAACAAGCCAGTTGACGAGTTCAGCCTCGGTGAGGCCCTCGCCCAAGTCCGGAAGCAGGAACACCTGCATTTCTGCGCTCATGGTCAGTTCTCCCATTGAAGGTCGTCAACGGCATCGAGGATGCGGTCGACGCTTGGCAAGTAGTAGTGCTCCAGCTTCGGAGCCGGGTACGGGACGTCGAAGCCGGTCACGCGGCGGATCGGCGCAGCCAGGTAGTGGAAGCAGCGCTCCTGCACCCGGGCCACGATTTCGGAGGACACGGAGGCGAATCCGTGAGCCTCAGCGATAACAACCGCTCGGCCGGTCTTGCGCACGGAAGCGCAGACAGTTTCGTCATCGAACGGCACGATCGAGCGGACATCAATCACTTCAAGGCTTCGGCCCTCTTCAGCGGCCGCAGCCGCGGCGGCAAGCGCGGTCGGGACCGAGGGGCCGTAGGCGATGAGGGTTGCATCAGTGCCGGGACGCGCGACGGCGGCGCGCCCCTCGCTGTTGGATCCTGTCGCAGCGTTCGTGGCGTGTTCGGCGCGCAGGGCGCCCAGGTCCACCTGGTCCTTTGACCAATAGAGCTTCTTGGGTTCCATGAACATGACTGGATCGTCGGAATCGATGGCTTCACGGAGCATGCGGTAGCCGTCCGCTACGGTCGCCGGCGTGAAGACCTTCAGGCCGGCGGTGTGGGCGTAGTAGGACTCGGACGAGTCGCAGTGGTGCTCTACGCCGCCGATCCCGCCGGCATACGGGACACGGATGACCATGGGGAGTTTGACGGCGCCCTTGGTTCGGTTGTGCATCTTGGCGACGTGGCTGACGATCTGTTCGAAGGCCGGGTAGGCGAAGGCGTCGAACTGCATCTCAATCACGGGACGCATTCCGTTCATGGCCATACCCACGGCCATGCCCACGATGCCGGATTCAGCAAGCGGGGTATCGAAGCATCGTTGCTCTCCGAAGGTGGCCATGAGGCCATCGGTGATCCGGAAGACGCCACCCAAGCGGCCAACGTCTTCACCGAATACCAGAACGGAAGAATCGGCCTCCATGGCGTCCGCCATCGCGGTGTTGAGCGCCTTGGCCATGGTGATGGTCTGCGGACCGGAAGCTTCAGCGACTGCTGCTGCACTGGCTGCCGCACTGGCGGTGGCGGAGCTGACGTCACCGGTTGCGGCGTGCTCGGTGGCCTCAGAGGATGTCGTGACGGCGGGGCTCATTTGCCTGCCTCCTTCTGGCTGGATGCCTCACGGGCGAGTTCGTCGGCGAGCAGGGCGGACTGCTCCTTCAGTTGCGGAGTGGGTGTGGAGAAGACGTAACGGAAGAGATTCTGCGGATCTACCGGGACGTCCTCACCCAGGCCTTCGCGAAGCTGCGACGCAATGGCTTCGGCCTTTGCTGCGATCCGGGTGGAACCGTCGTTGTCGAGGAGTCCACGATCGGTGAGGTACGCCGTCATGCGGCTGATGGGGTCCTTGGCGGTCCACTCGGCCACTTCGCTGTCCTCGCGGTAGCGGGTGGCGTCGTCGGCGTTGGTGTGGGCCTGCATGCGGTACGTGTGGGCCTCGATCAGGAGCGGCCCCGAGCCTTCGCGGGCCAATTTGACGGCGCGGTCCAGCACTGCGAGCAACGCGACCAGGTCATTGCCGTCAACGCGCTCACCGGCCATGCCGTAGCCAACGGCCTTGTGCGCCAGCGACGGTGCCACGGACTGTTGGCTCAGAGGCACCGAAATCGCGTACTTGTTGTTCTGTACGAAGAAGATGACAGGCAGGTGGAAGACCGCTGCGAAGTTCAGGGCTTCGTGGAAGTCCCCTTCGCTGGTGGCACCGTCGCCGCACATTGCCAACACCACGGTGTCCTCGCCGCGCAGTTTGGCGGCATGGGCAACTCCGACGGCGTGCAGCAGCTGGGTGGTCAGCGGCGTGCACTGGATACCCACCTTGTGCTTGGTGGGGTCGTAGCCGCTGTGCCAGTCACCGCGGAAGATGGTCATGGTCTCCACCGGGTCGACTCCCCGGGACATAACCGCTACGGCGTCACGGTAGGTGGGGAACAGCCAGTCGCCTTCGCTGAGGCACAGAGCCGCGGCCACCTGGCACGCCTCCTGGCCGTGGCTGGACGGGTAAACAGCCATGCGGCCCTGCCGGACCAGGGCGGAGTTCTGGTCATTGACGCGGCGCCCGACGACGAGTTGTTCGTAAGCCGCCATGAGTTCGGCGTCGCCGGGGATCGGATATTCGTGGCCGGGCTCCGTGCCCTGCTCGGCTTCAGGCTTGAGCACGCCAGAGGGATCCACCATCTGGATCTGGTGGCGGGCGGGCAGCATGTAGTCCTCGACGCTGATGCCGAACTTGCGCCGCACTTCGGAAGCTTGGTCGTTTGCCTCTGTGTCGTCCGGCCGAGCGTCAGCCAGACCCTGGGCCTCATGGTCCGCGGAGATCGTCATTGGTCCGTCCTTCTGTATCCACTATTTGTCACCAGTATGTTCCCTCGAGAAGTTTCGTATCCAGCTCTGGCCAGAATCATGGAAAAGCTTGCTAGAAACCATTAGCCTGGAAGACAGATTGCAAATGTGAGCTGGATAACGGACCCACACTGTGGACGAATTGGAGATGCAATGGCCGAGGTCGAAGCGGATCAGGCAGAGGTTCCTCTTGACCAAGTGGACAGGGACATCATTGCCGAGCTGACGCGCGACGGAAGGATGTCTGTCACCCAGGTGGCAGAGAATGTCCACATCAGCCGGGCACACGCGTACTCAAGAATTTCCCGACTGACGGGCGAGGGAGTGCTCACCAAGTTCACTGCGCTGGTGGACCCCATCAAGGCCGGCTTGAAGTCATCCGCCTACGTCACGCTCAAGGTGCAACAGCATTCCTGGCGTGAGCTACGTGAAGAGCTTCGGCTCATTCCGGAGGTGCAGCATATTGCGCTGGTGGGCGGCGATTTCGACGTCATTCTGTTGGTCCGCGCCACCGACAACATTCACCTGCGGAGGGTCATTTTCGACCAGCTGCAGTCGATGCCGGGGGTGCAGGATACGCAGACGTTTCTGGTGTTTGAGGATCTGGATACGCGTTGAGGCTAGCGCGTGATGACTTCATGCCGGGACCAACTCATTTGAAGGCCAACAAAACCGCTCTCTCAACCTTCCCGGCTCTGCTGCGAGGTCAGAAAACCCAGGCTCCGCCGGCATAGATGTGACGCCCAGGCGCCCCACTAGAGTGATCGAAACCTACCCTCTCAACGCAAGGTAGACCACAGCACCTGTCGCGCACGCCAGGAGAATGAGCCCCATTGCTTTGAGGATCCTGCCAATCTCCTTTTTTCGGTAAGGATTAATATCGATATAGTCGGGCAATATGTTCTCCATCTCGACCAAACTGAGCTTGTCTTCTCCAACAAGTATCGGCAATACGTCAAGTCAAGTTAGAGAGCTGCCTAGATCGGAGTGCACAGGCTTACCTCTGCGTCGCTAGACACGACGGAAGTACGGGATCCCTCGGGACCGTGGTTCTCTAGGTTCAGGCCCTGCGCTCAACAGCCGCGGCAGGGAGCTAGCTTGGCAAGCCCCTGAGACTCAATCTTCCGCGGAAAAACAAACCTGGGAGGGTGCCACGCACAGGATTTCACTGATCCACCGAGCCTCCTACTCCAAGCGTCGCTTACATGTGCGAAATTGCGGCCCTTGCGGACCGTTAGCACAACAAGGGTGGTCTCACAACCCGTTCTGAGCAGGCCTCGAAAGAACCGTGCAGCCGAACGTGGATTTGCTGGCCAGGAACGCAGGTAGAATATCGCTAAACACACTTGAACTGCTATTCCGGATGCATGGCACTTGCCTGCAAATGGCGATCAACAGGGGGATCCCGGTTTGGACTTCAGCGATTACATGCGAGCGCTTCGCCGCAATTGGGTTTTGATTATCGCGGCGACCCTGAGCGGCCTCCTGGTCGGTGGTGGCATTGCGGCTCTCACTACACCAACCTATACGGCCGAGACACAACTTTTCGTGGCTATACAAAATTCGGGTTCAGTTCAAGAACTTCAGCAGGGCAACTCCTTCGGTCAAGCACGCGTGCAGTCTTACGTCAAAACCGTAGGCTCGCCAGCAGTCCTCCAGCCAGTCATCGACACACTTGGCTTGCCCGTGACCGCAGAAGAGTTAGCCGTCCAGGTCAAAGCGAGCACCGATCTGAACACCGTGCTTATCAACATCGCTGTATCCGACCAATCTCCGGCACAAGCTTCGGCGATAGCTCAAGCTGTCGCCGACAGCCTGATAAAGGTCGTTGACAAGTTGGAGCGACCAAAGACCGGTGGAACGTCGCCCGTCAGCCTGTCCATAATAAAGCCGGCTGCCGCACCGACGGCCCCGTCTGCGCCAAACAGTCGGCTGAGCTTGCTGCTGGGTCTCGTAATCGGGCTGGCGCTTGGGGTGTCCGGGGCAGTGCTGCGGACCAGGCTGGATAGCCGAATCCGTGGAGAAGCGGATCTCCGACTTGTCACCAACCATCCGCTACTTGGCGGAATTACCTTCGACCAAGACGCGTCGAAAAGCCCTCTTCTAACTCAGGTCGCCCCTCAAAGCCCCCGTGCAGAGTCGTTCCGCCAACTTCGGACAAATCTACAGTTTGCAAATGTATCCGGCAAAGCCAGGAGCGTGTTGGTGACTTCGTCCTTGCCGGGCGAAGGCAAGAGCACAACAGCCACAAATCTGGCCATCGCGCTGGCACAGGCTGGTCAAACAGTGTGTCTGGTCGACGCCGACCTTCGCCGTCCGATGGTCGACGATTATCTGGGCCTCGATCGCAACGCGGGTCTCACCACTGCACTTATTGGCTCCGCAGACATAAACGACCTGCTGCAACCTTGGGGTGAAGACCCGTTCTACGTCCTAACCTCGGGCCAGATTCCCCCCAACCCGAGTGAGTTACTCGGTTCCCAAGAAATGAAAAACCTCATTGAACGCCTTGAACAAGCTTTCGATACGGTCGTGATAGATGCTCCCCCGCTGCTCCCGGTCACCGACGCAGCCGTGCTCTCGCAGCATGTTGGTGGCGTGGTGGTCGTAGTGGGCACGCAGAAACTAAAGCGACAGGACTTGGAGAAGGCCATGAAGGCCCTCGAGCTCGTGGAGTCAAAAGTGCTGGGCGTCGTCCTCAACCGCCTACCTTCAAAGGGTCCTGATGCCTATTCCTACAGTTACTACGGCAAAGAAGACCTACCCAAGGCTGCCTCCACAAAAACTCGGGTGCGCGCTAAGAAGACAAAGCCGGCGAAGTCTTCTGCTGTAGTGGGCGGCAATCCAACGCCATTTGATGAAATAGCCTACGTGCCAGGTTCTCGGACGCCTACGGTTTTCTCCGGAAAAACAGTCGACAATTCGTAACCATTACTGTAGCGCCGTTGAAAGTAAACAGGTTCCTTCACAGACGAACCAGACTAGGACCGTTTAAGTCGCGATCGGCCCCTAGTGCGGACCACCAACGAGATCCCGTTGCTTCCCGCCTGAACGACAGACTGGTGATCTGCGCCGTCACAGGTCTGTCCGCAGAGCTTCGTGCGGTTTCCAGGGTCGCCGGAGCCTATTTGGGCATTAGTGGATGGATCTTGAACTTCTACCCGGTGCCAGTCCTGACCTGGCTGAGCGAGCACCGAATCCATCCAGTGGCGGACCTTGACCAAGCCCTCGCCTCCATTGCAGGTACTGCTTCAGGCACAGACTCTTAAGACAAGAGTTCATCGATACAGAGCAGGTCCACCCGGCCGTAGCGGGCGATGGTCTTGGCGAGGACTTTCTCGTCGGCGGCTTCGACGAGTTCGTTCACGAGCCGCGTGGCGGGTGTATTTGACCCTGTAGCCCTTCTCGGTCGCCGCGGTGCCGAGCCCGATGAGCACGTGGGATTTACCGGTCCCGGAATCGCCGATGAGGCAGAGAGGTGCTCCTTTGGGGATCCAGTCTCCGGTGGCGAGGGTGTGGACGGTGGCGGCGTTGATGTTCGGATTCGCGTCGAAATCGAAATCCCCGAGCCATTGTCACCCGGGAATCCTGCCGCTTTGACCCTGCAAATGGAAGAGCGCCGGTCCCGGTCATCGCACTCGGCCAGCCGCAGTTCGGCCAGCAACCCCAGGTAGGACAGTTGTTCCTTGCCGGCGACGGCGAGTGCTTCATCGAGCACCGCCCGGACGGTGGGCAGCCGGAGCCGGCGGCAGACCTGGTCCGCGGCAGCGACGGCGGCTTGTTCGGTCAGGCCGAGCCGCCGGCGCAGAGCCGGAGTGATGCTTGTTCCAGGGACGCTGGGGCTCATGAGATGTTCTCATTCGACGCGATTCCTGCGGGGTGTTCGGCGCGTTTGGCCAGCAGCTCGGCATGGGCGCTGACCGATGGCAGTGGCCGGGTGTCCGGTGGGAGCCCGGCGATGACCGCGGCCGGGTCCATGAGACGGCGCTGGGTAAGACCGACAACCCGTTGCACATTCCTTTCAACATGAGCACCGGGATCGCGGTCCGAACTGGACCCACCCCCAGGGATGGCGGAGATGTGTCTGCGGACTTCGACCGCGACGACGTCGGCGCTGACAGCGCCCACCCCCAAGGCAGCGGCGATCCCCGCCTGGATGTCGCCGGGGTCCATGGAGCGGTGGAGCAGGAGCACGTCGATCAGTTCACGGGTCCCGTCCACGTCGCCTTTGACCCGGCGGGACGCAGCCCAGAACGTCTCATGCGCGGTAGTGAACGCACCGGACTCCCGTGCCCGGGCCAGCGCGGTGGAACCGGGCAACGCGCCGGGTTTGGTCTTCAGTACCTCGAGGTAGTGGTCCAGCTGCACGGACTGTCCGTTCTTGGCAACGATCCGTTGATGCCTGGCGACCACGGTGCGGCCCTCGAACACCACGACCTCGGATGCCCGCAAGGACACCCGGGCCTTCCGACCGACGAACCGCGCCGGGACGGAATACTTCACGATCCGCACGGTGATCATCGAAGACCGGTCCACCCGCGGCGTCAGCACCAGACCCGGGTCGAAGACCTCCACGGGCAGCGGTGCCAGGAACGGCTGCGCGGCGCGAAGTCCTGGCCGATCGTGCGGATCCAGTCACTGATCCGCCGGCGGTTGTCTCGGGCTTCCCATTCCCGGATCCGGTCGTTGAGCTCATCCAGACATTCAGCGACAGGCATTGGGGAGAGACGGTTGCGGCGGAACCAGCCCACTTCGCCTTCCACGCGGCCCTTCTCGTGGGCTCCGGCGATGCCGGGCAGGCAGTAGAAGGCATCGAAGCCGTGGTGCGAGCGGAACAGCAGCCACCGGTTGTTCTCCTGGCGCTACCGACCCTGCCCGAAGACCACGGGGGTGACGGCACTGGTGAGGTTGTCACAGCGGATGTGCCTGACCGGCACGCCACCGACCTCGTTGAACGCCTCGATGTGGCCCTCCAGAAACGCCTCCTGGGCCTGCGTCCGACAGGTCGGTGGACGGCCTTGCCGGAGTGACAGTCGGAAGACGAACATATGGCATTTCGTCTTCACCCCGTTCAGGACCACCCAGACTTCACTGAAATCCACCTCCGCCTCCGCACGAGGCGCGCGCTCCTGCGGAACGAAGACCTCCACCCGGCGGCCGGCCTCGACATCGATCTGCGCCCGGCGGACCCGCACGTAGTCACGGACGGTTGAATGCGACAACTCGTGGGCCCCGTGTTCCTGCATGAGCCGGGCCAGAATCCTGCGGGCAGTGTGGCGCTGCTTCCTCGGCGCCGTCGTGTCATTCGGTCAGCATGGCATCAATCGCATACTTGAATGTATCCAGCCGGGGGCGGTGGCCTCTCGGGCGTTTTCCGCGCCCGGGGAACAGGATCCGACAATGCCTGCCGGACTGTGTCTCTGCCGATCTGGTACCGCTTTGCCAGCCCACGGATTGATACGCCCTCAACGCGGGCGTCTCTGCGGATCTTGGCAAACAGCTCCATGCGCACCCTCATCCGGACCTCCAATTGCCGCTTTCATCAGATGAAAGCAACATTGGGGGTGGTGCTGACTCAAACCGTCATAAGCAACCGGCGAGTCGTGGGTGGTCCTGGTTCAAGCCGTCACACGGGTCCCTGAATCAAACTGCCACATTCAACGAACTGTGAAGAGCCACGTCGGGGCCGTGGTGAATGCACCCGGGCGCCGATGACGCCACAGGACGGACAGCCGGCCTCCGCGGTGGCTTCGCCGCGGACCCATCGCTGTCCGAACGCGAGGACCTCGGTATCGGTGACGCGGTAGTCAGGCAGATTGACAAGGACCCGGGCAGCATCGGCGCGCGGGCAAGTAGGCTCGATCAAGGCTAATAGTTCCTGACTCGTGATGAATGCGTAGAGAACATCCATCACAGCAGGGCTATGAGCCCTTCAGCTTTCAAGACACGGAATCCGTTTCACCACGAACCACGGAGAGCCCGCAAACACGATCTCCGTGCCGCGGCCTCAAGATGCGCCACCGCGCTCATCCGCGAAGAGCCGTCAACACAAACATTGTTCGCGTTGACCCCTACACGCCTATCGTGATCGAGGCTACAGAAGGAACTCATCCATGCGTTCCCCGATGCCGAGAAGTGCCCCTATTGCGGCCACGGAACGCTCGGCAGCCCTGCCATCACCATATGGATTCACCGCATTAGCCATCGACAAATAAGACTCTTCGTTACGAAGCAGGTCGGTAACTTCTTTATAGATTCTGCTTTCATCCGTGCCAATCAACCGGACGGTTCCGGCCGCTACCGCCTCAGGACGCTCGGTATTGTCCCTCATCACCAGCACAGGCTTTCCAAAGCTAGGAGCTTCCTCTTGGACTCCACCGGAGTCTGTAAGGACAACATGAGCTAAGGACAGCATCCTCGTGAACTCGCCGTACGCAAGGGGCTCAGTGACAATGATGTTTGGCCTGTCCGACAGGTAAGGTAGAACCGCTTCACGAACAGCAGGATTCTTGTGGACCGGCAGAACGATAGTCACCCCAGGCTCGGCGTCGGCAATGCGCGCCAACGCTCGGCCGATTCCGTGCATGGTTTCCCCCTGGTTCTCTCTCCGGTGGGTGGTTACCAGCACGATCCTCCTTGCATTGGAAGACAGACTCTCCAATCGAGAATCAGAGAACTCAATAGTCTTCTTCGCCGTGGCGAAAAGTGCATCGATGACGGTGTTACCCGTAACTACAACGTCGCGATGATCAATGTTCTCCCTTAGAAGATTCGCTTTACTGACGCTTGTGGGAGCTAGGTGTAGACTGGCGACTTGCGAAGTTAACTTGCGATTGGCTTCCTCAGGAAATGGGGAGAACAGATCACCGCTCCTTAGTCCGGCTTCTACATGCACGACTGGTATACCGTGATAGAAGGCCGAGATAGCTCCCGCCGTCGAAGTTGTCGTATCTCCTTGAACAACAACTGCGTCCGGGCGAGTACGGGAGAAGAGCTGATCAAGGCCGTCAACGGTCCTGGTTAGAATGGAGTTCAGGCTTTGCCTTTGCTGAATGATGTCCAAATCTGCATCAGGGACTATATCAAACAGCACATTGACTTGATCCAGCATGTCTCTGTGCTGACCTGTTACCGTGACGAAGCAATCCATGTCTGGCGACATATTCAACGAATTAATAATCGGGGCCATCTTTATTGCTTCGGGCCTCGTGCCATAGATCGGCATAATGATTGGCATTGGGTCTCCTCGAGGCGCTCCCGCGCCGTGATTATCTAATCCTATAAATAGAACTGGCGGTGCTTAACGCCGAAACAATTGTCGCAACGCTGTGGTGATAGATGATCGAGTCGCCTTGGCAGAACCCGCAGTGAGAGGTGCTCTCCAACCAGAGATCACTCCGAGTATCACAGCGCGGAAACCCAAATGGTTGCCCTTCAGAAGGAATTGCACCGCCCAGCCAAAGCGCACCACGGTCCACCATAGGGCAGCCAGCGGCCAATATTTTCGACCAACTATAACTGCAGAGCGTGAAGAATGATGCAGCGATGTCAACGACTTCCGCGGTCCGCCGGTCGGAGAAATACTTGATCCCCTTGCGTGGAACACACCGTATTCCTTGGACACGCTCCAGCGACCACCCGAGTCATCAATACGCCTGCAGAAATCCAACTCTTCAGCATAAAGGAAAAAATCCTCGCTTAAGCCACCAATATCATCAAGCAAATCCACCCGAATAACGAAGCAGGCTCCGTAAAAGGTTGGCGAATAGCGCCGAATTCTCGACGCCGAAGAGATGTCCAAGACCCCACGTCCAAGCCAAAAATCCCATCCAGGCCACATTAAGTCAACGGGATAATTGTCCCCATCGACCTCCCTCATATACGGTGAAATCAAATCCAATGAACGCGAATCCATTTCTCGGAGCAATCCGGAGAGAGTATCCGGCCCAACTATAACGTCGGGATTGCAAATCAGGACGCGCTCCGCATTCAGGTCCCGAGCTAGTTCTATGCCGAAATTGTTTCCACCGGCAAACCCAAGGTTGGATGGAGGAATAGCATGTATCATCTTCGGCCCCAGAACCAGACCAGATGCATCGATACACGAACCGGCTACACCATGCGAATTATCAACAATTATGACCCGATCGACATCACCCAGATCCGCCAATCCCTGGCAACATTCCGCCAGCTCAGAACCGTTTTTGTATGCCACGACAATCGCGATCACGACATGACCCGCTTCATTAGCAGGGCCCGCTCTTCCCAAGAATTCTCTCTAATAAAATCCGAGATCAAGGTCTGATTCTGACCTTTTTCCTCCAACGCGTCTTCTACCCGGGATACCAGTTCAGCTGCGGTTTCATAACGGCGAACGTGTGATCCAAAGTGCAATAACTGCGGGTAATCTCGCACGATGACTGGTCGACCTGTTGACACATATTCATAGACCTTCACAGGGTCTACCGCCAGAATTAAGTCGTTTAGAACAAACGGCAACAGCAGGACCGCGCAGTTATGCATTACCTCAATGGCCTGTTCATGTGGAACCACGCCCATTTTATGCAGTCGCTCATGTTGAGGAACCTCTACGTCGCAGGGTCCCCACAAACGCACCGTTATGTTTGGGTTCGAATCCAGCAGGGCCAGCACGCTGTCGAAGTCAAACCAGGAGGAGATCGCCCCAACGTATCCCACAAGCCCGGGCTGCACGGAGAGCTCTCTGCCGAAGAATCTTTCAAAAGATGCCGGGTGTAATGCATTCGGCACAATCTTGGTGACTACAAGATTTTGCAAGCCCTTAATGTGTTCCGAAATAGCCAAACTTGAACAAAAAACGACGTCCACAATCTCAACTAGTTTGCGCTCGTCTTCCCGATCAAAGACTGTGGCATCGTTAAACAAACCGTTGAGATCCATGCAGTCATAGAAAACGCGAACTCCGGCACGGTGAAGAAAGCTGGCAAGATACCTGTGCCTCGAATGAGTTACAACGGCAATGTGAGGCCTCACGATAAAAAGGATTAAGCATGCGGAAATAGCAGAAGCGACTGCATCGAAAATCCGGAGTAGACGCCTCAAGCGTTGGGGCAGCAAAGGAACGCGGAGGACAGGCACCCTCAGCCTCTGGGAAGAGACAAGTAATCGTCGGCGAACAAATAATGAACAGACATAGGTCACCCGATCATCGTCATGACGAAGAGACTCTGCCATAAAATGGGGCCTCTGCTTAATCCACTGACTGTCAACGTGGGAGATGTATGCGATTCTCACGCCGAAACCTCCCCGTAGACCCTAAGCGTTCGTGCCCCGATCTCATCCCAGGAATAAGTTGAAACTACCTGCGTCCGCGAAACCGAGCCCATCTTCTGCCTTTCATCAGCAGTAAGCCGGCATATGTTGGCCACGGCTAGAGCGATCGCCTCCGCATCCGCGGACGGAACCAGATGTCCATTCACGCCCTCGTGAACGATTTCAGGGAGTCCGCCGACGTCAGTACTGACGATTGGCAAACATACGGCCATCGCTTCAAGAGCCGACAGACTCGTCGCCTCCATCAGTGATGGAATAATGCAAATGTCCGCTCCCTGCAACGCTTCTGCCATCTCACCCATCGACAGCGTATCTACTATTTCGAAGCTTGCCGCCGAAGCCTTGAGCGCTTCACGAATCTCACTAGAGTATTCGGGAAATTCCGTTTCGCCTGCGCCCGCGAAGATGACCGAACAATTTGAAGGCCAATGCTCCGACGACATAGCTTCAGCCGCAAACAAAACACCCTTGGTTGGTGCCCACCTTCTAGGCACTATGGCGATCAAGTCATTTTGACCCAATCCCCTCTTTGCTCTTAGCGAATTACGGTCCGTCGATGACAAAGGCGCAAACGCGTCAGTGTTAACGCCGTTCGGAATGTACTCGATTGGACAGGAAACAGTCATCGGGTCTGATAGCTCGCCAGAGGGGCCAATGCCCGCATCAAAAGTGCGGGTCAAATATCTTGTTAGAATCGGGCCGACCACTGGCAGCCGTCGCAAAATCAGAAACTCGCCGAGATGATTGGTCCAAATTTGCTTGATCGCAAACCCACGCAGCATTCGTGCGACAATGGCACTTGTAATGAAATCGTGGTGGTGTATTATATCAAACGCCGCCAGAAAATCAGGATCTTCGCGTAGCCTCCGCCCGGCTTTAATTGCCGTGGTAATTCTCCCAAGAAAATTGGAGGCGAATCGGACCAACGGAATATTGCTCAACTTATTCGAGATCCGTTGGTCTTTGGCCGAGGAATGGCCCAATACTGGAACGACAGGAACTTGAAAATCAAGTTCATGGATACTATGGCCTTGCGATGTTCGCGCAACAGTCACCTCGTGACCGGCAACGACAAGAGCGTGCGAAAGATTATGGACGTGCATTTCGACACCGCCGCGCGTTCGGTCGGCGTAATTATTCGTGATCATTAAGATTCTCATTATTTCACCCCAAAGAAAAATGCCAAAAGAACACCTGCATAGAGTATTTGTACCATTAACATGGCCGCTCCGAGAGCGCCAACAGTGTTCGTCCGAAAAATCTGACGAGCGAATACGTTTACAGCGAACATGCGACTAAACATCCCCGCAGTGACACACAAACCGGCAACAGGCCAGCTGTAGATCGGAAGGAGTATGTAAGCCATAATAAGAGTCGTGAGCGCCCCTACCATAGTTGCAATTGACACTCTACCAGCCTTATTGAAATACATAAGGACCGCAGATCGGCCATCAGCTAACGCTTGCATTGCAGCTGCCGGCAAGGCGAGGAGCACGGTCAGCACCACATGCTTGGCATCGTATCCCGGTGGCAGCCACACCCTCAAGCCGAGAAAAAGAAATAGAACTATTCCCGCCGACATGAACAAAAGGATCGTCTGAATCCGCGTTTGGTTACGTCTAAGAACTCCCGTTAATGCTGCCAGGCTAGGACTGGCCTGGGCACGAATCGACCAGTGCGCGTCAAGGGAGGCTGCGACTGTAAGTGTGCCTCCGATAATCAAGGCGGCGAAGGTGTAGTTTGCTACGGCCTCGTTATTCACCTTAAGAGAAACTAAAATCCTCATCATCATCAGCAGCGCGACGGCCAGCACAAGGTGAGGAACGAGAGTCGCTGATGCTCTGAGAACCGGAACAATTGCGCGAATCTCAGTACGGAGCGTCTTCTTCCTGAGCAAATAGTACTGCCATAAGACCGGGATGGTAATGACTCCAACATAGGCCAGGACGGCGATCTGCAGACGATGTGATATCGAAGACAGGAATCCAAGGGAGAACAGCCCAAATGTCTGAACCACAAAAGTGACAATAGAGTACGGGACAGGCTCATCTATCCCCCGCATTACCCCTGACGTGACAAGATAGGCTGCGTTCGCACATGACAAGGCGAGTGGAATCAGAAACAGCCAAGCATCTAAGAACAGTGACGAGAACGCAAGCATCCCGGATAGCCCATATAGAACGCCAGTCACCCAGAGCGCCGTCTTGGCTTCACTTCGGCGGTCGGACTCAGGCCCGGCTGATAGCCTGTTGGCCAGGTAGAGGTTTGTCCCGAGGCAAAGAGCCGGAGAGGCGATGCTTGAAATTGCCAATTGGAGCGATAATTCCCCGAGAAGTCTTTGATCGAGAATGTGCCCGAGCAGCGGCCACACAAACAGCGTAGTCAATATAATCGACGCCGGGCCGCTTTGAAAAAGAAGAAAACTTGTATGGGTGGGAAGTTTTGAGTTCAGACTTCTTCCAACGCCGGACGATCTGACTCTGACGACAGTCGCTTCATCCATGGCGAGAAGGACCGCTTTTCAAAACCACGTGATTCCTCGAATGTCTGAGGCTGGAGTCTTTCCGTAGCTTGTCTATCCATATGGGCAGCGCACACAGCCACAGTAAAACTGAGGTGAAGAGCAGGTTGATCACCAAGTAGGCGCCATTTCCATTCACCAAGAACATTCTAATTCCGATAATGAGAATAGCTGCCATGACTCCGGTGAACAGATTCGACATTCGGGCAGTCGCGGATATTGCCCATGTCCAGATCCATCCCAGTAAAATTAAGACCGTTACTACCAGTGGGATGGGGAGGCTGAAGATAAGGTAGACAGGGCCGCCGACCGTAACGGGAACAATGAACAAACCCAAGCCAAGTGGGGTTCCCGTCACAACCGATGACATCAGCATGTCAAAGGTATAATCATCGGGCTGTCCGAGACCCACGTATCTCGCCATCAGCTGCAGGAAATCATGCCAAAAGGCAGTTTCTCCCGAGGTGAAGGTCGGGTCGTTCCACAGTGCAAGATATCCCGATTCAATTGCCTGAGTCGTGCTGCGATCCAGCAGATACCCCAGGTCACTAGGACTGTTGAGGGATGTTGCGTACAGGGAACGAACTACTTCCACGTAAAGAAGGGCGGACACAAGTCCGGCAGCTAATAGCATGAGATGCTTGGGCCGGGGGCGGGCGACGCGTACAAGGTAAGCCAATGCTGCCAAAAACATGACCTCAAGAAGGCCGCCCTTAAATCCCAGTCCTATTTGAGTTATGGAGAACAGTATCCATATTGCGATTGTCGTTCGTCGTGTTTGCATGGTGACAGTTGCGAGACTAATCAAGGCAACGGCGGGTATTGCATAAAGAACCGCTCTGCTCGGGAAGCCTGCTAGCCCGCTGCTTCCCAGACTAAACCGTTGCGTCTCGACGCTGTCACTGAGTACCGGGATTCCAGCCAACGCGAAGTGCAAAACAGCGAGAACGGCCAATATCCAAAAGGTAGTCTTCAGAAATCTGTGCAGGTCAGGGTTCGTTGCTTGACGTGCGATCTCGCCGTCGTTGCTCGGCCTGCGTAAGACCATGCCGATAGCAACAAGCGCCGGGGCCATCAGAACGAGCCAGCCGTTGGGGACCACCCCATCCCGCTCCTGAAGAATGTAGAACCCGAATGTGGGCAAAGCTAATTGGGCGAGCAATAAAATTCCGGGAGATATTCGCCGGGCCCGCACCCAGACCATCAAGATCGCGATGACCGAATACACAGTCCTCCGGGCCTTCCTTCCAGGTAGTCCCGCCGACCCACCGGGGATGTCAAGGCGGTGTTGATCGTGTGTGCGGCTTCGCAATGTTTCAAAAATTTCCAGCCGGCTTCTTTGGTAGTCAGTTCCAGACTAATGACGTGAAGTCCAGCAGATCTACAGATAAAGTCAAAGATTACGCCCCCAAAAAGAATAGTAAACCTGGTTGAGCTTTCGCCACCCAAAATGTTTATATTCTGCCGAGGAATTAGACTCCCTCAAGGGCTGCTTCATCGCAACCGGTTGGCATGTGCTTCGCCTGTCGCAGTATACACAGCCGTCGGCTTCACCGTTTCATTTCGGTCGATAGGTAGCGCTCGGATCTTGAGTCCCGTCGTTCACGCTCAGTTGTCACGTGTAACACTGCGTAACACTTGAATCGAGGAAGTATCAAGGTAGTCCTGCCTGAGAAGACCGACGAGTTCTTGGATACTTATGGCGAAACGATCGTCGCAGGCGCCGGGCCGCGGGTTGCACTACTATGCTGGGCGAGCGCTAGTTGACCATGGTGCATAATGGCCCAGGAACAGCGTCATCAGGGGGGCAAGTCAGTGTCAGGGAATCGCTTTTGGCGAAGTAAGTACTCAAAGCGGCTATTTGCGTTCGATGCAGTCGCAATAGGTTGGGGCGTTGCCGGCGCCTACTTCGTCCGGTTTCGTTCTCCCGTTAGTCCGACCCCCACCGGAGATGACTTCGGCTATGCGGTGTTTTCTCTGTCCCTGGCGGGCTGCTGGTGGCTTATGTTGCACTTTTGGGGATCTAGAGAACCGATGATTCTTGGCTCAGGTGCAGAAGAATACAAACGGGTGATTGCTGCTTCGGCTTGGCTCTTCGGGTTCGTGGCAGTCGTCTCATACGCCCTTCGCATTGACACTGCCCGCGGCTTTGTCGGACTCGCCTTTCCAGCGGGAGTAATCGGCATTCTCGCCGCTCGTTGGCTCTTGCGGCAGCATCTGGCACTGGAACGTCGGCGCGGCGAGAGTGCGTCCCGAGTGTTGATAATTGGGGGTCCTCATGCTGTTGAGCACTTGGTGAAGTCACTCAGGAGGGCACCGTCCGCCGGGTACCTTCCTGTGGCTGCGCACCTTCCCGGAATTACGGAAGGGCTTCACGACCTATCAAGAGTTACCGTGCCAGTTACAGGCACTCAGAGTGACTTCCAGACGATACTGTCGGTAATTGAGGCAACAGGAGTCGATGTGGTCGCAGTAACAGCTGGCGTCGACATGCATCCCGCAGATCTCCGCAAACTCGGGTGGGAGCTGGCTGCCAGGGATATCGGGATGATTCTCGCCCCCGCTTTGACAGACGTTGCGGGTCCGCGTATTCATACGCAACCCGTGGCAGGACTTCCGCTTATTCACGTATCAACCCCCAAATTGACCGGAGGGAAGAAGGTTGCCAAGCGAGCCTTCGATATCGTGGGGGCCACAATGTTGGTCGCCCTCCTCGCTCCGCTCTTCCTAATTCTTGCTCTACTAGTGAAATTCACAAGTCCGGGTCCGATATTCTACGTGCAAGAGCGAATCGGCTTTCGCGGTACGACTTTCAAACTCCTGAAATTTCGTTCGATGCGGTTAGACGCCGATGCCGACCTTCGGGCGCTCCTTATGGCACAGGGATCAGCTCATACGCCTCTATTCAAGATCGAAAATGATCCTCGCATCACCCGAGTAGGGCATATTCTGCGAAGGTACTCACTTGACGAGCTTCCACAGCTTCTAAATGTGATTGGCGGCAGCATGAGCCTCGTGGGGCCTCGGCCGCAGCGTGAAGGCGAAGTCGCTCTTTACGATGAGGCAGCCCATCGGAGACTATATGTGAGTCCAGGGATGAGCGGTCTTTGGCAGGTGAGTGGCCGCTCAAACCTTACATGGGAAGAGAGCATCCGCTTCGATCTTTATTATGTTGAGAACTGGTCTCTCATGGGTGACCTTGTGATTCTCATCAAGACCTTCAAGGCAGTATTTGCAAGCACCGGCGCCATTTAGACGATGCTGGGTAGTCGAGTAATGGCCAGCAATTAATTCTGAAAATATGCGCGGATGCCACGATCCGAAAGAAACAATGGAAGCCACAAATACCCCAGCAGAGGGCCGGTCGCACCAAACTCGAACTAATTCGTCCACGAATCGAAAGCATCGTCGACGCATTACTACCGCGGTCTTGTTAGCCGCGCTCGTGACGGTACTCACTTTGTCGGCAACCGCATGGTTGGGCGCCAAAGGCTCCACAATAAAGAGAGAGCTTGAGGCATCCACCCAGTTGGTTCCGAAGCTCAAAGAGGACATCCTCCAAAACCGCCCGGCCGACGCATCCTCGGTTGTCGACGAACTACGTCGCCACACGGCCGCCGCTCGGGACGCTGCGTCGGATCCACTTTGGTCTCTAGCATCAGCGACTCCTTGGCTCGGCGCAAATTTCTCCGCCGCAACTGAAATCGCCCGCACGGCAGACGACGTTGCAGCTCTTGGCATCGCGCCCTTAGTGAAGGTTTACGACTCCGTGAACTGGGACAAGCTAATGCCAAGCGCGAGCGGCACGGATCTTGAACCGATTCGAAAAGCCGCCCCCGCCGTCGCGTCCGCAGCCCACGCTGTGCGCGTCTCGGCCGAGCGGCTGGACGGGATCGATGCGGGCAACCTGCTCCCGCAGATCGCGGGACCGCTGGCACAGGCCAGGCAACAACTTGGCTCCGTCGTAAATGAACTGGATACTGCAGCCGACGCCGCAGGCCTGGCCCCTGGGATGTTGGGCTCCGACAAACCACGGCACTACCTCCTCCTAGTCCAGAACAATGCCGAGGCCCGGGCCAGTGGCGGCATACCCGGCGCTCTGGCCGTGCTGACTGCGGACAAAGGAAAAATCAGCCTCGCATCCCAGACCAGCGCCCACGATCTGGGTGCGTTCACCCCACCGGTGGCTGTTGACGCGGAACAAGAGCGTATCTATAGCGACCGCCTGGGTACCTTCATGCAGGACGTCAATTTCACTCCAGACTTCCCCACCGCCGCCGCCACGGCGCTCAATATGTGGGAACAGAAGAAGGGCGAACGCCTAGACGGTGCCATCTCGATCGATCCCGTGGCACTCAGCTACATCCTTGACGCTACCGGACCAGTTAGTCTGCAAGACCCCCAATTGCTTGCCTTGACCTCCGGGAAGCTGCCGAATCAGCTCACCGGTGAAAATGTCGTCAAGACGCTGCTTTCCGACTCATACGCCGAGCTCAATAATCAGAAGCTGCAAGATATCTACTTTGGATCGGTGGCAAAGGAAATCTTCGGA
Organism: Arthrobacter sp. GAS37; assembly: GCF_044908325.1. Taxonomy (NCBI): domain Bacteria; kingdom Bacillati; phylum Actinomycetota; class Actinomycetes; order Micrococcales; family Micrococcaceae; genus Arthrobacter; species Arthrobacter sp. GAS37. The sequence goes on from NZ_JBIYDB010000004.1 coordinate 106,637, forward strand.
GCCCTCTCCTCGGGAAAGGGCACAGCGAAAAGCCTTCTAGACGGCGTCGGGAAGGGTGTAGACGAACACAGGATTCTCCTCTGGTCCACAGGCTCCAACGAACAATCCGTCCTCAACAAATACCCGCTCAGCGGTTCAATCTCCGGCCCGAGCGTGCCGGCCGCGCAATTCGGCGCCTACTTCAACGACGGCACAGGCGCAAAAATGGACTACTACGTGAAGCGGACTGTCCAGTTGATTTCGCAGTGCGCAGTAGGAGGCTACGGAACGGTCAAGGTGCGTATTACCAGCGCCAATACCGCTCCGGCCGATGCGGCCACCTCCTTGCCGGCTTACGTCACCGGCGGCGGAGACTTCGGCGTCCCGCCGGGAACCGCCCAAAGTAACGTGATTGCCTATGGACCAGCCCAGGCTCAGATTGAATCGGCCACCCTGGATGGGAACAAAGTCCCCTTCGGCGCACAACAGCATGACAACAGGCCCGTCGGCACCCTCACCGTTCGTCTGGCGCCAGGCCAGAGCAGCACGGTGGAATTCACCTTTGGAAAGATCGTGCAGCAAAGCCAACCGGAGGTGGTAGTGACTCCAACAATTCAAACCCTGGACAAGGTAGTCCTTCCGACCGAGTCGGTAAACTGCGGAACCGGCGGATAGCCATCAGGTTAACGCTTTGTAACGAGTTTGGATTTACTTTGCGGTAAGCAGCCTTATGATGGTAGCTTCTCTCTGGGGTAGGTCTTAGATTTCAGTTCACGTGTTCGTGGTGGATGAAATCAGGTCATCACAATGAATTACGTATCGGATCTCAAACAGGTACCAAGGTCTCAGGGGGACAAATTGAAGAAATCACTTGCAGTGCTCGCGCTCGCGGGCACCATTGCTCTTGCCGCTTCCGCTCCAGCAATGGCAGTCAACTATCCGGCACCAGCTCAACAGGGCACCGTTTCCAATGCAACTGTCGGCGTTGGCGGAACCAGCACGTTCTCCGGCTCCGGATTCACGGCCGGCGAAACCGTCAACGTTACCGTCAACCAAACCACCACGGCTCAGGGCGCAGCAGCTCCCGGCGGCGGGTCGGTAGTCATGGGGGTTTCCGGCGCACTTCCGCTGGCACCGCTTACCATGACCGCCGTTGCCAACAGCGCCGGCGCATTTTCGGTCACCGTCCAGCTGAACTCCGCCGGCACTTACGTGCTGACAGCAGTCGGCGCAACTTCCGGCCACACGGTCACCGCAACCGTAGTTGCTTCCGCAGCAAGCAGTGCGGGTCTGGCAAACACGGGCGGGGCAGCACTGGCCAACACTGGTGCAGGCCTTGCCAACACCGGCGTGGACTCCAGCCTGATTCTGTGGGGCCTGGTCGGCGCTGGCGCACTCGTCGCCGGCACCGCCTCCGTAGTGGTTGTTCGCCGCCGCGCGAAGAACGAAACCGTAGTCGCAGCCTAAACGCCATAATCAAGGAGGGGTTGTTTCCGGTGATCCGGAAACAACCCCTCCTTGTTTGCGCGTACGGTAATTTATGAACATGGGGAGACATTGGCGACGACGCGAGAGGCTGAGCTTCAGAGTGGCATTGCCCGCGATTCCACGAATTCCGCCCATCCCGAGGCAGGCATGGCCGATCATTTTTTTGCTCCTTCTGGCCATGGTTTCCTTCGGAGTGGCTGCTTTCGCTTTGATGCGGCACTCGTGATTTTGACTCCCATGTTAACTTGTAAAACACAGGCGTCACGCGCGCCTGCCAGCGAGTGAAAGAGCTATACCTTTGGAATCGCCCCAACCCATTCGGATTCTGACCGTTTGCACCGGCAACATCTGCCGCTCCCCCGTAGCCGAACGATTGCTTCAGGCAGGCCTGGACCAGGTTCGGCCCGGCGGCTTCGAAGTCCGCAGTGCCGGCACCCGCGCCATGGTGGGCAGCCCCATCCAGCCGTTGTCAGCTGACATCATCCGTACATACGGCGGCACACCCGATGACTTTGCCGCGCGCCAGCTCACGTCGAAAATCCTAAGGGAATCGGACCTGGTACTCACCATGGCGTCCCACCATCGCGGGGAAGTTCTGCAGCTGGACGCCTCCCTGCTCAAACGGACGTTCACCATCCGCGAGTTCGCACGGATGGTGACCGCCCTTGAAGAACGAGGCGACGCCCCGCCGTCGGGCTCTGACTACACCCAGCTGTGGCGCGAACTGCCGGCACGGGCGTCGTCCGTCCGCCATCTCGTCCTCGCGGCAAAATCCTCGGACAACGACGTCGCTGATCCTTACAAACAGGGCGCCGAAGCGTACCTGCGGATGGAAGACGAGCTGGCCCCGGCCATCCTCAGGATTCTTCGCTACGCGCGGCTAAGTATGCAGCCGTCCTAACCGAGGAATTCCTTCATCCAGGATTTGAGATCTTCACCGAATTCGGCGCGCTCAGAGGCCATAGTGATGACGGCCTTCAAGTAGCTGAGCTTGTCCCCGGTATCGTAGCGACGTCCGCGGAAGACGACCCCGTAAACACCCGAGCCTTCGCCCTCGCCCTTTGCGAGGGTCTGGAGGGCGTCGGTCAGCTGGATCTCGCCCCCGCGCCCGGGCCCGGTGTCTTCGAGGACATCGAACACAGACGGGTGCAGGACATAGCGTCCAATGACAGCCAAGTTTGATGGCGCTTCCTCAACCGAAGGCTTTTCCACAAGGCTGTTGACCCGGACGTAGTCTTCCCCCGCGATCGACGTAATGTCGGCGCAACCATACGCGCTGATCTGCGACGGTTCCACCTCGATGAGAGCAATGACCGAGCCGCCGGTCTTCGCTTGAACCTCGATCATGGTTGACAGGAGCTCCTCGCTCTCGTCAATCAGGTCGTCCCCCAAAAGCACGGCAAACGGTTCGTCACCTACGTGCTGCCTGGCGCACAGCACGGCATGGCCCAAGCCCTTCGGTTCGCCCTGCCGTACATAGTGGATAGGCCCAAGTCCGGAGGTATGCTGCACGGCGTCCAGACGGGCTTCGTCGCCCTTCAGCTCCAAAGTGCGTTCGAGATCAGGCGCACGGTCGAAATGGTCTTCAAGAGCCCTCTTGTTGCGACCTGTGATCATCAGCAAGTCGCTGAGGCCCGCCTTCACGGCCTCCTCAACAACATATTGGATGGCTGGTTGATCCACTACCGGCAACATTTCCTTCGGCATCGCCTTAGTGGCAGGCAAGAAGCGCGTGCCCAATCCGGCTGCCGGAATAACTGCTTTACGAACTAATCTCCCCATAGACATAGGGCAAATCCTACGAATGGATTTTCAAAAACGCTAATCCCTGATGCAAGATTCCGACTCTCAGTCAGGCGATGGAGCTGTCGGATGAACTTGAAGTACTTCCCACCCGATAGTTGGGTCCAAGTCGTTGCGCCCTCAGGCTGTCCGGATTGCCTTGACCTCCAACGCTGTGGCTATGCGCCCGCAACCTCGAATACATGACCGCAGTCGTGCGAGCCTGGGGCAGGGAGTCAAATGTGCCACTGCGGCACATTTGCCGTAGGCCCCATCAGTGTTGCTTGATAGTTGATTGGCCCCGTCGGTATCCCCCATTCCGGCGGGGCACTTTTGGCCCCCATCGGCCAGGTGTTCCGGACGGCACCTGGTGGAGTCCAAAGATCTCTGACAACAACGATCCGCGAGAGTTTCAAATGCGCCGTTCCCGACCCTTGGCCCATCTCTTACTTAGCTAGGTGGCGCGTCTCGGTTGTCCTGCAAGGTTCCAGTGGGTGATGACGTGGCCCTTGGGACAGAACGGCCGGCCGGTGCGCCTGCGCTCCACCGTGGTGCCTGCAACTATCTCGACGTACCAGGTTTCTATCAGCCGTGTCCGGCACTTCGGGCATTTGTGCGCCGACTTTCGTTCCTCCATTGCTCCCCCACAAGCAGCGAATGATTCCCACCGAGCATACGTGACCGGTCGGTCGCGCAATGGAGTTTCTCCACGTGGTCTCCCGGCAGGCCATGAACCGTGCCCGCGAAGTGCACGGACGCCGCTGAATCCCGGCAACCGAACGAGAGCCGGGGAACCTCCCCGTTCCGAACGATGAAGCGGACACTCCCAGACGCATCAGCGCACATCTTCCTCGGTCTTTGAATGGATCTTAAACAGCTATTCCGGATAGGATCGGCGGGTTGTCCTCATGAAAGGCGCCGTATCCGTGGATTTCATCCGCTACACCATCGACCTCGCGATTTTCGGGGCCGCCACCCTTGTGCTGTTGATTTCCACCCATCTGCTCCTGCTGTGGAACGGGATCCGGAAGCACTCCCTCTCCCCGCACCCTGAGAAGTAACCGCGCCCATGCCCTACCTTGACATCAACCCGCATCGGCAAGGCCCGAAGTGGCCCGGGTACGCTGTGCTGGCGATCCTGGCCGTCCTTACGGTCCTTGTCGTCATCGCCGCTCTGGCCGGCCGGTAACCTCCCGTTTCGGCTCAAATGGTGCCGGCGCAACCCGCTGACTCCCAAGGATTGCTGGCCCTTCATGGCGTCAGGGCGATCGAAGCTTGAAAAGGAACGCCGGGCACCTGTTCTGGACCCTTCTCGACCCCTATGATTGCGGAAAGGTTTCCGCCGAACCGGCGGGCCCCAAAGGACACTGCCTGGGGGCGGGTTTGAAAGATACTGATGAACGCGGTGCCGCCGCTGTCCTGATCGCCCTGCTCATGGTGGTGCTGCTCGGTTTCGGAGCCATCGCCATTGACGCCGGCAACCTTTACGCCACGAAGGCGAAACTCCAAAACGGAGCCGATGCGGGGGCCTTCGCGATCGCCCAGGACTGCGCGACACGGGGAACGATCCTGTGCACCCCGGCCGCCGCGGGGAAGGCCCTGCAGCTGGCCAAGGCGAACGCCGACGGCGGCCTTGCCAACGCGGCTCTCCCGGCCTTCCCCGGCCCCGGCACCGTGGTGGTCGATGTCTCGGCCCAGGACGCCAACGGGAGCGGAGTCTCCCTGGGTCTGGCAAGGATATTCGGTCTCACCCGCGCGGATGTCAAGGCTGAGTCCATAGCCAAGTGGGGGTCCCCCTACGGCGGGACGGTCACCTTGCCGGTCACCTTTTCCGAGTGCCAGTTCGATCTGTCCGGAGTGATCCAGGTCCTGCCGATCCACGGAACCACGACGTGCGTCAGTTCCAGCCCGTCGGGTCACATCATCCCCGGAGGGTTCGGCTGGCTGCAGTCCGACACCGGAATGTGCGGGGTGACAGTTTCATTGGCCAGCCCTTTGGTTCCGTCCAAGCAGGGTGTCAGCGAACCCGGGCATTGTTCGGCCGTTTTTGATTCCCTGGAAAACCAGGTCATCATCCTGCCCGTCTTCGACGACGTCGACAGCACCACCGGCAACTACCACATCAAGGGCTTCGCCGCGTTCCAGCTCCTTGGCTTCAATTTCCCCGGGCACAGCTGGAACAACAACGGTTCCCCCAGCTGCAAGGGCAGCTGCAAAGGCCTGATCGGAAAATTCGTCCAGTTCACCAGCCTGAGCAACTTCACCCTCGGCGGTCCCGACCTCGGCGCCAAAATGGTTCGCCTCAGCGGCTGAGCAACGCTGCCCACACTGATCTTCTCCTCGTCACGCCAGCTGCCTACCTTCGCTCCCAGGCGAAGCACGCTTACTCACAGTGAGCAGTCTGCGCACCACTCAGTTTGCTCAGCTTTGGCACTCAATTAGTCAGATTTGGCACTCAATTCTGCGGAATCCACGCCCAAAGGTGGAAACGACTGCTTAGGATCAGCACAGGACCGGCGCCGATCCTAATTCAAAGAGGAACAGTGCAACTCATCGCGTCGTCGCAGATATTCCAGAATATTTGGATCCTACGGCAGGCAAAGCATCGATGGCCCACGGAGGGTCGTGTTCACGCGCCTTGGTCAATCCCCGAGTGAAAGTAGGGGTCAATTCATGGCAGCAAACAGAATCTTCATGTTACCGATGCTGGCGGCTCCTGCGTGCTTCGCATTCGCAGCCGTCGGAGGGAGCTACGCGGTAGTCGGCTGGATAGGCGGACTACTGATGATTGGGGCAGCCCTGTTCCTACGTACCCGTGAGTGGAAATCGGAAAGACAGGATAACTCAAATGAAGATCGTGCGTAGCTCTCAAGTTTTGCTGGGCGCAACCCACCGAGTCGCGTGGCAAGCCCTTGGCGCCATGAAAAACATCAAAAAGATTGCATTAATCCTGGCAGCCAGCGCAGGCTTGGTGTTCGTCGGGCTAGCCCCCGCCAGCGCCGCGGAGCCCACGGTCACAGCACCATCTATCTCAGAATCGCCAGTTGGAGCCGCCAGACCGGAACTGCGAGAACCGGCAGGAAAATACTATTCCTTCTGTATTAACTTGGGGGTATCCCACAACTGGACCAACAACCGCCCGAGCATCTGTCCCGGGTACCTTCATGTCTACATCGGAGGCAAGCAGGTTGCACACCTGAACATCGGCGCAAGCACTGCGAGCTTCACCTGGACCTGCGCTGCGGGTGTTGGCCTGAACATGGTCATCGTATTTGCCCCAGGTGGGGCGGTGGTTGGCTGGGCCTTGGCCGGTACGCTGTCGAGCATCGGGCTCACCCTCGCCAGTTGTGCCGGCTGGAAGTGTGCTTCCTTCCAAGAACTCACATCCGAAAGGTGGCCCTATGGCCAACAAGATTCCGAATCCTTGGATAAGCGCTTCGTTCTTTGCCTATGCAATCCTTTTCGCCTCTTGGCAACCCTTTGTCTGGTGGCGAGGAGTTGCATCAGTAATCGTATTGTGCCTCGGATGCTGGGGCCTTTACCTGTGGTGGCGCAGTAGGCGGAAGAATTCAAGCACCGAGCCTCCAAGAGGCTAAGAGGAATCGCCTGCTGCGATTCCATATCTTCGTGGGCTCGAATCAGATTGACACATTCAAGCTCCGGGCCTTGCGCACCGGGTGCTCGCTCAGGATGGACAAGCGGTTGAAGGCGTTGATGCCGATGCACGCCATGCACAGCACGCTGATCTGTTCCTCGGTGTAGACCTTCCGCGCGCGTGCGAACAGCTCGGGAGTGGGACGGGCTGTGCTCATGCGCGTGATCTGTTCGGCGAGCTCAATCGCGACCTGTTCGGCCTCGTTGAAGAGCCCCACCTCGCCATGCACGGACACCAGGGAAAGCCGCTGCTCAGTCTCTCCGTAGCCGATGGCTCGACGGTGATGCAGGTCCAGGCAGAAGGCGCAGCCGTTGATCTGCGAGGCCCGGTAGTTCAACAATTCCAGGGTCCGACGCGGGATCCCGGTCCTGTCCGCTTCCGCAGTGACCTGCTCCGCGTAGCCGGAGAGGGCCTGATAAAGTCCGGGCTGTTGCTTGTCCAGATAGCCTGCGAGCTTCGGGGTATTTTCACTCATCCGCAGAGCCTATCGGAGAGAACTTTCCAGACCCTGCAGACGGCTGAGCTATTTGACGCAGCTATTTCACGCAGGGAATCGCACCCCCTTGGAGGGCCCCGGTGGAATCCGCGTAGACGTTGCTTGCAGGTGCTGACGGGGTGGCTGGTGCTTGGGTTGCGGCTTCCGAGGCGGGTGGCGCTTCGGGTGCGGGTGCCGCAGGCGAGGCAGCCGCCGTCGTCGGGGTCGCCGTCGGGGTCGCCGTCGGGGTCGCCGTCGGGGTCGTTGCAGGAGCCGGTGGGACCGGTGTGAGGAGCTCCTTGACGGTGGCCTGCACCTGGTTGACGTTCACGGTGTTGATGGAGGCGCCATCCGGGGAGGTGCCGAAGCCTGTGATCGGCAGGGTGCTGAAGGAGATGTTGCCCCCGGTCAGGGACGTGGCTTGCTGGGCGAGCTGGATCAGGTTCAACTCCGAATCAACCACGATGTTCTTGCTCACGGCGTCCAGGACACCCTGCATTTTCCCGATATCGGTGAAGGTCCCGGCGTCTTTGAGCTGGTGGGACACGGAGGTAATGAAGGCCTGCTGCCGGCGTTCGCGGTCCAAGTCCGAGAAGAGGTACGTCGGGTCGGACGTGTCCCGGCGCTGGCGAACGAAGGCCATGGCCTGCTTGGCATCGATCTGCTGCATGCCCGCCTTGAAGTCGGCCCCGGAGAAGGTGTCCTGGGTTGCTCGGTTGACGCACACGGTGATGGGTGCGATCGCCTGGGCCGTCTGGTAGAACGCCGCCATGGTGACTTCGATGAAATGGTCGATGTGGACGCTGCCCAGGAACTTGGTCACGGTAGCTATTTCGGCTTTGCGTCCGGCGTCGCGGGCTGCCTGGTACGTCGTGTCGTCGTCGGGCTTTCCCGCGTTGATCAAGGAGGTCTTCTCTGCCGCGAAACCGTAGCCGTACGCTTCCTTGATTTTGGCTTTGAACGGGCCGCTTCCCGGTATGCCGTCAACCTGGACGTAGTCATCCCGGGGAATGGAGATCCCCGTGGCCTTGGAACCGTCTGCAGGGATATGGATGAGCATCAGGACGTTGGAGTTGTAACCGCCGATATTCTCATCCCCCGCGTGCAGCGCGTCATACATCTCCGGAGGAAGAGGCTTGCCCTTCTCGTCGACTCGTGTATCCAGGCCCATGACCAGGATGTTCGTGTCCTGGCTCAGCTTCGGCACCGCCTGGGGCATCGACTTCAGAGCGCCGAGGACATCAGAGCGGTGGACGTTGTTGTTGGCCGCAACCGCCGTCGCGCCCACATAGGTGACCGCGACGGCGGCGGCCAGGGCCACGGTTGCAGCGACCGCCGTGGCCGATATCAGGATGACGGACTTGCGCCGGGACTTGCGACGCATATGGCGGGGACCCGCGGAGGTTGCGGTCCCGCCGGGTGAAGCCTCCGCCTTCCGTCGTTTGCCGAGCTGGCGGTGGTGCCCATCATTCATGAAATTCTCCTGTCCCCGCCGCGGTTGGCGTGGTGGCTGGGTCCGCGGCGCGACCAGCGGGTAAGCAGATTGTAATCGGCCATCCGTGTAATGGCCTGGATGACGCGGGAAACCATCAGCCGCCAAGTCTTACTTGACGCAGGGGATGTTGCCGCCTTGGAGGGCTCCCGTGGAGTCGGCGTAAGTGCTGGTGCTGGGGGTCGGTGCCGGGTTGACGGGGGCCGAGTTGGCCGGTGCCTGGTTGGCGGGGGCCGGTGTTTCGGGTGCTGCCGGGGCCTGGGCTGGGGCGGTAGTGCTTGCGCCGGGCGCCGGCTGCGTTGCCGCTGCGGGGGTGAGAAGTTCCTTCACGGTGGCCTGGACCTGGTCGATGTCCACCGTGTTGATGGACGCGCCGTCCGGGGACGTGCCGAAACCGGTGATCGGCAGGGTGGTGAACGCAATGTTGCCCCCGGTAAGGGAGGTTGCCTGCTGGACCAGTTCGATGAGGTTCAAGTCGGAATCAACAACGATGTTCTTGCTCACGGCGTCGAGGACACCTTGCAACTTACCGATGTCGGTGAAGGTTCCGGCCTGCTTAAGCTGGTGGGACACCGAAGTGATGAAGGCCTGCTGGCGGCGTTCGCGGTCCAGGTCCGAGAACTGGTAGTTCGGGTCGGTCGTGTCGCGCCGCTGCCGCACGAAGGCCATGGCCTGTTTGGCATCGATCTGCTGCACGCCCGCCTTGAAGTCGGCCCCGGAGAAGGTGTCTTGGGTAGCCTTGTTGACGCACACGGTGATGGGCGCGATGGCCTGGGCCGTCTGGTAGAACGCGGCCATGGTGACTTCGATGAAATGGTCGATGTACACGCCGCCCAGGAACTGGGTGACGGTCGCGATCTCAGCCTTGCGTCCGGCGTCGCGCGCTGCCTGATAGGTGGTGTCGTCATCGGCTTTACCGGCGTTGATCAGCGAGCTCTTCGCGGCGTCGAATCCGTAGCCGTAGGCTTCCTTGATCTTGGCATTGAAGGGCCCGCTTCCGGGGATGCCACTGACCTGGACGTAGTCATCCCGGGGAATCGAGATCCCGGTTGCCTTGGATCCGTCGGCAGGGATGTGAATGAGCATCAGGACGTTGGAGTTGTAGCCACCGATGCTCTGGTCCCCGGCATGGAGTGCGTCGTACATTTCCGGAGGAAGAGGCTGCCCCTTCTCGTCGACCCGCGTATCCAATCCCATGACCAGGATGTTCGTGTCCTTGCTCAACTTCGGGACATCCTGGCCGTTCAGTGCGCCCGAACGGTGGAGGTTTGCGTTGAAATTGAGCGCGGTACCACCCACATACACGACGACACCGAGGACGAGTGCTGCCGCGGCCAGGGCGGCGATGAGGACAATCCTACGACGGCGGAACTTACGGTCCCGATCACGCTTCAGGAGTTGCTCATACAGCGAGGGCCGCTGCGTACCGTTGGTTTCAGTCATCGGGCTCTTCGTTTCTTAGTTACCGGTGCGTGTTTCGGACTCGACGTGGTTGCTGCCGGGAGCTGCGCGGTGGTGTTCGCGGCGGGCCCAGTCGCTCGGGATCGCCGCTTCGAGGGCGTCGTCCACGGTGATGACACCTAGAATACGGCGTTCGGCATCCAGCACGGGGAGGGTGAGCAGGTTGAAGTCGGCCATGGTGGTTGTGACTTCGATGATGTCATCGCCCGGCTGTGCGCTGACGGGCTCGGCGTCGGATACGTCGCTGAGCTGCTTGTCCTGGTCTGACTGCAAGGCCTGGACAAGGCCGATGACGCCTGCGAGTGTTCCGTCCGGGTGGAGGGAATAGATGGTTGTCAGTGCTTCCGGTTGTTGGGCGGTGGCAGTTCGGACGCTGTTGATCGCCTCCGCGACGGTGGCGGTTGAGGGCAGCGCCGTGTAGTCGGTTCCCATCAGCCCGCCGGCCGTTGCGTCATGGTAGCCAAGGAGCGCCATGACTTTGGCGTGCTGGGTTGGCGGCAAGAGGGCAAGGATCGCTTTGCGGCGTTCCTGAGGCAGGTCCATGACAGCATCTGCGGCGTCGTCGGCGCGCATGTGGGCCAACACGTCCGCGACGTCCTGGTCACTGCGGTCCTTCAAGATGCGCGACTGGCGGTCGTCGTCGAGCTCTTCAAAGACATCCGCTTCAAGCTCGGGATCGTTGTGAACCTGTGCCAGGAGTTCGTGCTGCTCTTTGTCGGAGGAGTCCTCAATCAGGTCGGCGATCTGGGCCGGCTTCATCTTGCGGAAGCGTGCCGAATCCGAGCGCACCTTGCTGGAGTCCTTGTGGCCGATGAGGGGCAGGAACTGGTTCCAGTCGCGGGTGGCGTGGGGTTTGTGGCTGCGCTCGGTCCGGAACCAGCGGGGCTTGTGGACGTCGAGCCCGGTGGCCTCCCAGGTGTCTCCGTTCTGGCTGAGTTCGATGTCGTAAGCCTTGACCATGATGGTGCGTTCTGTGTCGATGAGCCGGTGTCCGAGGACGTCTTCCTGGAGGAGGACTTCGCCTTCGCGCCGGCTGAAGGGGCGCAGGTCCAGCTTGGTGGTGCGCAGCCGGACGCCGTCAGCATCGATGCCCGCCACGTCCTCGACTGTCGTGAAGATCTGGGTGTTGCCCACACTGACGACCAGGCCGCTGAGTGTGGGGTAGGCCCCGTCGCGGAGACGGACAATCACGTCGGCAAGGACGCCGATCTGGTTGCCTTTGGAGTCGAGGACGGGCTGGCGCAGGAGTGTAGAAAGCATGAAGCGCGGTGCACTGGAGGTGTCTGTGGTGCTCATCGGTGGGAGCCTTTCGGGAGAAGGGGGCTTGACGGGCCTGCTGTGGAATCTACGCCCTGGGCGTTCAGCCGCCAATAGCCAGCTGGACCACACGGACGATGACCAGGATCATCGCGATCAGGAGGTAGGCGCGCAGGACCGTGAGCCCGGCCCTTCGCGCGGTGGAGAGTTTCGGTGCCGCTAGGAGAGTCAACGGGGGCATTCTCCATTCGCGGCGCTCGGCGTGGCTGACGGCTTCCCTGGCTGGGCCGGGCCGGACGGCGCGGTAGATCACGTAGGCGATGCAGCCGAACAGGCAGGCCCCGCCCCCGATGAAGATGATCGCGACAATGGTTCCCCCGGTCATGTCCGGGAACAGGACGCTGGAAGTCAGGACCAGGGACAGGATCACGAGGATGCCGATGATGAACGCGGTGAAAATGTTCAGGAATTTGCCGTTGACCCATGGCCCGAGCACTTGCTTGTCGTTGCACAGCAACAGCAGGAACACGGTGGCGGATGGCAGCAGAACGCCAGCAAGCACCTGGACTCCCACGGTCAGCAAACCCAGGGGCGCTCCCGGAATCAGAACAACAATGGCCGAAATCAGCAAGATGCCGGCGAAGACGGCGTAGAAACCCTTGGCATCGGAAAACTTGCGATGCAGGGAGTGCTTCAGACCAAGGACATCGCCGAGCGCATACGAGGTGGACAGACCCACGGCTGCGGCACCGATGATCGAAGCGTCAATCAGCGCGACGGCGAAGAGCACGCCAGCGGTCTTTCCAACGTACTTACCAAGGCCCTCAGCCACGCCTCCGGCGTCGGTGAAGTTTCCGAATTCGGGCTGGCTGGCGAACGTCGCGGCCGTGAATCCCATGATGGCCGCCGCGCCGACGATGACGATGGCGATACCGATCCAGAGATCAGCCTTTTCGTAGTTGATGAAACGCGGAGTGATGCGCTTGTCAATCAGGTAGGACTGCTGGAAGAACAACTGCCAGGGCGCAATGGTGGTGCCGACGATTCCGATGATGAGCAGCGTCACTGTTGACAGATCCGAACCAGCAGGAACACCGGGAACCACGAAGTCGTGGGCTACCTGGCCCAGGCCTGGGTGCACCATCACGATGATCGGAACCAGCAACAGGGATCCTGCCACGAGGATCATGCAGACACGTTCGAAACGCTTGAAGGATCCCGTGGAGGCTGCCCCGATGATGATGGCGGCCGCTACGAGGACGCCGATGACTTTCGGGATGCCCAGGTAGTCAAGGCCGAGGCTGATACCGATAAATTCCGTCACGATCGTCAAGGCGTTCAGGATGAACAAGTCGATCACGCTGAACGCGCCCCAGAACTTGCCGAACCGTTCCAGAATGAGGCGGGCGTGCCCGACGCCGGTGACGATACCGAGCCTGAGCACCATTTCCTGGTTGACATAGAGCACGGGAACCAACAGCAGGAGCGTCCACAGCAGGGACGTGCCGTAGTTCTGGCCGGCCTGCGTGTAGGTGCCGAACGCTCCGGCGTCGTTGTCTCCGACCATCACGATGAGGCCGGGACCGACGACGGCGAGGAGAGTCTTCAGTTTGGCCTTCCAACCGCTGCTGGAACCTTCCTGATCAACCTTGATGGTGCCGAAGGCGCCCTTGATGTCGCCGATGTGCGCGCTATCAAGGGATGCCGGTGCCTTGTGCGCCGCAGGCATTGTGGGCTGCGGACCCGTGGGGATGTTAGTGGTCATGGGGTGTCCTTCCCGGGACATGAAGACATCCACCTGTGGCATGCGGAGCGCACTGCACTCAGGCCAGAAGGGTGGAGTCGCGGGCGACTAGTGGGGGGAAAAAGCGCAGGCTTAACCCGCGTCAGAAGCTGGATTCAGTGCCGCGTCGAGGCGGCACCGTTGGATCGTTTATGATCATCACTCATTCGGTGACCACCTCCAATCGGCGCTTTGCACAGCCAGGGAGGAGGCCGGGCATCCCACCCGGCGGTTGCCCCTCCTCGTAAGACCTTTGGCACTTCGCGGCGTGAACCCGGCATTCCGGGAGCCAATCGGGGCCACCCCTTAATGCCGGGGCGGCCTGTCCTGACCCGGGGCGTCTCTCGACGTTGGGGGTCGCTGGCATGTTTCCGCGAAGGAGCCTCAGCTAACGAACGGCACCTTGCTCAATATATATACCCCATTGTATCCGTATGAAACAATATAAGCATGGATGCAGATAACGCTGTGTGCGGACGTGAGCCGGACAGCCAGTACGTCGAGCTAGCTGTCGAGGTGTTTGCGATGCTCGCCGACGCCACCCGGGTCCGGATCATTCTTGCGCTGCGCGACGGCGAGTTGCCCGTCAACCAGCTGGCGGAACTGGTCCATAAATCCCAGGCAGCGGTATCCCAACACCTTGCCCGAATGCGCCTCGGGCGCGTCGTGACCACAAGGCAAGAGGGGACCCGCGTGTTCTACCGCCTTGCGAACGAGCACGTCCGCCAACTCGTTACCGATGCGATCTTCCAGGCCGAGCACTCCCTTGACGGAACACCCCGTCACCACCACGCCGACGTGCTGGATGAAGTTTGAGTCAGCAGCGTGCCATGGTGAGCCTCACCGGCGTCACGGCCCGGATCCCCGGCCACGGCACCTTCACCGTCACCGCGGAAGCGGCGATGATGATCGAAGACTTCGGCGGGTCCCTGTACTGCTACCAGGGCCACGGTGGCTGCCGCAAACAAGGGCTCTACTTTTCCCGTACTGAGCCCAAAAAATACCTTCGTTGCCTCCTTGCGGAAGGGCCCGGCCCAGAGTCCATCATCCGGAACGACACACAGGAAATTGCCCTCAGCGTCAGCCGTGATCTCGCACCGAAGCTGGACGGCGCCGTATTGCACTTCGGCAACTACAACAAAATGGAACGGTTCATCTGGTTATCTATGCCGGCCGTCACGGGACACCCTTGCGTCTGCCGCAGATCCATCGGCGCCCCAGCCGGAAAACGTTCGCCCTGCCTCGATGACTCAGGCGTCGGGCTCAGGGACGTCTGAATTAGTCGGACGCTTTATAGGAGTTCTTCCCGCCAGCGCATCCGCTGTGTCTTTAAAACACATGCGCCTGCGGCCTTGCTTCTCCCTCTAGCGGCGCTTGAGCATCACCGCGACCGCGGTCCCGATGCTCACTGCAACGGCGAGGACCCCAGATCCGGTCACGGCCTGACCACGCCACCCCTCCCATGGTGCGGCAGTCGGCAGAAGCACCACCGCAGCGATCGCCGCCAGCCTCACGTATGCGAAGACGTGCACTGCGAGGGTGGCAAGCCAGATTAGGAAGCTGACAATGTGCACGCGGATCAGGATGTCGGGGGCAGGCCAACGAAGAAGTGCGCCACGATCAGGCTGCCCAGGGTCGGAACGGTGGCAATCTCGGCCACCGACAGCACCAGCACCACGGCCCCTATCAGCGCGGTCAGGCGCTCGTTGCCGACGACGCCGGAGGGCTCACCTCGCGGACGTCGCGTGTTCCCTTCTGTCACGCTTTGATGTCCTGGCGTGGGAACACTACGGCGCTTACTGCCGCAAAGCCGAGAGTCCACAGCAGGGCTGCTCCCAGGGCCGCCGGATAGCCTTGGGGAGGGGTCGGACCCACCAAGGGCACCGTCGCACCCACAATGGTGTTGAACACCCGGCCTGGGAACCATTGGGTGACCTGCGGCAAAACCACCGCGATGATGCCTTCGACCACCAGGATGTAGGCCAGGGCGATCCCGACGCCGGCCGCGACCGAACGGGTGAGCACGGCGATGACCATGCCCAGAGCGCTCACCCCGATGAGGCACAGCGCCTCATTACCCAAGAACGCCAAAAAGACCTGCAGCCCCTCCGGAGAGGTCCACGCAGCCGTCTGAATCCCCTGGCCTTGAGCAACGACAAGGATGAATGTGCCGCTGATGAGCAGGGTGAGCAGCATCGAGAGCAGCACAAAAAGCACCAGCGCCAGCATTTTGCCCGCCAACCACCGCAGGCGGCGCGGCTCACAAACCAACAGGTTGCGCAGCGTCCCTTGGGACCATTCCGCGGCGAGGTTGGCTGTCACCATCACCAGCGCGATGGCAATGATCAGGGAACGGGCCTGGCCAATGATCGAAACCAATCCCTGAGGTGTGGGGAACGCAGCAATCAGGCCGGTCATCTCACGGCCGGTGGCTCCAGATGCGATCTGGTGGAACGTCAGATAAGCGATAAAGGTGCTCACCACCAGCATCACCCCCGCAACCGCCAAAACACTCCAGCGGTGGAACTTGAGCAGTTCGCTGCCAAACCCACGGAGCACGGAAATCATGAGCGGTCTCCTTTCAGCAAAGCCAGGAACAGCTGCTCGAGGCTGGCTTCCCTTACTCGGATGGCCAGGTCCGCCGCGCCGGCTTCTCTGGCCTGCCGGTTCAAGGTCTCGGCAAAACCGGCAGAACAGGCGATGCGCAAGACGTGGTCCTCCCGTGTGGCCGCGTAGCCGGCCTCGCCCGCGATCCCGGCCACCAGATCCAGCTGGACCGCGTCCTGGGCTTCGACCACTACCTCGACGCGTTGGGCCAGCAGGTCCCGGGCCGGCCCGCAGAACAGGGCTTTCCCCTGATTGAGCATGATCAGCCAGTCAGTGAGCTGTTCCAACTCACCGAGTAAGTGGCTGCTGAGCAGGATGGTTTTCCCTTGGCCGGCCAAACGGCGCAGCATCTCGCGTATCTCGATGATGCCGAGGGGATCAAGGCCATTGGCTGGCTCGTCGAGAATGAGCAGCTCCGGATCGGGCAGCAGGGCCATCGCCACCCCAAGGCGCTGCTTCATACCTAGAGAATACGTTCCGACCCGATCACGCGCCCGATCGGAGAGTCCCACCACCTCCAGCAGTTCGTTCACGCGGGAACCGGGATGGCCTCCAAGGCGGGCGAGCACCTCCAGATTGGTCCGCCCGGAAAGGCCCGGATAGAACGCCGGCGCTTCGACCAGTGCCCCGACGCGCGGCAGGTAGCGCTCGAATTGGGTGAGAGAGTGGCCCAGAACCGTGGCGCTGCCCGCATCCGGTCGCACCAGCCCCAGGAGCAGGCGAATGGTGGTCGTCTTGCCTGCCCCATTGGGACCGATAAAACCTGCGATGGCTCCCGCAGGCACGCGCATGGTCAGGTCATCGACGGCGGTATGCCTGCCAAAGTGCTTGCTCAGGCCATGTGTTTCAATTGCGAAGACTCCTGCGGGATCAGAGGAGAGGGGCATGGTCTACATCCGTGCGATTCATGGAAATAGTTCCTTTCGGGGAATGGACGGTCCCGCGCAATGAGGTCCCGCAGTGTCCACATAAGAAAGAATGTATCTTGAGGTACCGAAGGGAAGTGCCATGAGAACGAAACCGGCTGGAACAACGCTGCTCGACCGGACATTTCGGGTGAGCCTCGTCCTGAAAGGCCTCGACGGTGTTCTAGAACTGATCGGCGGCGTGCTTCTTTTGGTGGTGACGCCCCAACAAATCGGAGATCTGGTCCGGTTCCTCACCCAGCACGAGCTCGCCCAGGATCCGCACGACTTCCTGGCGAACAGCTTGGTGCATCTGAGCTCCAACCTCTCAGGTTCGGCGACGCTGTTCGGCGCGATCTACCTACTCCTGCACGGCTTGGTGAAAATCGTCCTTGTCTGGGCCGTCCTGAAGGACAAGCTCTGGGCCTACCCGTGGATGATCGCGTTCCTGCTTGTCTTCATCCTTTACCAGGGCTACCGGATCGCCGTCGCCTTCTCCTGGGGCCTTGTCCTCCTGACAGCCTTCGACATCTTCATCGTCTGGATCACCGCCCGCGAATACCGGCTCCACCGGGCACGAAATCAACAGCCCTCCGCCACATCCCGGCCGGCCGACTGAGGCACCCGCTCGCCGTCGGACATTCCCGAAAAGTCCTACCGATTATCCTGCTTTTGCGCGGGAAGAGGTTCTCCGGCCTAATAATGTCGGGGGTCCCTGGGATGCTTTGGTTATGGACGGAAACCGAGGAACACAGCTGATCGGAGCAGGCGCGCCTTCCGGCGGCGCCGGTCCGGAGGCTGCCGTGCCGGGCGTCCAGGTGCCGTGCCTTCATGTGGAGGATCTGATCGGTGCCGTGAACTCACTCCGGCCAGGCGCCGACAGTGCTGAACTGATAAACCAGTTGCGTGCCCTGGAGGATCTGAAGTCCGCCGCCGCGGCTTTGCAGGCGAGGATCACGGTCGCGTTCGATGCCGCCCAACGCAGCGCCGAGAAAGAGCTGGGCGTCCCGGCCGAGGAGCAGGGACGCGGTGTCGGAGCCCAAATCGCGTTGGCCCGGCGGGAGTCCCCCGCCCGCGGATCCCGGCTCCACGGACTCGCCAAAGCCCTCGTCACCGAAATGCCGCACACCCTCACCGCCCTCGACACCGGACAGCTCAACGAATGGCGGGCAACCCTGCTGGTGAAGGAAACCGCCTGCCTGAGCGCCGAAGACCGCTGCGCGGTGGACGAGGAACTCGCCGCCGACACGGGAGTCTTCGACGGCGCCGGCGACAAGGCCATCATCGCCGCGGCCCGGACCGCGGCCTACCGGCGGGACCCCCGCTCCGTCACGCAGCGCGCCAGCCACGCCGCCACCGAACGGCACGTCAGCCTCCGCCCGGCACCGGACACCATGACCTACCTGACCGCCCTCCTCCCGGTCGCCCAAGGCGTGGCCGTGCACGCGGCCCTGTCCCGGCACGCCGACACCCTCCACTCCTCCGGAGAGACCCGGAGCCGGAGCCAGATCATGGCCGACACCCTCGTCGAACGCACCACCGGCACCCCCGCCGGGATCAGCGGGGTGGAAGTCCAGCTCGTCATGACCGACCGCACCCTTTTCCAAGGCGAGGCCGAACCGGCCCGCCTGCCCGGCTACGGGATCGTCCCCGCGGCCTGGGCCAGGACACTGCTCACCGGCGACCCTGAGGGCGGTCAAGAACTCAAGCTCTGGCTCCGGCGTCTCTTCACCGCCCCTGGGACCGGGGACCTTATCGCCGCCGATTCGAGGGCGCGGCTGTTCCCGGCAGGCATGCGGCGCTTCATCCAGGCCCGCGACGACACCTGCCGCACCCCCTACTGCGACGCACCGATCAGGCATTTCGACCACATCATCCCCTGGCACGACGAAGGACCCACCAGCCTGGCCAACGGGGCTGGCCTGTGCGAAGCCTGCAACCACACCAAAGAACTCACCGGCTGGGCAGCACGAACCCGGTCAGCAACAACACGCCACGTCGTTGAAATCCGCACCCCCACCGGACATACCTACCGATCCACAGCCCCGCCCCTACCATGCGCCCGCGAGCCAGAAATTGAACCCGCGCGTTCCAGGCGCCACCGGCGGCGACTACGCAACCAAGCCAAGGCGCTGAAATACGCCCATCTCACGGAACTCCAGGCCGCTTGAATCGTGAAAAAGCAAGAATCCTTCGGGGCCCACCCCGGATCTGGTCATCGACGGCGGTCTGTGGCTCTTGATCGGATTACGGGCCCGCTGATCCGAAGCAAGTCGCTCGGCACCCGGGACGCTCACGGCCGCGCGGCTTTGCGCCGATGCGCTCGCAGGGCCTGGAAGATTTCGATGAGCAAGCGGACCGCGTGATATCCCACCACAACGGCAATGATCGCCGCGACCACAGGATCAAGCCAATAAAGGCCTTTCGTCACGTAGATGACGGCACCGGCCAGTGCGACTCCGGCCGCAGCCGCGGCATCGCCGGCGGTATCAAGAAGGACGGCACGCATGTTCAGATCGCCCCTGGCTTTGTTGTCGCCGTCACCGCCGAGGATGAGGGCACCCGCGAACATCACGACCGCAGCAATCCCACTGACAATGAGCACCGGCAGTCCGTGAACCTCACTCGTACCGGTGAGGAGGCGTCCAGCCGCGCCCACCAGAATCGCGACGCTCAAGATGAGCAACCAGCCAGCATTGACCCCTGCGGCCCACGTGGTGGCCATCGGATATCCCTGCGGACGCTGAGGGGTCGGGGCCAGCTTGGACACCCGGACGGCCAACAAGGACACCCCGATGGCTGCAGCATCGGCCAGGTAGTCCGCGCCCTCAGCGAGCACGCCCAGCGAGTTCGCCGAGATTCCCACAACAAGCAACCCGGCCACCAGCGCCAGGTTCAAAATCAGGACGACGCTCAGCCGACGGGTACGAGTCACCCCTTCAGGGTATCGATCAGGGAGCCTGCTACCCCTTGAAGACCGGTGCCCGCTTCTCCTGGAACGCCCGGAAACCTTCCGCGTAGTCCTCGGTCTTGCAGAGCCGCGCCTGCTCGTCGTTCTCTTCGGACATGGCGGCCCACAAACCAAGGCGCTGATCGCGGATATGGGCCACGAGCTCCTTGCTTGCCGTGAACGCACCGGTCGCACCAGCCGCGACCCGCTCCACGATGATCCGCGTGGCC
Source organism: Arthrobacter sp. GAS37 (assembly GCF_044908325.1). Classification (NCBI taxonomy): domain Bacteria; kingdom Bacillati; phylum Actinomycetota; class Actinomycetes; order Micrococcales; family Micrococcaceae; genus Arthrobacter; species Arthrobacter sp. GAS37. The sequence continues at coordinate 126,701 of NZ_JBIYDB010000004.1, forward strand.
TCCAGCAGAGCATTATCAGGCATGACCCGGCTGAACATTCCCTGTGCCACGGCCTCGGCGCCGCTGATCAGGTCCGCGGTGTAGATGAGGTCCAAGGTCCGGTGCATGCCCAGTCGCTCCGTGAAGTACCAGTGCCCGCCCGAGTCCAAGGTGGCGCCCAGCTTGGCGAACGGTGACCCGAATTTGGCGTTCTCCGCCACGTACACCACGTCCGTGGCGAGCAACAGGCCGAGCCCGACGCCGAGGCACGCGCCGTGCGCTGCCGCGAACGTCGGGGCTGGGAAGGCTGCCATCTTCTTGAGCAGCGGCTCCACGAGCCCGTTCAAGTACGCCTTCGCGTCGTCGCTCTCCGGCGTCACGCCGGCAATGTCGCGTCCCGCGCAAAAGGCGCGGCCCTCTCCGCGCAGAAGCAGCGCCCGCACCATCCCGCGGGAGGCGGCGGCAGCGGCGTCGTCGTACGCTTTATCCAGTTCCGCAAGCGCTGCCTCATCAAGCGAGTTCAGCTTTTCCGGGGCATTGAGGACAATTTCGGCGATGCCGTTGGCGATGGAGAGCTCGATCATTCGTATATTCCTTAGACGTCGAAATCGACCGTGACGGATTCACTCGTGGGGTGGGACTGGCACGTCAGCACGTAGCCCTTGTCCAACTCATCCTGCTCCAAGGCGTAATTCTCGTCCATGCTGACCGTCCCCGAGACCAGTTTGGCGCGGCACGTGCCGCAGACGCCACCGGCGCACGCGAACGGAACGTCCGGGCGGACGCGCAAAGCAGCATTCAGAATTGATTCCCGCGCGTGGGTGGGGCTGGCGACATCGCCGGTCAAACCATCCAGCTTGAAGGTGATCTTGTACGTGTCCTTCGACTCGTCCTCCACAACGGGTCGGCCGGCGTTGCCCTCGGGGCGGTCCGGGCGGCCGGTGGTGAAGAGTTCAAAGCGGACGTGCTCGGGCTCAACGCCACGCGCAGCGAGGGTATCCCGGCACAGCTGGACCAGCTCGAACGGACCGCACAGGAACCATTCGTCCACGTCCTGCGCGTGGATGGCGGTGCCCAGCAGTTGCTGGAGCTTCTCGGCGTCGATGCGTCCCGTCATGAGGGGTGCGATGCGCTGCTCGCGCGACAACACGTGGTGGAGCGCCAGGCGCGAGGGGTACTTGTCCTTCAGGTCCGCCAGTTCCTCGAGGAACATGACGTCCATGGCGGCCTTGTTGGCGTAGATCAGGTCGAAGCGCGTTTCCGGGTTCGCGGCCAGCAGGGTGCGGGCGATCGCGATCACCGGGGTGATGCCCGAGCCGGCGGCAATGGCCACGAAGGAACCGGCGTCCGAGAGCTCGCTGGCCATCTCCTGCGGATTGTTCATGGAGTTCATGACGTTCTGCTGGACTGTCTTGCCGTCCTTGCCATGCTTGGAAATGAACGCGCCCATGGGGCTCATGACGTCCAGCGTGTCGCCGGCCTTGAGTTCCGCATTCGCCCATGTGGAGAAGATGCCGCCCAGGTCCTTCTTGATGGCCACGCGGATCTCGCTGCTGCCGTCGGCGAAGCTGCGCGGCTCTGCGCAGATGGAGTAGCTGCGGCGGACCTCGTGCGGCTCGCCGCTCTCATCAGGAAGCGTGGTCCGCAGGGCTACGTACTGGCCGGGAAGATAGTCGTACTGGCCGGCGAGCTCCGCCGGAACATCGAACGTCACCTCGATGGCGTCTTCAGTCAGGCGGCGGACTTCCGAAACACTGAGGGAATGAAAAGACGCACGACGGCGGCCGGTGGCCTGCGCTTGTTCGGCTGCGGTCTGGCGGACAACGGGCATGTCGGATTCCTTACAGGACTTTGAAGTAGTCGAACGGTTCCTTGCAGTCCTGGCAGACGAAGAGCGCCTTGCAGGACGTGGAACCAAAGCGGGTAAGTTCCTTGGTGTTCAGCGAAGAACACTGGGGGCATTTCACGGCAAGGCTCAGGCGGACTTTGCCGGCGTGGCCACCGGCGGCTGCCCTGCCACTTGGAGGTGCGATGCCGTATTCCTGCAGCTTTGCCTTGCCGTGCTCGGTCATCCAGTCGGTGGTCCAGGCCGGAGCCAGGATGAGCTCGACGTAGACGCTCGGGTATCCCTCTTTGTGGAACGCGGTCTTGAGGTCGTCGCGGATGGCGTCCATCGCGGGGCAGCCCGAGTACGTCGGCGTGATGGTGACCTGGACCGCGGGGACCAGCCCGCCGTCGTCGAACAGTGCCACGTTCCGGAGGATCCCCAGATCCTCAATGGTGAGAACGGGAATCTCCGGATCGCAGACCGTGGCAGCAATCCCCCAAGCCTTGTGCTCGGCGGTTTGCTTGGTCTGGGTTGGGGTCTCTTGAAGGAACATGTCCACCACGGTCACCAGCTTGCACCGGGATGTTCGCGGGCAAGCACCTGCATCTCTGCGAGCAGGTAACCCAAGTGCTCGGAATGCTTGCCCTGGCGGCCGCCACCCAAGGATTGCGGGATACGTTCGAGATTGAGTTCCTCATCGAGGCCGGCTTCGCTCAGGATCTCGCCCGTGAGCTGGTCGAAGTCCGCGCGGAGGCTGGAGGGCTGCACGCCTGCTCCGCTTTCCGCGAGGCGGGCCGTGAGCTCGTCATCTTCGAAGAGCTCTTCGACGTACGGCCAGACGAGCTTGAAAGCCTGGACGATACGACGGCGGGACTCTTCCGTGCCGCCGGCAAGCCTGAGGACCCATTGGGCGCTGTGGTCGCGGTGGTAGTCGACCTCTTTGAGTGCCTTCGCGGCGATGGCCGCGATGGTGGCATCCGTGGATCCGGTCAGCCGCTTGTAGAGTTCGAACTGGTAGTAGCTCACGATGAACTGCCGGGCGATGGTGACGGCGAAGTCACCGTTCGGCTGTTCGAAAAGGTGGGCGGAACGGAACTCGTGCTCCCGGCGGAAGTACGCCAGATCGTCCTCGGACTTGTCCCATGCCGCACCGGCGTAGGTGAGGAAGGAACGGGCGTGGCCGAGCTGGTCGAGCGCGATGTTGCCCAGGGCGACGTCTTCCTCAAGCTCGGGGGCGCGGGAAATCCAGTGACCCAGGCGCTGGGCCAGGATCAGGCCGTCGTCGCCGATGCGCAAAGCGTATTCCGCGACGTCGTTTGTGGGTTTGACTTGTCCCTTGCGGATCTCGAGGGCGATGTCCTCGGGACGCAGGGCGTTCCCGGGGGTGATGCGCGTGGCGCTTGCGGAACCGTCTCCTGAGGCACCTGCTCCCCTGACGCCGACGGAGATGTCGCCGTGGCCCTCGATGGCGAAGTCCGGGTTGCTTGTTTCTGGCGTGCTCACAGGTGCTTCACGCCTTCGCTCTTGGTGTAGTACGTCGCGTGGCGGTAGTCCTTGCCCTGCGGAGACTCGAAGAAGGAGCCCTTGGAATCCGGGTCGCTCGAGGAAATAGCATCGGCCGGAACCACCCAGATGGACACGCCTTCGTTGCGACGGGTGTACAGGTCACGGGCGTTGCGCAGCGCCATTGCCGCGTCAGGTGCGTGCAAGGATCCGGCGTGGACGTGGGACAGGCCGCGGCTGGAGCGGACGAAGACTTCCCAGAGGCTCCAGGGAGTCTCGTGGGGTTCGTTGGCTGGGGTGCTCATGCTGCGTATTCCTTCTCTGCTTGCTTGCGGGCGTACTCGGCGGCCGCTTCGCGGACCCAGGCGCCGTCGTCGTGCGCTTCACGGCGGCGCTCAAGCCGCTGCGCGTTGCAGGGACCCTTTCCGGCGAGAACGTTTTTGAACTCGTTCCAGTCCAGGGGGCCGTGCTCCCATTTCTTGGTTTCTTCGTTGAAACGGACGTCCTTGTCCGGGAGCGTGAGGCCCAGGACCTTGACCTGCTCCACCATCATGCCGACGAAGCGGCTGCGGAGCTCATCGTTGCTGAACCGCTTGATGTTCCAGGCCATGGACTGCTTGGAGTTGGGTGAATCGTCGTCCGGCGGGCCGAACATCATCAGCGCCGGCGCGTACCAGCGGTTGACGGCGTCTTGGGCCATCTGTTTCTGGGCAGGCGTGCCGTTGGACAGTTCGAGGAGGATCTCGAAACCCTGGCGCTGGTGGAACGACTCTTCCTTGCAGATGCGCACCATTGCGCGTCCATAGGGGCCGTAGGAAGCACGGCACAGGGGAACCTGGTTGCAGATCGCGGCACCGTCCACCAGCCAGCCGATTGCGCCCATATCCGCCCAGGAAATCGCGGGGTAGTTGAAGATGGACGAGTAGCGGGCCTTGCCGGCGATCAAGTCGCTGGTCATCTTGTCCCTGCTTTGGCCGAGGGTTTCCGCGGCCGAGTAGAGGTAAAGACCATGACCCGCCTCGTCCTGCACCTTCGCCATGAGGATGGCCTTGCGCTTGAGGCTCGGAGCCCTGGAGATCCAGTTGGCTTCCGGCTGCATGCCGATGATCTCCGAGTGCGCATGCTGCGAGATCTGGCGGAGCAGGGTCTTGCGGTAGGCCTCCGGCATCCAGTCGCGGGGTTCGATGCGCGAGTCCTCGGAGATGATGCGGTCAAAGTACGCCTGACCGGCCTGTTCCCGCTCAAGCTCTTCGGGGGACAGCTCAGCGGGCACAGACTGCAGATTCTGCGATGCCATGGTTGCTCCTAAATATTTACCGACCGTTCGTTCAGAATATGCGGAAGGCGCGAGATGCGTCAAGCGTCCGGGCTGGCGGGGGCGGCGTCGACGGGACGCTCGCTCACATATATGGCCAAAAGCCGAAACGCTCGCTCAGATATATGGCCAAAAGCCGGAACGCTCGCTCAGATCATCTGAGCGAGCGTCTGGCCGGGAGGGCTTGTTTGTGAGCGAGCGTCTGACGGGGGAACGGCACAAAGGCGAGACGACAGCGCAACGGGCCGGCCGCCGTCGGGCGCCAGGAGACCGTTCCGGCACATCTACCGGGACGCTCGCTCAGATATAAGGCCAAAAGCCGGAACGCTCGCTCAGATCATCTGAGCGAGCGTCGGCCGAAAACACCCCAAAGGTGAGCGAGCGTCGGGGGGATTGGCGCTCAGGCCGACGCCGACGCCGGGGTCAAGACGGGCGGTGGGGCCAGTTGCTTCCGCGCCCAGCGGGCCAGCTTCTTGCCTTTGCCCTTCCACCAGTTGTCCTCATCCTTGTCGTGGTGCCAGCGGAAGATGATCATCACCATCACGAGGACGCCCATGGCCACATCCATCCAAGACCATTGGATTGCCTTAGCCAGCACGCTGACGCCCATGACGAGAATCGACGGCACCGCCAGGGTCCTGAAGATGGTGCTGGCCACAAAGCGCCGATGCGAACGCGGCACGGACAGGGCACGAACCATATCGAAACACAGGCAAACCACCACCATTGCTTGGCCCAGGTCCATCAGGATCAGCCCGGGCAGCGACCCCGCGAACATGGAAGCGGATTCCATCCCGGCGCTCAACGGACTGCCTCCGTCGCTGTGGGACGCGGAAAGGACGCGACAGGATTGCAGGAAACACACATACGGATAACCCCCAGAGACCAGGAACTGCGCTTGAGACCAACTGGGTTCCATTCAACCTGTTGGTTCCAGGGCGGGTCACGAGTAGTGGGTACTCTACTTTGCCCGCCCGGCTACTTGCACGGCGAGCGGTTACCCGGTCCGGGGGCTGGCTTACAGGGGCGGCTCTGAATTAGTGAAATATCCTGTGAGTCTAGATGTGTCTGGTCTGGGACTGGCTGGCAGGGTTGGTGTCGGTTGCCACGCGCCGCCCTACGCGTGCTGGTGGCGGCGCAGGACCAGATGAAGGTCGAACGGACCGCGAACGTGAACGCCTTGATCGCGCAGCAAGACCCGACGCGAGATCCGCGCTGCCTCAAACGCTACCTCTACCGGACTCTGAACACCCTCCACGTCCTATCCACGACGCCCTTGTGATTGATTTCCTGGCGTTGACGGATGTACTCTGACGCCAGGAAATCCGACATCCTCGCCGGATGACCGTCGGAAAGGCCGACGCCATGGCAGGAACTCCCCTCCACGTCTCGTTACGCGAATCTGCATCCGGCCCATCGATGGCAAGTCGGGCCGCCCCGAAGGTTTTCGCCGCCTTGTCTGTGCTGGCCGTCCTGCTGTGCTTCCTCAGTACCGCTTCCCCGGTTGCTGCGGCCACGCCCTGCTGGGACATCAGCGGTACCTGGGCGACGGTCCAGGGCGGCTCCCGGACCCTGGCCTTCACCTTCCAACAGAGCGGCAACCAGGTGAGCGGCACCGCTGGCGACGCCAGCCTCAGCGGGAACTTCACCGGCAACGTTACCGGCGACCACGTCGACGTCATCGTGGTGTGGAACGCCAAGCGTGCTGACGGCTCCACCCTCGAAGGCGAGTATGAGGCCACCATCTCGGCCGGGACGCTGACCGGGACGACCCACGATGTCGCCGATCCGTCCAGCCACGCCACGTGGACCGCTACCGGCGGTCCGACCAAGGACTGCGCCGGAGCCACCGCGACGCCCACCAGCTCGCCCACGTCGACCACCCTGACCGCGGCCGAGGCAGAGCAGGCCATCCTCGAAGCCCTGAACGGCGGCACGGGAGTCACTATCGCGGATCTGTCCCGTGACGGCGGCTTAGCGATACATGACGACTTCCAAAAGCTCTTCCCGAAGACAATCGACCCCTACCTCGGCGACCTGGTCTTCAAGGCCGGGGTGCTGGCTTCGCAGGACGGCTCGGGCGGGGGCCCCACGTTCCCGGGCGTCCGGGCATGCATGCCCATCATCCTGCGCATGGCTTACAATGGGGTCACCGACCCGGATCCTGCCGCCCGAGCATCAGCGCTGTTGGCGGCCCGGCGCCTGACGGCCTTCCTCGTGCAGCGGGACTTCAATGTAACCAAGGGAGCGCCGTCGTGACGCCGCGCCGGGTCCTGGTCGCCTTCGCGGCAGCGTCCGTTGCGCTTGCCGCCTGCGTGGGGCCCGGCCCCAGCTCCCCGAGCTCTTCACAGGCGTCGCCGCCCTCTTCCCAGGTGACGCCGCCGCCACAGCCACCCCACAGCGCCGGGCTCACCCTGACCCCGCCGGCGGGGTGGGCGAACCGGGTACTGCCCACTCCCGGCGGGATCGTGCTTGCCGACACGGAAGCGGACCTGACTGCCCAGACCCCGGCCGGGCCGCGGCTGACCGCGGTGCCGAACACGGCGGCGCCCACGGCCGACACGCTGATCGCCAACCTCGACAAGGGCGCGCTGTTCGCCCCGACGGCCACCCAGCAGACCTTCGGCCAGTACGACCAGGTTCCAGTGCTGCGCTACACGACGTCGGCCACCCCCAACGAGGGCGAAACCGTCGAGATCGTGGCCATCACGGTCGCTCCCAACGAGGCCTATCTGATGACGCTGGAGGCGCCTTCGTCGGGCTGGAGCGCGGCGCAGGCGACGCTCGAGGGTGTTGTGGCGTCGGCCTCGATCAACGCGCAGCTCTTCCCGAAATGACCGCCTCAACCCCGGCTACGCGGAGGTTTTCCATGAGTCAACTCGCCGCCTTGACAGATATAGAAGAGTCGCCAATGGCCTAGCACTCCTAAAGCTGCCCCCCAGAGGAGATGTAGCGGGGCATATCCGCCCGATTTTCGGCGAGTACTACGGCGACCCCTAAATGATCACGCGCACGCTGGCAGGTTCCGGGGCGTCGAGATAAAATTGTGGCGCCATCACACATCGCGGTTTGTTCGCAGGTGCGGAATTGTACTGATGTACATGGTACGGCGGTCAGGAACAGGGCGGCACTCTGGCGGGCCGGTACGATCTAGCGCTGCTCTCAGCTGGAACGGGTCGTTCCATGAATGTCCGCCGCACTGCCCGCCAAGTCCATCTGGAAGGACCATCCCGGACCGGATCCGGGGAGGAGCTTGCCCGCAGTCTGCGGTTGCGGAGGCGTGTGGCTGCTTACCTCGGCGCAATGGCCGCGCTGGTCCTGCTTTACACGGGCGGTGTGCCGCAGGCGGTCGCTGCCCCGGATCCGAATGATCTATGCACGCTGATGCCGTCGGCTCTACCTCCGGCGCTCCCGGGGGCGCCCACCACCGTGCCTGCCCAGCCCGGCAACGCCTGTTCAAAGCGCATCTACCCCACCGATCCGGCACCCGCCGGAGGGTATTCGCAAGGTGGGGCAATCGTGGTGAGCGTCTTTGCCAGCGCCGACGAGGCCCGCGCCTACGCCACGGCACCGGGCGCCGACAGCTCGGATCCGGCGCGTCCCGAGACGACGTACGGCGAGGCCGGAGAGGAGTTCGGCGGCGGCTCAACAGGGGCGGTTCCGGCGTTGGTGTTCAGCATCGGCTGCTACGCCGTCTACACCAACGCCGGGTACGTGGTGAATCCCGACTCGAGCACCCGGACCCTGCCGACCGACACGATGTACCAGATCGCCGGCCAAACCGACACGATCCTCAGTGCGATCCCGCCCCCGCGCTGCCCGAACGCCGTCCCATCCACGACCCCGGTCCCGCCCGCACTCACCGCCGGGCTGGCATGCGACACCAACTCCCTGCAGGACGCCGGGCAGGTCCTCTGCACCGCGTCGGTCACCGACCAGGCCCCGGACGCGCAGATCGTCTATGACTGGTCGCTCGACGGTCAGCCCCAGTCCGGGGTCACCGGCGCCGAACTTTCGCTGGACAACGTCGCAGTCGGATCCCACCAAGTGAGTGTCGTCGCCCGGGACACGCAGAACAACATCAGTGCCTTGCCGCAGAGCGTGCCCTTCGCCCGGGATGCCGCAGGCGGACAGGCAGGAAACGTGGCACCATTGGTGGCGGGATCGGCACTGGCCATCGCCGGAGCCCTCGGGACCGTCATCCTTCTGCGCCACCGGGGCCGTATTAAGGCCGCCTCCGGCCCGTCACAGGCACGACCCACGGTTCGGCCAAGACCGCAGCCGGTACCGACCTGGCGCCCACAGGACCCTCCGCGGGTGGGTGTCACCGTGCGGGTGAGCCCCTCCGTCCGGACCCGCGGACTGTACAGCTACAACGACGTCCACATCTGGGCCGACGGTGTCGATCTGATGTTCGCAGAGTACGACATCACGGTCAGCCCCCCGGAGTGGCAGCTCGTCCGCGTGGACACCCCGCAACCCTTCAGGGCGCTCTCCGAACCCAGGCAGTGGGAGCAGATTGTCGTCGCTGAGAACTACGTGCCGAGCATGCGGTACTCCTTCGCGGACGGGCACACCTCCTTCCTCAACCCAATCCCGGTCGCACGGATCCAGCCGGCCCCGCCCCCGCACACCCAGGTCGTGATCACGGCCCAGTGGAGCGACCAGAGCCACGCGCTCACCGTCTGGGCGGTGCTCGACGTCGTACTGCGCAACACCAGGACGCGAGAGACCCGGGTGGTCCCGAATGTCACCAGTCCTGGCGTGCAGGTCCAGGCGATCGGCGCGGGCCCTCGGCTCGAACTGTGGGCCGACCCCGGCCCCCGCGGCCTCGCCGACGGAAGCACCCGCATCCGGGTGGATCCCGCACTGTTCCTTTTTGGCCAGGAAGCCCCCTACCCGGGCGGTCTGGAGATCCTGCAGATCCCGTACGCGGCGGACATCCCCGGCGGGGAGCCCCTGCGCCTGGACGACTACTTCGCACTGACCCAGGACCCGCGCGGGCTGGACATCGCCGGCCACCCCGTGGCGCGGCCCGCGGACGCGGCCAAACGGCGCCAGGGCGTGACCCTGAGGTGCCTATTCCACCTCCGGGACGACCCCGCCATGCAGAGACTGGGTGCGAGCCCGCAGGGCGGCTACCCGGTGACCTTCAACGTCCGGCCGACCGGTTACGGTTTCGGGCAGGAATCCACCAGTGGCGCCTTCGACTGGATGGCCGCCCAGCACTACCGGGCCTGCCGGGAGCACTTACCGCAGGTCCCGCCGGACCAGATCCAGCCCGCCGTCATCAGGCTGGACCCCTGCAGGATCATCATCGACCCGAACCCGTCCTCCTTGCCCCGCCCGAGCAGCTGCCCGGAGACGGAGAGACTGTTCACCAGCCACATCGTGGTCAGCCTGGAGAACAGTGCCACCGGCGAACTCGCCACCGGGGACCGGCTCGGCCCCGACACAACCCTGACGGGTGCGGAATGGTCTCTTGCCCTCCATTACGCCCCCGACACCGCGCCAGGTCCGGGGCCGTTCTCCGTCCAGCCCCTCAGTATCGATACCAGCGGCCGCCTGCTGTTTGCCGATGCCACAGGGAATCCGCAACCCTTCTACGCCTACGACCACCAGAAGCGTTGCTGGGACGACGACGCATGTCTGCTCGATCGGCAGAACTCCAAAGTTCTCCTGCAACTCATGGTCCAAGGGAACTCCCAAGCCGATGGCCAGATCCAGATCGGGAAGCAGCCCGAAGCCGCCGTCTTCTGCTGGGACCATCCGGTCTTCGTCAAAAACCATGCCAAGGACAAAAAGGCAGTTGATTGGCGCGACTCGGACCCGCCCGTCGGGCCCCGGACGATTGTCCACACCACGGAAACGAAGCTTTTGGCCGACATCCAGAACGGGTACACCCTGCCGCCTGACACAATCGTGAAGATCGCCCGCGATCATTGCGGCACGGTGCGCCCGGACGGCCGCATCGAACACTTCCTGCAAAGTATCCAAGGGGCCGGGTGGTCCGGGATGAAGGATCGGCAAGGCAAGCCGTACAACCGGGACCAGCTCCTGGAAATGAATCAGAAGGCGGAGCTCAAGCCGGTACCCATCGGCGACTTCCAGTTGCCGCGCGTGTATGTCGACACGCTGGCGGATTTCCTCAAAAGGCGCGCGGTGATGATCAACTACACCGGTCCTGCCCGCGAGTTGACGCTCTACCTCCCGTAGCACGGTTCGGGACGCGCACCGCACGCGCCTGACACGCCGGATCGCCACGTACTTCGATTGCACTGTGTTCGACGCCTGAAGCAGCCGGTCGAGCAGCCGCGACCGAGGGGTGGCCAGTCAACTATTTCCGGCCCCGGTTTCTGGCCCCACCGGCCGGAAGGTTCCCGCGCTCCGACAGCGAGTCGCGGATTGAAACTGTCACCCCGCACTTTCCCGCGTCCGACTGCAGCCAGCCAAACCCTCCAGGAATGATATGACCTGACGGGCTGGACTAACCCAAGTCGTGGTTCCTTGGATCGGCAGGACCTGGCTTACAGTGCCGGCCTAATACAGTGCCGGCGCGTCTGTCCGTGAAGGCTCCGAAGGCATCCCGTCGGGCAGCGCCACCGTAAATGTGCTTCCGCTGCCCGGCTTGCTGCTGCAAGTGATGCTGCCTCCATGGCGTTCCACGATGGACTTGGTGATGGACAGGCCGAGGCCAACGCCTGGAATCGCGGCCTGACGGGCAGCGTTTGTGCGGAAGAATCGGGTGAAAATCCTGGCCGACTCATCCATGGTCATGCCCATTCCCGTGTCCTGTACTTCAAGCTGGACCCAGCCGTCGTTCCGCTCCGCCCTTATCGTCACTAATCCGCCGCCAGGCGAATACTTGATGGCGTTGGAAACCAAATTGTCCAAGGCCTGCCCCAGCCTCAAGGGGTCGGCATTCGCCCACAGGGGCGCCTGTACGTCTGCAACAAGGCCCACATGGGCAGCGTCGGCCTGCGCCTGCGCAGAAACCAAGCTGTTTTCCACCAGGCCAGCCAAATCAGTGCGCCGCGGATTCACGCTATCCACGGTGACGGCTGACAAAAGGAGGTCTTCAACCAGGGCACGGAGCCGCTCGGCATTGCGCTCCGCGACTTCCAATCCTTTCCTCGTTGCTGGTTGGAGTTCTTGGGCGCCGCGGAGCACAAGATCGATGTTGCCCAAGATCGATGTCAGCGGCGAACCGAATTCGTGCGAAACGTTGGCAACCAACTCGTCCTTGGCCGCAAGGGCATCGACAATATCCGTGACGTCCCTGAAAACGATGACCGCACCGCCAAACCCATCATCGGAGTCGTTTTTCATGCCCCGCGCGGCGGTTGAGATGGCCCGTTGCTCGGTACCGGCGCCGAACCAAAGGAGGTAGTCGGAAAATGTTTCCCCCTGAACGGCCCTTCGAATAGGGCTCTTTTCAAGTGGAAGCGGGGTCCGCCGGTCCTGGCCGAAAACCGGCCGGTCTTGTTCCGCGGGCCTCGGTGAGCCTTCCGCCGGCAGTCCCATCCGTAGGAATGCCTTTTGTTGGTTGTTGATCAGGAGAGTCTCGCCCTTCGAATCGACGGCGACAATTCCGACGTCGATCGTGTCCAGGATTGTCTTGAGCAGGGTCTCCCGCTCCCGGCTAGCGGCCAACAATTGCCGCAGAACCTGATCCCGCTGTTTTACCCGCCGTTGCTGGAGACGGGCATTGGAGCCAGCCAAACGAATGGAGACGGCCATTGCGAACATCATGAGGGGCAAAAGCAACACCGAAGAAATGTCTGATGGGGTGGGACGGGGCAAGTGCGTAACCACTTGCGGAAACGCAATGAGGAAAGGACCCACAAAGCTGAGAATCAGGCTTGTCTTGGAAAGCATGCCTGAGGCAGACAACCAGATCACGGGAAAGATAGCCAATGTGATGAGGCCTGGTATCGCGTTGAAGGCGCCGTTTCGCGTGAACCAGAGCGCAACAAAATCCAAAATAGGGATTGCCAGGCCTGCGTCCGGCGCCAATCGTTCCCAAGGAACCAGCAAGCAGCTCAGGAACAGGATGCCGTGGAGGAGGACTCCAGTGACGAACAACCAATTTTGGATTAAGCCTGGCCAAAGAGTAGGGGCCGCGATCGCCAGGCCGGCGATGATGAGCGTTAGTGGTAATTCACAGACTGCCAGGCGGGCGCGAGGTGTGAGTTTTCTGAAGAAACGGGCGGCCGCGCGGAAAAAAGGCTGCTCACTCAAAGTCAAGACCCTTCGTTGGAGATTCGCGAACCAATTGCTGCTCCACGCGATTCCCGAAGGAACCGCACGGAGCCGACTATTCCCCCAAGGAACCACAATACGACGGCCCGAACGATCCAACTGGAAGTTTGGGGCAGCGCTTAATTCACATATTAGATGCCAGATGGCTTCAATGCTTGTATCGTGAGTATTTGGGTGGCATATACTGCATTGCGCTGGGCTATGCGGCCATGTCCACCCTCAAGGATGTCCAATGAGCGAGCCTGGGGTAGCTGTAGTCATTGAGGATGACGAAGATGTACGAAATCTGGTTGACGCCATCCTCAAAGAAGCTGGATTTGTGGTGCACTCTGCCGCCACCGGACGTGAAGGCGTAGAAGTCGTACGGGATCACCACGCCTCCGTGGTGACGCTCGACGTCGGGCTTCCCGATATGGACGGCCACGAGGTCCTGCGGCGAATTCGGCAGTTCAGCGACGCATATGTCGTGATGCTGACGGCCAGGCGCGACGAGCCGGACACATTGACGGCTTTCCTCACCGGCGCAGACGACTACGTCAAGAAGCCGTTCTTGCCGCGTGAATTGAGGGCCCGGGTCACCGCCATGATGCGGCGGCCTCGGGCGGAAGGCGGGCTTGCGTTGCCGGAGGCGGACCGCGGGGGTGGTTCGGGCGGTGCGGGCGGCGGTGCTTACGCCGGTCCCGACGGCGGCGCGGCCGACGGCGGTGCTCACGGGGCCGGTACGGCCGGGGCCGAGCAAGCGGTGATTAGGCACAATGGCTTGGCCCTGAACTTCAAATCACGCACGGTGACGCTTCAAGGTTCAGCCCTGACGTTGACGAGAAGCGAATTCGATCTGCTCTTCGACTTGCTTCGGGCGAAAGGCGAGGTGCGGACGCGCGCCGACCTCGTGAGGGCTGCGCGCGGTGACTACTACGACGACGATGCGTACATCAGCGACGCCGACGAACGGGCTGTTGAGACCCACATCGGGAACCTCCGCCGAAAGCTCCGCGAAGATCCACAATCGCCGCGCTTTCTACAGACCGTCCGAGGAGTCGGGTATCGGCTCACGCCGAAAACGTCGGACTAAGCGGCGGAGGTCAATCGTTCCGGAGGACGTAGCTGTCCTTTAGTTCCTGGACCGTTAGGTGCCCGCATTCTGCAACTTCCTTGAGGAGGGGCCGGGCCTCACCCAATTCACTTTTTCGAATGCGTTCCTCCAGTTGTGCTGCAAGTACCGCGAGACGAACACCGCCAACCATAATGGAAGAAGTTCTGAGGCTCAGGACCGCACTCAGGGCGGCGGCCACGTCACCGCCCTCGACGGCGGTCGCCAGGATTTCGTATCGCCTCCCCCAGAGTTTCGCGAAGTCGCCGGCAAACGTGCGTGCGATCAGCGGATTGTCCACTTGATCTTCCAGGAGTTGGAATTCTGCCAGATCCAGTATGGGAAGTTCGGTAAGAGGGACGGCGGGCAGCCTGTTGGCGTCGTCTGCAAAGCCCGCATGGCCGGGGTCTGCATCCTCGTTGACCTCGCTGGAACCTGAACTGAACATAGCCCAATGCTACTTTCTGAATTCCGGAAAAACCGAACTTAGGCTTATCTTAAGGAAATCTTAGGTCTTTCTTGATTTGACTCTTTTCATCCCCAGCGCCCAATTCGGAGAATGTGATATTGCGCTTAGCCGCCACTGAAGGTGGTTATGGTGTTGATGACGGCCGGGCCCAGGATCGCAATGAACAGCACCGGGAAGATGAAGAACAGAAGAGGGAACAGAATCATCACTGGAAGCTTCATCGCCTTCTCTTCCGCGCGTTGACGGCGCTTCACCCTCATGACCTTGGCTTGGACCCTCAAGACGCGGCTGATGGCAATGCCGTAAGTGTCCGCCTGGATCACGGCCTGTACGAAGCTTCGGAGTTCAGGAACGTTAGTGCGTTCGGCTAGTGCCAGATAGGATTCGCGGCGGCTCCGTCCAACCTGCATGTCCTGCAGCGTCCGCACCAACTCCTCAGCCAACGGCCCCTTCCCATTTTCTCCCGCGCGGGCCATTGCTCCTTCAAAACCGAGGCCGGCCTCGACCGATATCAACATTTGGTCCATGGTATTTGCGAGTTCCAATTGCATTGCTTTTTGACGCTCCTGTCCTTTGCTGTAAAGCATCAGATCTGGGATGAAGTAACCAAGCAACATAACAAATATCCCCACGAGCTTGATGATCCCGCTCGAGCTGTTGGTACTGATGAATAGACCCAAAAGTGCGCCGCACAATCCGAGTGTGGGCTTGGCTGCGAGGACGCGTCCCAAAGGGAGCGACGGCGGACGGCCGGCCAACGCGAGCAACCTATCCAGCTTCTGGACGTAGCTTCCTGGGGTCAGGCGGTAGCCTATGAGTTCGAGTACGCCGCCCCGAGCCTGCGGACCCCCCTCAGCAACGTTTTCACCCCGCGTCAAAAGTTCCCGGACTGCGCGTTGGGCTTTGCGGTCAACGGACAGGAATGACCACGCGAGGTAGGCAATAGGCAGGGGCACCAGCACCAAAGACAGAAGGAGCAGGAGGTTCATTGTTCACCTCAAAATTTCAAGTCGATGATCTTGCGCATCCAGAGACCACCAATGGTCATGAGGATGGCTGACCCCGCTATCATTCCCCAACCAAGCGGATGGGTGAACATCGCGTCCATGTAGCCGGGATTGGCAACCATGAGCATGATGACGATGCCAAAGGGAAGTGCCATCAGGATGTATCCCGAAAACTTACCCTCCGCTGCCAAAGATTTGATGTGTCCCTTGATCTCGCTGCGTTCGCGTATGGTCTCGTTGACCTGGTCCAGCACCTCCGCAAGGTTTCCGCCCACCTCGCGGTTGATTTGGATGGCTTGCGCTATCCATACGAAGTCCTCGCTCCGCATTCGCTCCGCTGCATCGCTGAGCGAGGCTTGGAGATCGCGACCTAGACTTGTCTCTGTGATGATCCGGCGCATTTCCTCGGCCGTGGGGCTGGCCGATTCGGTGGCCGCGGCGTCGATGGCACGAAGTATGCTGTGCCCGGCCCTCAGGCCACCGGACAGCAGTTGGAGTGTGTCACCGAGCTGCGCATCGAACTTCCCGCGCCTTTTGCCGGCCAGGGAGCCGAGGAGGAGTCGTGCCACGAAGGGTGCCGGGATGAAGAATAAGACGGCCACCAATGGGCCGCCGACGACGAGCCCGATCAAGGCACCAACTAAGGCCCCGGAAATCACTAGAATGAAGAAGTCTGCTTGGCTCATTCTCAGCCCGGCATTCTCCAGTTCTTCGCGGTTGAAGAGCCTGATGTGGCGCCTCGTTAGGAACCCGTGAAGTACATCGGCGGCAGAACCAGCAAAGCGCGTCAGCTGGGAGCCCGAGCCTATTCGGTAAGGCCGTCTCCGATCCAACGGAACTTCGGCCGTTTTCGGCAAGATCACGGCCACCCCGAAAAGCAGGATGGCTGAAAGCATCAAGGCCATTCCGGTCAAGAGCATCATGGCTTGCTCACGTCCTTGCAGTCGTTGCCAAGGGAGCGGCAAATACTCCGGGAGAAACACGAATGCCCAGGTCATCGAAGCGGTCGATGAACCGCGGACGAATACCCGTTGGCACGGGCCGTCCAAGAAACATCCCGTGGGCGTCAACACCAGCAGAGTAGTCGAAGACAAAAGCGTCCTGGAGGGTGACAATGTCGCCTTCCATGCCTTGCACCTCGGTCACATGCGTGATGCGGCGCGTTCCGTCCCTCAACCGGGAGATCTGGATGATGAGATTCACGGCGGACGCAATTTGCTCGCGGATTGCGCGCAGTGGCAGGTCCATGCCCGCCATGAGCACCAGGGTTTCAAGGCGCGCCACTGCGTCGCGAGGGGAATTTGAGTGGACCGTGGAGAGGGAACCGTCGTGACCGGTATTCATCGCCTGCAGCATGTCGAGAGACTCTCCGCCGCGGACCTCGCCGACGACGATCCGATCGGGCCGCATCCGAAGGGAGTTCCGTAGCAACTCCCTGATGGTCACCTCACCCTTGCCCTCGGTGTTCGGCGGCCTGCTCTCGAGCCTGACCACATGTTGCTGTTGGATCTGCAGTTCTACGGCGTCCTCGATCGTGACGATGCGGTTGTCTTCCGGAATGAAGGAGGAAAGAACATTCAACAACGTGGTCTTGCCGGTTCCGGTACCTCCGGAAACAATGATGTTCAGCTTCGCTTTGACGCAAGCATTGAGGAGTTCGGCCATCTCGGGCGTGAGGGTGCCGAAATCGATCAGATTCCTGATGGTCAACGGTATTTTGCTGAATTTTCGGATTGTCAGCGACGAGCCGCCCACCGCGAGCGGAGGGATCACGGCATTGACGCGCGAGCCGTCTTCAAGGCGCGCGTCGACGAGCGGAGATGACTCGTCGATCCTGCGCCCCACCTTCGAAACGATGCGTTCAATGACCCTCCTGAGATGGTCCTCGGAGCTGAATCCGGAGTCCGTCAGGGTCAGCTTGCCTTTTCGTTCGACGTAAATCTGGTCCATCCTGTTGACCATGATTTCAGTAACTTCCGGATCGTCCAGCAATCGTTGGAGCGGCCCATAGCCGAGGACGTCATCCGCCACGTCCGCGACGAGCCTGCTGCGCTCGTCCGCAGACAGTGGGACTTGCTCGGCGTCGATGATCCGGGTGAGCTCTTCCCGAGCAGTTGACCGCAACTCCTGTTCGCTGACGCTCGAGTCGTTGAACCTCGCCCCGAGCCGCTCGAACAATGCGGTGGCGGCGCGCCGCTTGAGCGCAGCGAAGGCGTCCACCGGTTGCTGGGCTCGAGGCTTCGGCGAGTCCGGGAGGTCGGACAGCTTCACTGAAGTGTGGGGTTTTACGGCACCGCCAGGCCTCCCGGCCGGATTTAGCCTGACTTGCTGAGTGGACTCAGCGAATGTCGGTTTAGGCGTAGACAGCGTGCTCGGGCCAAGTTCTGCCCCCGGGCCGACGGACCCTTCGAGGCTGTCCTCGGCGGCATGCAGGCGTTCAGACAGCTTCATCTAGACCACTACCCTTCTGTGCAGTTTGCGCTGCGCCGTGGCACGCCACGTTGGATTGAAACGCTCGACAAGTTGCTTGAGTCCTTTGACGGCCGGATCCTTCACCGCGTCCTGGAGCACGGGAATGCCGCGGTTGGTGGAAAAAGCTACGGCCTTCGATCGAGGGATACTCACATCAACCGGAGCACCGACGGTCGATTCGACGTCCTGAACCGACAGCCCCGACTTGGAATCAGCCATGTTGAGCACCACGTGCCGGGTTTCCGGCAAGAGATTCAGCCTGCGGAGAATGTCCAGGCCGGAACGGAGGCCTCGGACGCTTGGAACGTCCATGCCAGTCACCCAGACAGCGTCCGAGCATTGTTCGAGGGCAGCGAGCCCGATCTCGGGTAGCCCAGGCGCAGTGTCCACCACCACGTACTGGAACTCTTGCGCCAGCTGTTCGAGGAGCCGACCCACCTGTTGCGGCGAGATCTCGTCCGCTTCGACGGGGTCCTTCGGCGCGCACAAGGCATAGATGCTTGCCGGGTGGACAGTCAGAAAGGCTTTGAGCACCAGGGAATCCTGACTGGCCGAAGGAGTAACGGCGTCGGTGACAGTGTGCTCCGGATTGAGGTAGAGCCCGGAGGCGACGTCACCGAATTGCAGGTCCAGGTCCACGATCACAACGCTCATCGGCGCGATCTTGCCCAGCCCCACGGCGATATTCGTGGCGATGGTCGTTTTGCCCACGCCACCCTTGGGCGAAAAGACGCCGATCACCAAGCCTTTCGGGGAGCCCGCTTGCTTGGGTTCCATGGTGCGCTGACGGCTGGCGAAAGACTGACATGCGCGCTCAAGCATCACCCGTATCTGGGCCAGGTCCGCTGCCGGGCTCATGATGTCGCGAATGCCGGACCGCATGGCCTGGAGCACGAATGCGGGATCCAGTTCACTGACAAGGATCACGCTCAGCTCCGGCAGCTGCACATCGAAAACCGTGGCCAGGCGAAGGGCGTCCTCAACGGGCACATCAGGTCCCAGAATCAGCACTTCGAGTTGTTCCTGATTGAGCGCGCCGAACAGTTCGGCTGGGTCAGCCGGCAAAATGCTCGTGAAGAAGGTCTGCACGCTTCCGGGCAGGCCGCCCGCAACAGCTTGGCGCAACCGCTGGTCAAAATCGGTGTTGGGAGTTATCAGGACAAAGCGGCTCATTTGTAGACCCCGCTCTGCTGCATGACGGTGGGGCCACTGTCTTTGGCATCCAACGGCTCTTTGCTGAGCCAGATCTTTTCGAACTCGGCGGCGAAGACAATCTTGGATGCGTCCACGTCGCTCACGGCAACGGTCAGTAGGAGGGAGCCGGTGGGAAGTGCGCTGTCCTTGGATCCTGCGGCACCGGAACTGGGATTCGGCGTCGCTTGTGCACTCGCTGCCGATTGGGGGGCGCGTTGGACCATAGTCACAAGAACCTTGTGAATCGCCAGTTCGGTAGTTGGCTTGTCCGGCTTCGCGTCGATTCCGCCGCTGGACATGGAGATGAATATCCCAATGTGGTCACCTGGAACCAGCAGTCCCCCGACTACCCGCTGGGGTTCCAGTTGAAATGAGACCTCCTGAAGCCCTGTCGGCACCTTGACGTCCCCAGGAGACTTGAGCGCATCCGGGGCCACCAAACGTTCGGCCACCAACGTCTCGCCTGGGACGAGGTCGACGGCGGCGACCTTGCCCGCTGAGTCCCCCAGCGTATGCAGCGCCGACTTTGGGACGGCCGATTCCGGCAGCTGCTGGGTATCGAGAGAATCCTTCATGGCGTCAACAGAGGTGCCGGCCGGGATGGCCGTCTTGACCACCAACACCTCAACAGGCGCCAGGTTCTGGACTGCCCGTTGATCCGCGCCTTGCGCATAGGAGAATACGAGAATCACCCCGACGACGGCCAGCAGTGCCGCTGCCGAGCCGGCCAACAAGCGTGACTTCACTTACTACTCCTGTGCTCAAAGAATGGATGAAAACTAGTTGGTGAGGCGGACAATGGTTGCCCCGTAGGCGTCTACGGGCCCCAGCGAGTAGCCGTCCGCGAGCGAGACGTACTTGACGAAACTCCCGATGATTCCGCGGCAGCCTCCGGTGCAGGAAAGCGTTGAAGACACATAAGGACTTGTGTTACGGAAACTGTCCGGAAGGCTGTTGTTGCCGCCGCTGAACTTCCATCCCGTCACTTTGAATGCGGCGAAGGACACAAGATGGTAGATAGCTCCGGCTCCTGTACCTGTTGCAACGTCGAAGACAGGGAGCAGAACGATCACATCCCTGCCAGCGGTGAGCGTGTCGCCCCACTTTTGAAGAGTGGTTGAACAGTTACCCAGACTGTTCCCCGAGGCACTGCCGGCTTCGCTGGCGGCGAGGTTGATCGTGCTGCCACACAATCCGGGATCCTGGGCGAGCCAGCCGAACCCTCCAGGTACGGTGGCTCCCGACGGGCCGTAATTGCAGCTGGGGTTGGCGCCGGAGCCATGGTCCTGAAGTAGCTGGAGGGCCCCGCCGATATATCCCTGCACTTGACAGATGGAATATGTGAGAGGAAAAGGGGTCGTGCCGGCGACGGCGCTCCCCCACTGGACGGTCGAGGTGGTAATGACGTCGGCTGTGTTGGATCCAAGGACGCGGGCGAAGAAGAGCGAGACGGCGTTCGGCGCGCCGCCCGCCTGCTGGGCTCCGGCGGTCACTGTTACCTTCCGGTTTGTCAGGTCCAGGCTGACCGATTTGACGTTGTTCAGGCCGTCGATGGCGTTCTTGTTTGCGATGCTGGTTGCGATTGGAGACGTCGATGAGCAGTAGAGCATTCCCGCATCCACGGCGAGTGCGGCAAACTCGAGCAACACCGCCAGCAAGAGAGCGACAAGAACGGCGATCGCACCGCGCTCGCCGTCGTCACGGACCATCAGCCGCCACATACCATGACCCCTACTCCTTGCATGGGGAAAGGCCCCGCGATTCCCGTGAGCGTGCTGAGCGTGTACTTGATGGTCACGGACATCTGGGCGCCGGAAGTGCAGCTGGCGGGACTGAAGGTGAAGTTCGCATCCGCCAGTTGTGGATTTAGCGACACGGCGGCGTTCTTCGCTGCGGTCTTGGCAGCCGTTTGGTCATTCGAAATCGCCATGACGCGGACTCCTTCGCGGGCTGCATTTGAAAGCGACACCTGCACGTTGTAGACCCTGCCGAATTCCATGATTCCCAAGAGCAGCATGATCAGGACCGGTGCCAGGATGGCGAACTCGACTGCCACGGCACCGCGCTCTGATGCCCTCGGCATACTGTTGCCCTTCCAGAGAACGGATAGTTCGAATCAAGCAGAGTGGCGGCCGCCTGAATGCCGCCGCCACTCGGGAATTGCTTGGTGTGCCGGTATTGCCTCCCGGGCACTGTGCGGCGCGACTCCTAAGGGCACGTACCGGTACCGGCGGTCGTTCCTGCGACGTACGTCTTGCCGGCCACGGAACACTGGACATTGGTGAACGTGTCCTTGATCGTCCCGCCCAGCAGCGTGACGGCGACAATGATAACGACAGCGATGAGGGAAACCATGATGCCGTATTCGACGGCGGTAGCGCCGGTTTCGTCATGCCGTGCGTGAGAAACGGACTTTAGAAAAGCGGACAGCATCTGGGCTCCTTGCTGACAGGGGCAAACGATCTGGCAGGACGCGAACTTACTACTAGCATTTGCCAGTGCCGGCGGTCGTTCCTGCGACGTACGTTTTGCCGGCCACGGAACACTGGACGTTGGTGAACGTGTCCTTGATCGTCCCGCCCAGCAGCGTGACGGCGACAATGATGACGACAGCGATGAGAGAAACCATGATGCCGTATTCGACGGCGGTGGCGCCCTTTTCGTCACGGCGGATTCGCGATGCGGTGTTGGAGAAGAAAGCAAACATGTGAAACTCCTGAGCGAGTTGGGGGATGTGGGCTGGTCCAGCACCAACCCACAAGCAACTTAGCAAGGCCAAATACCCCGTGGAGCAGTCCTTGGGACAACCTGTGTCAAGACTCGCGATCCTGCGCATTTCTTGGGTTAAACCTAGGGAAACCCTGCGATCTTGGCGCGCGACCAAAGGTGGGAAAACAGCGCAACCGGATTGCCGCCGTCGGGCCCTAAAAGACCAGCCCCGGGTACATCACCCCGGGACGCTCGCTCACATATAAGGCCAAAAACGGAAACGCTCGCTCAGATATATCGCCAAAACCGCGGACGCTCGCTCAGATCAAGTGAGCGAGCGTCCGGCCAAACACCCACATAAGTGAGCGTCGGAGGGGGGGCTAGGCGGGTGGGTGCTCGACGGTCACGGTGCCGGCGTCGCCGTCGACGGTGATTTGTTGGCCGCTCGTGAGCCGCTGGGTGGCGACTCCGGTGCCGAGTACCGCGGGGATGCCGTACTCCCGGGCCACGATCGAACTGTGGCTCAACGGGCCGCCGACGTCGGTGACCACGGCGGAGGCCATGGCAAACAGCGAGGTCCACGCGGGAGTGGTGATACGGGCAACCAGAACCTCTCCGGGCACCATCTGGCCGAAATCCTGCGGCCCGCCCAGGATTCGCGCAGGAGCACTGACCCGGCCCGCACTGGCCCCGACCCCTTTGATGACGTCGCCCGGCTGGTCCTGCGAGCGTGCCGGCATCATCGATTCGAAAGTGCGCTTCATCCAACGGGTCTCCGGCAGCAGTTGCGGAGCGGCCGCCTTGGCCTGGCCCCGCCAAAGCATCTTGCGCTCCTCGACGACGTCGGCGCGGACGGGGCGCGCCGCCCCCGTAATTGCCACCGCCACCGGTGCGGGCGGTTCCGCCGTGCCCGGCGGTTGCGGCGCGGCGAGGCCGAACTCGACGGCGCTTTGCAGCTCCTGCTGGCGCAGCCAGAACACGTCGGCGGGACCGGTGATGACGCCGGAGTACACTAGCCGTTGTCCGACTTCGAGCAGCATCCGCCGGATCAGCGGCCAGGCGAGCCCGACGTCGGCCAGGGCATCTTCGCGGATCGGTGCGGACTTCTGCGCCCACCGGAGCAGACGGATGAATGGGACTCTGCGACTCCGCCCGAGCCGGGTCTGTCCGAGCCGGGAGAGCATCCGCTCGGTTTGGTCCTCCCGCCGGGCGGCCGAGAGCCGCTGGCGCTCATGCGGGTCGTTGCCTTGTCCCCGCAGGTAGAACTTCACCGTGTCGAGCAGCGCCGAAGGATCGTCCGCCGGCACCGGGCTGGCGAAGTCCAAGTTGTAGACCGCATGGCCGAACCGATCGAGATGGGCCTGGAAGCGTGGATGCCACTGCTGCCAGAGTGCCGGGTCGATGCCGGCGGGAGGGAGCCAGCTGCGCTGCGACTCGGCCAGTGCCGGCGTCGGTTGATTGAGGATCGCCGGGGCCAGTCCCTCAACTTCCCGGGCCCAGGCCGCGAGGTCGTACAACGATTTCTCCGCGCGGATGGGTTCACTGTCGTAGCCAAGGAGGAATGTCTCGGCAGGGGGATCTCCCGCGCGGCGGATAAGTTTGTCGTAATACGCCCGGAAGGAGATTTCGCTCGTGGCAGCGATCGGAATGACTGACTCCACGGCCGTGTAGTACACGGTTCCGGCGTCCAGCAACGTCCGGACACCCTCAAGCAGCTCCTCTCCCGAACGCTCCCCCATCGACTTTGCCGACCAGTCCTTGAGCACCTGCTTGTAGCGGGGATGGGAGAATTCCCGCCAACCATCCATGCCCATGTGCGCCTTGCCGCGAGCCAGGGCGACCATGGCCGCCGGCGCCTTGCCCATCACCCGCCACATTGCCGCGGTGCGGTAGTAATAGTAGGCGTACCCGTTGATAGTGGGCAGTCCGACGTCGCCATCCCTGACGACGTCACTCCCGACGGCCTCGTTCATCAGGGTCTTGAGCGAACGGGTGACCGAGCCGTCAATGAGGTCGGCGAACAGCGGGGAGAGCGGGTCCGGCAGTTGTTCCACGATGCTCGCCCGGAAATAGAGCCCCTTCGGGTAGGGCAACGGCCAGGTGTCCGGTGTGTCAGCTACGGGTTCCGGCAGTGCCGTGATGGGCCGGGATTGCAGCATGAAGAAATTGCCGTCGGCCCGAGCCCATTCGATGTCCTGCGGAGTTCCGAAGTAGTCCGAAATCCGTGATCCATAGCGGGCAAGCGCGGCGGCCGCTCCGTCGTCGAGCACGGCCCGCTTCCGAAGCGCCGCCGGGACCGGCTGTTCCGTCGTCCCTCCTTGCTCCTCGGCCTCGTGGTCCGCAGTTTCGCCCTCCGCAACGCGGTCAGCGTACACAGTCATGACTTCCTTGTCGGCCGTCCGGCGCGAGAGCACGCGGCCGGTTCCCGCTTCGACCACAAGGTCATCCGTGGTGACTGTTCCACTGACCACGGACTCCCCCAGTCCCCACGCGGCACTGATGACGATCTGGTCGCGGCGACCGTTGGCCGGATTGGCGGTAAACATGACCCCGGCCGCCTCGGCCTCGACCATCCGCTGGACCGCTACCGCGAGGCGTACATCGCCCGGTGCGATGCCTTCCCGGTCCCGGTAGGCCATGGCGCGCGCCGTCCATAAGGAAGACCAGCAATCAATAACTGCTGCATCCAACGCTTCCGCCCCGCGGACGTTGAGGTAGGTTTCCTGTTGCCCCGCGAAGCTGGCCGAGGCGAGGTCCTCGGCCGTAGCGGACGAGCGCACCGCTACGGGCACGCCGTCGTCGCGGTCGACGTCGTCCCGCGCGTCGACGTCGTCGGCGCGGTCGTCGTCGGCGCGGAGGCCTTCATAAGCGGCGGCGAGCTCGTAGGCGATGGCCGCAGGCATGGTGCCGCCGGTGAAAAGGGCCCGGATTGCGGCCGAGGCGTCCTCGTAGTCCTGCGGCGTCGCCTCCGAGTGCAAGGCCGCCAGTTCCTGGATGCGCGCCTGAATCCCGTTGGCCTCCACGAAGGCCTCATAAGCCCCGGTGGTCAGCACGAACCCCGGAGGGACCGGCAGCCCGGCCCGGACGAGGTTGCCCAGCCCGACGCCCTTGCCGCCGGCCACGGCGACATCGCCTGTTTGCACATCGGCGAAGTTGTAGATGTAGGTCATGACCGTCGCTCCTTGTCGCGGAGACGCCCTCATCGAGCCTGACTCACAACATACTGCCACGCCGTCGGGCGGGAGGCGATGGCTGGGCCGGGCGGCTTCTTACTGGCGGTCCAACGCGCGTTTTACCGCCGCCTGGTCGCAAGCCTGAAGAACGCGAATGAACTCGTCCATTGCTTCCGGCCCCTCATCGGTGTCAGCGACGCGAACAAGGTGTGAGGCAAGGACGGCGACCTTGACGTTCGTCATGCTGCTACAACTCACGAGCAGTTTGAAGGCGGCGTCGGAGTTAAGGAGCAACCGCCCCATCAGGATGCCGCGAGCCTGATTGATGACTCCCCGCGTAGCATTGGCGCCCGCGACGGCGTCGCGCGCCGCCTGCTCGGTTTCCCGCCGCAGCGTGGACGTCATGTCGATCGTGGTCCCCTCGAGCGCGACGGTCCCCGATGGGCCCAGTTTCGCATTCCCCGCGGTCAGCACCCGACGGACATGTCCCTGCGCGTCAATGATCCGGTGGTAGATGCAGAAGTGTCCGCCGTCGCGGAATACTTGAGCCAGGATCTCCATGGCCCTCGGCCTGTCATCGGGGTGCTTGTGCGACATCAGCAACTCGAGCGTGGGCACTACTTCCCCTCGCTGGTAGCCGTGGAGATTAAAGAGCCCGTCGGACCATTCCGCTTTCCCTGTGAGCGGGTCGAAGAGGAAAGTTCCGGCCAGAAAGCCGGGGGCGCCCAGTGCACTCGAGTACGTATGGGGGCTGTCCAACATGGCGCAAAGACTCATTTCCTAAGCGTGCTTATTAATTCAGGGTAAGCGTACAGAATACAGCGCGCCCGACGACGGCCTACACCGTCGGCGCTTCGGCTCGCCCGCGCGCCGGGGCTTGTTTCCCAGCCGGGCGTTTGTAGCGCCGGTCTCGGAAACAAGCCCCGGGTATGCAGGAAACAACCGCCGGTACGGGAAACAAGCCCCGGCGTGCATTCAAATCAGAGCTTAGTCCTTCACCACCACCTTGCCAGCCATTCCAAAGTAGTCGTGAAGTGCGCAGATGTAGTCGTAGACACCTGCCTTGTTGAAGGTCACCGTGAATGTCACGCCTGGCGGCAGAATGCCCGAATTGAGCTGCCCGCCCGTGTAATTCGTCGGATCGCCCAGCGGCGGGAGCGGGTTGGCGGGCTCGGCACCGAAGGTCACGGTGTGCGGCTCGCCCATGCCGTTGTTCACGAAGCTCACTTTCTCACCAACGTGGATGACCACTTTGGGTTCGATGAACCGCATGACCATGGCGACGCCGTCGTCGGTTCCGGAAATCACGGTGTGGTTGTCCGCCTGAGCGCGGGCGTCCCTCCATTGCTGGTAGCCGTCACGGACGATGGCCCGTTCAGCCCGCTCTACCCGGTTGTTGTACTGCTCCTGGCTGTACGGGTAGTCCGTACCTTTGGCCCGCACGTGGACTGTGCCTTTCTGGGCCGCACCGTGCACCAGGCAGTAGTACGTGAAATCGCCGGTATCCGGGAACTTCAAGGTGTAAGAGCTGACTTCCGCAAACCCACTGTTCGAGACGTTCGACATCACGCCGGAGTTGAAATAGGAGTGCCCGTCGTAGGAAGTGCCGCCCTGCGCGGATATATAGAGGGGGCTGAAAGGATCAAAGGGTTGCGTGGATTCGATGGTTTGCCCCGCGGCCAGGAACGTGACCGTATGGATTTCGGCCGCGTTGGCCTCCCAGGTGACCTTGTCACCGGCATTGATGAAAATGCTCTTCGGCAGGAAGGACATCCCCTGGATGGCCTGGTCCGACGATTCGGAGCCGACCTGGACAGTCCACGTCCTTGCGGATTTGCCACTGTCCGCTGCCGCTGTGCCGCTGAGCGCCACCGGCAACACCAGGGCAAGGAGCAAAATCATGAGCGCTCGAAGGCGCGGCAATAGAAGGGGTTTTGGATGAGCAGTCATAAGACTCATTCCTTAGGAAAATCTTTGCTGACCGGCTGTTATTAGCCTGGAAATCTAGAGGCGCCGGAGACCATGGCGTCGTTTGACGGTGACTCGGTTTCCTTGAACTTCCCTATGAACTTCAGCTCGCAGTTGCTGCCCGTCCCCCGCATACGGTGCGGCGCCACGACGTTGGGGCCATGCAGACCTCCCTTGCTCGCAGGGATAACGTCCGGCTCCGTGGGCTAAGAGCCCCCCATTACGGAACCGAAAGGACACGGCAAAGCCGGCCCATGTGAAGGCGAGAGATTTATCTCTCATCGTGCTACCAAGACGTTATTTTGTCGAGACACCGGAACTACACGCGGGCGATTTTTGTGGCCGAAATGAGGCCTTCCCTGATGCGTTTTTAACCCACCTGGGTGATACGTTCCGGACATGGACGGACGACGACGACTGTGGCTTGCGGCGGGGCTGGCAATTCTGTTGGCCCTCGGGGTGGTTCTGGCCGCGGTCATCGCCGGATCCAGCAGGACCTCGTCCGGACCGTCGCCCTCAAGCGCCTCCTCGCGCACAACGGCAAGCAGCACGCCGTCGGCGACTCAAACCCATGCGCCCCCTGCAGCGGCGCCGGCCCCTTTGCCGGCCCCGCCGACAATCCCGGAGCTTCCGGCGGCGCCCATGAATATCCTGGTGATCGGCAGCGACAGCCGTGCGAATGCCAAGGAGCAAAACAACCAGACCGTCACAACAGGCCAGCCCTCGGATCAACGCTCCGATTGCCTGATGCTGATCCACGTTCCAGCGGACCGGCAAAAGGTCTATGGTATTTCGATCATGCGCGACAACTGGGTGGACATCCCGGGATATGGCGCATCCAAAATCAACGCCAGCCTCGAGGTGGGAGGCATCCCCCTGGTGGTCCGGACCGTCGAGACGCTCTTGGGCACGCACATAGACCACACCGTGATGCTGGACTTCAACGGCTTCAAGACCCTGACAGATGGCCTCGGCGGGATCGACGTCAATGTCACGCTGCCGTTCACCGCCACATTTGAGACCCATCATCAATTCGTGGCCGGCATCAACCACTTGGACGGACAGGCTGCTCTGGAGTTTGTCCGCGAGCGCTACGCCTTCCCCGACGGCGACTACCAGCGCGTCCGCGACCAGCAGACATTCCTCCGCGCTCTCTTGGTCAAGCTTTCCGGGGGCGTCCAGAATCCTGCCAGCGTGTTGGGACTCGTCCAATTCGCGACCAACTACCTCACTGTGGACGACGGCTATGACCCGATGTCCGTCGCCATCCTGGCCTACGGACTCCGCACCGTGGATCCCAAAGCTTCCGTCTTCTTCACCCTGCCCACCGCGGGCACGGGTACTTCCCCGGACGGACAATCCATCGTGCTGCCGGACTACGCGGGAATCGGAGATGTGGCCGCGGCACTGCGGGACGACACGCTCCCGCAGTATGTAGCAGCCCACGGTTACTGAGCCGGCTGCTCAACACTCGCAAAAATCTTGATTGAATATTTAACTAATCTTCGAGAAAAGCTTGCGGGATCCTTGCGGCTTCCTAAGATTCCTGCCGGAAAGTAGAGGTCATCGGACAGCAAAGTCCCGGTCTCACGGGCTTCAAGAAACGGAAATTATCATGGGTCTCAACCTGAAAACCACCACCGGCAAAGTCATTGCTTCCCTGGCCCTGGTCGGCACAGCTGCCGGCGTGGCAGGACTCGGAACCTATGGTGCCTTCACCTCCAGCACTTCCGCCAGCAACACCGTCGCCTCCGGCATCGTCAACATCGCCCTGGGCGCATCCGGCACCGCGAACCGGCTCAGCGTCGCAGCTTCCGGTTTGGTCCCCGGCGACACCGTGCAGCGCGTGGCCACGCTGAGCAACGCAACTGGAAACCAGTCGCTGTCTGCGATCACCCTGACCACCGCGGCCGCCCCGACCTCCTTGCTGGACACCAACACCACTATGGGCCTGCAGGTAGCCGTCGATGACTGCTCCGTTGCATGGACCGAGGCCGGCACCGCCCCCGCGTACACCTACACCTGCGGCGGCACCACGACTTCGGTGCTGGCTTCCCGCCCCGTCATCGGGGCCAACGTGGCCCTGGCGAACCTGACCTCGGTCACGGCCGGACACACCGATAACCTGCGGGTCACGCTGACCCTGCCGTCCACAGCCGACAACACCCTCCAGAACCAGAGCAGCACCATCGCGTTCAACTTCACGGGCACCCAGCGCACCGCCACCAACCAGTAACCCTGCCCCCACCCCCAGCCAGCCCTCCGCCGTCGAGCCCCCCTGAAAAACGACGGCGGAGGGCCTCCCCCAGGAACGGAGACCCAGCCATGACCGCATCACCGGTCCGCCAACGGCGGGTCTCCCCGACAGCCGTAACGACGGCGACGCCCGGCTCCGAAAAGCCCGGAACCGATAAGACTCAGGGTGCTGGGTCAAGGATTGCCCCGGCCATGGTCAGCGTCATCACGACGACGGTCATGGTCGCCGCGGTCGCTGCGTTCCTGTTCCTCGCCGTCGGACCCCGCGTCCTGGGCTACCAGACCAGCACCATGCTCACCGGCTCGATGTCGCCGCTGATCAACCCGGGAGACGTGGTTGTCACCGTTCCCGTGGCGGTCCGGGACCTGAAGGTCGGGGACATCATCACCTACCACATTCCGGTGGAGGACCAGCGGGTGGAGACCCACCGGATCATCGACCTGGCAGTGAACAACCAAGGCACTGCCACCGTCCGAACCAAGGGCGACGCCAACAACGGCGCCGACCCCTGGACAGCAACCCTGGCAGCAGGCCAGGTTGACCGCCAGGTGTTCACCGTTCCCTACCTCGGCAACGCGATCCGCGCCCTGCGCGATCCCGTTGTCTTGAAAGTCCTGATGTACGGCGCTCCGGCCGCCCTGGTGGTCATGGTTCTCGTCTCCATCTGGCGGAAAAAGCCCGAAGACGACGACGCCGTGGACGCCGGCACCGCTGGGGATGCAGGCGCTGGGCGGGCCCTGCCGGCCTTTGACCGCCGCCCCCTCAAGCGCCTGGCCAGGGAGATGAAAAGCAAGGAAGCCGCCGAGAAGTTCGCCGCCGCCTACGCCAGGCTGCTGCCCCATCGGGTGGACAAGATCAGCCACGCACTGAGCACCGGCAACAGTGACCTCGCGATGGATGCTGTGCTCAGCCTGAAAACCAGCTCCTCGATGGTGGGGGCGCTCCGGATGGAACAGCACTGCGTCCGCCTCGAACACGCGTTGGTCACGACCGATCACACCGCGGCGATTGAAGCCGGGGAACTCGTCCGCCAGCACCAACCGCAGTTGGAAAAAGCCTTGGGCGGTCACACCACCCGGCGCGCTGCATGAAATCCCCTTCAAAGAACCGAACCGGTCGCCCTGCCCTTACCGCACGAAAGCGGTAAGAATGGAATGGACCACCGGGCCTGACAGAAAGCCGCTGACCTTGCGTAGAAGCCGGAGCACCGCCGACGTCGCGAAGACGCCTGCGCTTGGGCGCATCGCCGCGGTCCTGGCAGCGGCTGCGGTACTGGTCTTCGCTCCCGGTATCGCGCAGGCTGCGTTCACCCACTCCGCGAGCGGTTCAACCAGCCTATCAACGCTGACGCTGACGACGCCGACCGCTTCGCAGGTCACCTCCACCTGCAACAACAACACGCTCGTCATTACCCTCAAGACGCCCGTGCCGGGCGCCAACTACCATCAGCTGATCGTCAAGGACAACACTTCACGGGTTGTATACACGGGCGATCTCAACGCTGCAAACAACTGGAAATACACGCTGAATAACACCTACAACGGGCAAAACGGAAACTTCACCTTCGAGATCCGCGGCCAATACCATGTGCCCTCAACCAGCAATATCTGGACGGGTTCACCCTACACAAAGACCATCGGCTGCTGACGGAGCGGCCGCCCTGAGCGAAATCGGTGGTCGCTTGGCAGTGGCCGTCTATAGAGTTAGCCCATGAGCCAGCCTGCCACGCCCCCAGTTCCCCCCGTCGCCAAAAAGGTGCCCGCCACCCGAGAGCACCACGGCGATGTCTTTGTGGACAACTACGAATGGCTGCGGGACAAGGAATCCTCCGAGGTCGTCGAGCACTTGAAGGCTGAAAACGCCTACCAGGAAGCCGTCACCGCACACCAGGAACCGCTGCGCGAGGCCATCTTCCAGGAAATCAAGGGACGCACCCAGGAGACCGACCTCTCGGTCCCCAGCCGCAAGGACGACTGGTGGTACTACACCCGCTCCGTTGAGGGCAAGGAGTACGGCATTCATTGCCGTTTCCGGGCCGCAAACTCCGGCGATCCCGTGGCGGACTGGACGCCCCCGGCAGTGGAACCCGGCGTCGAACTCCAAGGCGAAGAAGTCCTGCTGGACGGCAATGCCGAGGCGGAAGGCAAGCCGTTCTTCTCCGTTGGCGGCAGTGCCGTGACGTTGGACGGCAACCTCTATGCCTACGCGGTGGACAATTCCGGCGAGGAACGGTTCACGCTCCGCATCAAGGACCTCCGGACGGGTGAATTGCTGCCCGACGTCATCGAGAACATCTTCTACGGCGTGGCCTTCTCCCCCGACGGCACCCGGATCTTCTACACCGTGGTGGACGATTCGTGGCGCCCGTACCAGGTGAAGTCGCACGTCCTGGGAACCCCAGTGAGCGAGGACGAGGTCGTCTACCAAGAGGACGACGTGGCCATGTGGCTCGGGTTCGAGCTCTCCTCCGACCGGAGGTACCTCGTGCTGAGCATCGGCTGTTCGGAGTTCAGCGAGACGCGCTTGCTGCGCTTTGACGGCTACGACGCCGGCCTGTCCACCGTGATTTCCCGCGACGAACGCATCCTCTACGAGGCCGAGCCGTTCCTGCTTGATGGTGTTGAGACCATCCTCCTGACCCATAACAAGGATGCCATCAACTCGATGGTGTCTATCGCGGACCCGGCCGAGTTCGCCAAGCCGCTGGCTGAGCAGCACTGGCGCACCGTCGTCGAGCATTCCGACGCCGTTCGCGTCAACGGGGCCGGCGTCACCTCGACGCATCTGGTGGTGGCGGTACGGCAGGACACGATCGAACGCGTGCAGGTGCTGCCCCTCGCCGGTCTGGGAACCTCGACGCAGGGCGCCGCCGTTGAGCCTGCCTTCGACGAGGAGCTGTACACGGCAGGGGTGGCAGGTTCGGACTACGAAGCCCCGGTGATCCGCATCGGATACACGTCTTTCTTCACGCCGTCGCGGGTCTATGACTTCGTGCTGCCCACCGCCGCGCTGCCGAACGGCGAACTGTTGCTGCGGAAGGAAAGCCCTGTGCTGGGCGGCTACACGGCATCCGACTACGTGGCCGCCCGGGAATGGGCGACGGCGGCGGACGGCACGCGCGTGCCGCTGTCCGTGCTCCGGCACGCCTCCGTTTCGCAGGACTCAAGCGCTGCGGGCCTGGTCTACGGCTATGGCTCGTACGAGGTCAGCATGGATCCCGGCTTCGGAGTGGCCCGGCTGTCCCTCCTCGACCGCGGAATCGTCATGGTGATCGCCCACATCCGCGGCGGCGGCGAGCTCGGCCGGCGCTGGTACGACGACGGCAAGAAGCTCAACAAGAAAAACACCTTCACGGACTTCATCGCCGCAACGGACTGGCTTTCACAGTCCGGCTGGGTGGCGCCGGAGCGGATCGCCGCCATGGGTGGCTCCGCGGGCGGCCTGCTCATGGGTGCTGTGGCCAACCTTGCACCGGAAAAGTACGCGGCGATCGTGGCAGCCGTGCCATTCGTGGACGCGCTCAACACCATCCTCGACCCGGAACTGCCGCTCTCCGCGCTCGAGTGGGAAGAATGGGGCAACCCCATCACCGATCCCGAGGTGTACGAGTACATGAAGTCCTACACTCCGTACGAGAACATCCGCGCCGTTTCGTACCCGCGCATCGCCGCAGTGACCTCTTTCAACGACACCCGCGTGTTCTACGTGGAGCCAGCGAAGTGGGTCCAGGTGCTGCGTTCCGAGACCACCGGCACGGCGCCCATCGTGATGAAGATCGAGATGGACGGTGGACACGGCGGGGCCTCAGGACGATACGTGCAGTGGCGCGAGCGCGCTTGGGACTATGCCTTCGTCGCGGACTCGCTCGGCGCCGTCGAACTACTGCCCGGGGCGGGGCTCAAGTAGCGTTCTCGATAGTAAGCTCTCCCATGGGGGCCGAACCGAAACAGTAGGAGCGTCGTGGAGAGTTCTGTGACCAACGCGTCGTCGCCAAACCGTGCCTTGGTGGCCGACCCCGACCCGGTGCGTCACGCAGAGACGGTTGCGGCGCTCGCCGCGGCAGGTTTCCTGGTTCGTTCAGCGCACGACGCCGGTTCGCTCGCGGCCGCGCTGGAAAGCGAACCGAGCGACGTGCTGGTGGTCGACAACGACCTCCGCGAGTTCCTTCCCCGGAATGTCGGCCCTGTTCTGCTCATGCTGAATCCCGAGGAAGAACTGGATGTTGCTGCCCTGGAAGCCTGGGCCATCGCGGATTTTGCCTACAGGGCCCAGCCGCCCGCATTTCGGGCATACAGGGCACTGGTACTGGTAGCCCGTGCCGCCGAACGGACGCGCCGCCGTTCGGAAGCCGAGTCGCTGCGGGAGAGCCTGCGGAAGGTGTCTGCGGCGATCCGATCAACCATCGATCCAGGCCGGATTGCCCGGCATCTGGTGGACGGAATCGGCGAGGCCCTGGGCGCGGAACACGTCTGGTTCACCACGTTCCCGGACACACGCGTGGCCCAGGTGAGCGCCGAATGGAACGCTCCTGGACTGGTACCGGGAGTCCTGCCAAGCGAACTCACCGACGACATCGCCACGTTCGAACTGGCGGAGCGATTGTGGGCAGAAGCGGAGGTGCAACCGCTGCCGAAACGGGCTCCCGCGGGGCGCCCCGGTGGTGCGGGTGCGCTGGGTGGTGCGGGTGCGCCGTCGGCCTCTGTTGTGGTGCCGGTGGGCGAGGGAGATCTCGTTCTCGGGGTCATCTGGATCGCCCGCCCGGACACGGCGCAGGAATGGACCCGGGCCGAAATAGGCCTGATTCAGCACGTCTCGGGGAACTTGGCGTATGGCCTGATGCAGAGCCACCTGATCGGCGCGCAACAGCAGGTCATGTACAAGCTCCAGGAACTCGACCAGGCCAAGACCGACTTCCTCACTACCGTGAACCACGAACTTCGAACTCCCCTGACGTCCATCACTGCCTATCTGGACATGATCCGCTCTGGCGCCGGTGGACCCCTTCCCGCGGGTGTCGGGCGGATGGTCGACGTCATTTCACGAAATGCCGAGCGGCTCCGACGGCTGATCGAAGACATGCTCACCGTCTCGCACCGGGACACTTCCGGCGACCTCCAATTGAGCCGTGTGAATGTGGGCACCCTGCTCAGGCTTGTCGTCTCGACGTTGCAGCCGCTCGCCGACTCCCGCTCACTGTCCCTTACCGTGATGCATGCGCCAGGAACCATGACTGTCCAGGCCGACGAGGCCAAGCTGGAACAGGTCTTCGCCAACATCATCAGTAACGCGATCAAGTTCACGCCCGACGGCGGCCATGTTGCCGTCAGCAGCGGGATCGCTTCGGACCCAGGCACGGTTCCCAGCGTGGTGGTCCGCGTGGAGGACACCGGCGTCGGGATCCCCGAAACGGAAATCGACCAGGTATTCACCCGATTCTTCCGCGCCTCAAATGCCTCCACTGCGGCCATCCCCGGGAGCGGGCTTGGCCTGGCGATAGCCCACGACATTGTGGAACGCCATTCCGGCCGGCTCGATGTCGAGTCCGCCCTCGGCGTGGGAACCACGGTTTCAGTCCGGCTCCCGCTGGATACGGAGAGCTAAAGGGGCCGGCCGTCGACGGCGGCTTGTACCGTCTTCCCCTTCTTTGAATTCGGAAAGCGCTTACGACACGGCGAGTCGCGCCATTTCGTGGCTCAGCGGCGGCAAACAAGGTCAGGAAGAGCAGGTCCCGGCGTCGCACACCCCAACTGCTCCGGATCCCGACGGCGGCCCTTGCGTTGCACGCCGGCCGTCGCCGGGGGCTTGTACCGTCTTCCCCTTCTTTGAATTCGGAAAGCGCTTGCGACACGGCGAGTCGCATCATCCCGGGGCTCAGCAGCGGCAAACATGGGGAAAACGGTACCGGGAGCCAAGGGGCGCCGCGGCACTCAACTGCGCTGGCGCCGTCGTGACCTTCTTTAAATCGGGAAAGCGCTTGCGACACGGCGAGTCGCCCAATTCCGGGGCTCAGCAGCGGCAAACATGGGGAAAACGGTACCGAGAGCCAAGGGGGCATCGCGGCCCAAAAAGAACACCGCCCCTTGGCGGTAGCCCGGGGCGGTGTTTGGAATTGCTGTCGTCTACCCAAGTAGTCCCCACCGCCACCCTAGCCTCGCAAGCTCGGCCAGGGAACCCTGGCGGTGTGGGCCCCGGCAGTAAATGCCGTTATGAGGCGTCTAAACGGCATCTAGTGCGAGTCAGTTGGGCCACCAACCGATCTGCGCGTAGTTGACCGGGTCAGTCACAACAGGGACGGTTTTGACCGTCGTTACTGTGGTGCTGGTGGTGTCGTGCGTGGTCTTCGGTGCGGCATTGGCAGGAGTAACAAATCCGCCAATAGCGAGCAGGCCCGTCATGAGCAGTGTTGCGGCGAATTTTTTCATGCAGTGCTCCTTTGAGCCGTGAAAATCCGAAGTTGACATTCCCAGCGTAAAGAACCTTATTAAAGGTTCCCTTAAGATTGCCTTCAGTTTTCCGAAGTCTTTGCGGCTAGGCGGTAACCCACGCCACGCACAGTTTCCACCCAACGCGGCGACTGCGCCGAATCGCCGAGCTTCCTACGAAGATTGGCTATGTGTACCTGGATGGCGCGCTCTTCGGATTCGCTGACGTAGCCTCCGGTTTCGTACTCCTTGGCATGGAGCCAGCGGGCAAGCCCAGTGGTGCTTCGGACAACGCGTCCGGCCTCCATGAGGGCCTGAAGAAGGTCGAACTCGGTGCGGGTCAATTGCACCTCTTCGGTACCCACCCGGGTTGTCCGCGTGGCCACGTCCAGGAAAAGGCCGTTGTGTTCCAGCCCCGACGGTTCGCCCGCCGGAAGCACGGGCGTGGGTGCGGTTGGTGCGTTCAGCGCCGGGGCCGGCGGCAGCTCCGCCGTCGTGCTCCCTCCCGAACCGCTCAAAAGCTTGCTGCCGCGTGGCCGGCGAAGGAGCGTCTCAACCCGGGCCAGGAGCTCGCGGGGGCGGAAGGGCTTGGTGACGAAGTCGTCGGCGCCGACGGCCAGCCCTTGTAATGTGTCCACTTCACGCGCGCGGGCGGTGAGCATGATGATGTAGGCGTCACTGAACTCGCGGACGCGGCGGGTGACCTCGATCCCATCAATATCGGGCAGGCCAAGGTCCAATGTGATCACGTCCGGGTTGTGAAGGCGGACCGCATCCACGCCATCGACGCCGTTCCCGGCCGCGTAAACCTCCAGGCCCGACGCCTCGAGGACGGCATGGACCACCTCACGGATGTCATCGTCATCCTCGATTACTACCGCCACGCCCGATGCGCCCACGTCAAGATCCCCATCTCTCTTTTGCTCAGCCCACCTTAACACCAGCGGTACCCGCTATTCTCGCGCATGTCAGCGTAAGTCCCGCTTTACTCCTGCGTGGGCGGCCCTGCGGAGGTCGCGGCGGGCGTCGCCGCGGGCCTATTTCCGGGCGACATTCAGCTGATCTGGAGCTCGCGCCTCACGAACGCTATAAGTAGGCTCCGCGAAGTTTCCACGGGCAGGGATGAACCCCGCGCATAGCATTGGACGGCCAGCCCATCCACCATAGCGGCCGTTTCGATGGCGAAGCTTTGGGGATCGTCGCAGACGAAGGACCCCTCGCTGACGCCACGCTCGGTAATCTCGCGCAGGGCGCTGCGCCAGCCGTCGTAGTGTTCGCTCATCCAGCGTCCGTAAGCTTCGTCCCTGGCCGCAGCGGACCAGAAGTCGAACCAGATCAGCCAGTGCCGGCGGGAGTTCGCGTCGGAGCCGAACATTCCCTCCAGGAAATACAGCAGTTGCCTTGTGGGGTCGCCGGACCCTCTGGCACTCTCCTGGAGCGGAACGTAGAAGTCCGCGGTTTCTGCCTTGACTACTTCCATCAGGACTTCGTCGAGACTCTTGAAATGGTAGGTGATGGTCCCGGGTGAGACTCCGCAGGCTTTTGAAATGTCGCGGATTAGGACATTGAACAACCCCTTGTCCGCGATCAGGTCCCGTGCGGCGTCGACCACCAGCTGACGCCGCACTTCAGTGGGATGCCGCTGCCGTTCGCCGACAGTCTTGGCGCGGGGCCGCTCTTCGTGGTCCCTAGCTGTAGTTGTCATGTGGCTCGTCCTCGTTTCCCCTGGTCAGGCCGATGTCCGACTGATGCGCTTCTCAAAAGTCTTTTCAAAGAATAGTTGCTCGTCCTTGAACGTCTTGACTTCGTTGTGCAGTACATAATGGTCCTTGCTGGCAGTGACCGTAGCGTGGGTCTCGATCCTAACTCCCCAGTCCTCGCGCTGCAGTGAGACGTTCCACATGGACTCAGCCCGCGCCGTCAGGGGATCGTTTCCCGATATCGAATACCGTTCTAGGGCTTCTTCACCAAAGCTCAGGCCGTCTGGGTAGATCCGGTTGCCGCCGTAGTTCGGGTCCACAGTCAAGGTCCAGGACTCCGATTGCGGCTCGTACCTGACCTCACGTTCGGGGCGGGCGGCCAGCACAGCTCCAGGCCGGATGTCCAAGCCCGGGGCTTGCTCCGCCTCCTCGAAGGCGACATCGCGCTTACCGATGGCGGCAGGATCGAGGTCATCGAGTGTCAGTACACTCTGCCCGGCGTCAACGGTCACGAACCCTTCTTCGCCATGCGGCCAGATCCAGGGCCAGTACGTCGTGGCCAGGGCGAGCCGGAGCCTGTGCCCGGCCGGAACCTGCCACGACATGGAAGTGAACTCGATCTCGGCCTCCACGAATTGACCCGGAATTAGCTCTTCTGCCTTGTCCATCCCATTGCGTCTTGCCAGGTTGATGGCCCCGCGGGTGATCAGGGTGGACGACCCGTCCGGCCCAACGTCGCAGAGCCGGGCAATCACGTTGGCCCGGGGCGTGCTGCTGTTGACCCGCAGCCTCAGCCGGGCATAGCCGAACAGGTTGATGTCATCCTCGAGGACCGGCGTCTCGAATGCCACCGAGCGCCCATCCTCGGCGCGCTGGTCCGGCGGCAGATCGGACAGATTCCCGAAGGGGAACCACCGGGCGGCGTCCACGCCGTTGTGTTGCGGAGTGTCGACGACGGCCATCCCGGCGGCGTCGGTTGCCAAGCTGCGCAAATCTGAGGCTAGGTTGAAGCGCCGCTGCCCGACGTCGGCGGACGGCCATCCGTCCAGTCCCACCCATGTGCCCGCTCGCTCGGGATAGTGGGTGGCCGGCCGTACGGAGTCCTGGTGATAGGCGCGCAGCGAGGGTTCAGCCATGACATCCGTTTCGATGCCTTTGAGCCAGTAGTCCCACCAACGCAGGGTCTCCTGCAAGAAGCCAATGGTGGGACCGGGCGTCCGGCTGATGTCCGGATACTGATGTGACCATGGGCCGATCAGCCCTTGCACGGGGGCGTCAAGATGCTCCAACAATCGAAAAACAGTGTTGCGGTAGGGATCAGCCCAGCCCCCGACGGCCAAGACGGCCGCGGTGATCTTAGAGTAATCCTCGCAGACCGAACCGTGGCGCCAGTAGTCGTCGCGTTCCTGGTGGTCCATCCAGATTTCGGAGAAAGGCTGGAGGGCTTCCAAGCGTTCCTTCCACATGGTTTCCCAGGCGTCGCCAACCCGCCAGGGCGCGGGCGGACGGCATTGGAACGCAAGCATGGTTCCAGCCCAGGAAGTCATGTCGATGCCGAGCATCGCGCCACCAAAGTAGTGCACGTCATCGGCATAGCGATCATCCGTGGAGCAGACAGTGACGATAGCCTTAAGCGCCTCCGGCTGCTCCGCGGCGATCTGCAAGGCATTGAACCCGCCCCAGGAAATTCCGAACATTCCCACTTTGCCGGTACACCAGGGCTGGGCGGCCAGCCACTCGATGACCTCAACTCCGTCTGCTTGTTCCTGCGGGTGGTACTCGTCAAGCATGACGCCTTCGGAATCTCCGCAGCCGCGGATGT
Source organism: Arthrobacter sp. GAS37 (assembly GCF_044908325.1). Classification (NCBI taxonomy): domain Bacteria; kingdom Bacillati; phylum Actinomycetota; class Actinomycetes; order Micrococcales; family Micrococcaceae; genus Arthrobacter; species Arthrobacter sp. GAS37. Next base: position 165,871 of record NZ_JBIYDB010000004.1, read on the forward strand.
CCACACGGACCGAGGCGTAGCCATGGCCCGCATACCAGGGGTGGCGCTGCGCGTCACGCGGCGCAGTCCAGTCCCCGCGCCGGTAGGGCAGATACTCCAACAGTGCGGGCACCGGCCGTGAAGCCGAGTCTTCGGGAAGCCAGATTGTGGCTGCAAGCTTGACGCCGTCGCTCATCGGAATGAGCACGTGCTCCATGACGGTGACGGAATGGGGGAAGTCCGTGCGGATCTTCACGGGTATTTCCTTTCTGGGGAGCGGGTTTCGAGCGCAGCGTTAGAGGGCAGGGATGCTCGGATGGAGTTCCGCCACGTCCGCGTGGCACTTGATGTGGTGCGTTTCCGAAACTTGGATGGTGGGCGGGACCACCGTGCGGCACACGTCGCGGGCAATCGGACACCGGCTGGCAAAGGGGCACCCCAGTTCAGGCGGGGCGTCAGGGATTTCGTCCCTCACTGCTTGCGCTTTGGCCTTATGGTCATCGCCGAGTTCGATCACCGAGTCCAGCAGGAGCCGGGTGTATGGATGGGACGTGTCAGAGAAGATCTCCTCCACAGTGCCGTCCTCGACGATGCGTCCGAGGTACAGGACCACCACACGGTCCGCTACTGACCGGACGACGGCGAGGTCATGGGTGATGAAAAGGAAGCCGATGTCCTTGTCCCGGCTCAGGGTGTCCATCAGGCGCAGGATGGAAGATTGCACCGAGACGTCAAGCGCTGATACAACTTCGTCCGCTAGCACAAGGGACGGGCCGGCGGCGATGGCCCGGGCGATGCCAACTCGCTGGCGTTGACCACCCGAGAGCTGGCCGGGCAATCGCTGCACGAAGCTGGCCGGGAGTTCCACCTCTTCCAGTGCTCTCTCCACGGTGGCTCCTTTGACGCCGAAGAGCTTCAAGGGCCGCGCGATTGCCGTCCGGACCGAGTGCCTCGGATTCAGCGAAGTATCGGCGTTTTGGAAGATCAACTGCACGGCTTGGCGGAGACTCTTGGGGCGGCTGGACACGGTCCGGGCCAGATTGCCGCTACCCCTCAGGTGGTTTGCAGACTCGTCACCGGACCCGCTGAGGGACATCTGTCCCCCTTCGCTCTTCTGCAAGCCCGCAATAGCGTTGGCGATGGTGGACTTTCCGGAACCGGATTCGCCCACGAGCGCCACAATCTCGCCGGCGTTAACCTCAAAGCTGACATCCTGCACCGTGGGACCCGTGCCGGGAACTGGCTTCTTGCGGTAGTCGATTGTCAGTTCCCGGACGCTCAGCACGGGCTTGGGCTCCCGGGGCGGAGTCCGGATATACAACTCCACGGCGCCTTCCCGCACGGTCCCGGCGTCGATGATTGCCTGGTCCATTCCAGGAGGGATGCCGGGGGTGTCGATGCGCGGCACGCTGTCGATGAGGCCGCGCGTGTATGCATGGTGCGGCTGTGCAAGGACGCTTCGAGTCAAGCCGGATTCCACAACCGCACCTTTGCGGAGCAGGGCGATGTCCGTGCACATCTTGTCAATGACGCCCAAGTCATGGCTGACCATCACCATGGACATGCCCAGCGTCTGCTGCAGCTCCGTGAGAAGGTCAAGGATGGCGGCCTGCGTGACCACGTCCAGCCCGGTAGTCGGTTCGTCAAGGACCAGAAGGGACGGATTGGCGGCGAGCGCCATGGCAATCCCGATGCGCTGTTGTTGCCCGCCGGAAAACTGGTGCGGGTACCTGTCCAGTGCTGGTCCCGGGTTGGGAAGCCTGACCAATCGGAGCAATTCCTCGGCCCGGGCGCGCTGGGCGGCCTTGTTTCCCTTGAGGTGGTGGAGGACTTCGGCGATCTGCTCTCCGATCTTCATGGTGGGAGTCAGCGCGTTTCCGGCATTCTGCGGGACCATCGCAACCTCAGCCATGCGAAGGCGGCGCAGCTCCCGCGGGGCGAGTGCGAAGACGTCCTGGCCCGCCACGTGCACGGACCCGTTGGACACGAAGGACGTGCTCCGCAGGGAGCCCAGCAGGGCACTGGCCAGCGTGGATTTCCCGGAACCCGACTCCCCCACCAGGCCTAGGACGTGGCCGCGCCGCAACTGCAGGGTCACGTCTTTGAGGACGTCCACCTGGCGGTTTCCCGAGAGGTAGGAAACGCTGAGGTTCTGGATCCGGACAATGTCCGTTCTGTTCAGCACGGTTGCTTCATATGTGGTGTCGGCTGCATCTATTGTCACTAGCCCAGCACCTCCTTCATTCGGTCAATGCCGAAGCTCTTCGCAAGCCCATCGGCCGCAAGGTTGAGTCCGACAATCAAGGTCGCCAGCGCCGCGATGGGCGACAACGTGGCCATTGGCACAACAGCCATCAGGTTCCGGTTCTCGGCCACCATGAGGCCCCAGTCCGGCGTCGGTGGGCTTGCTCCGAAGCCCAGGAAGGACAGCGAGCTGATAAGCAGCACCACCCAGGAGGCCCGCATGGCGAATTCCACCAGGATGATGTCCAGGACATTGGGGAAGACTTCCCGGAAGAGGATGGAGAACATCCCCTCGCCCCTAGCCTTCGCTGCGGTGATGAAGTCCTTGGGCATCACGTCCATTGCTGCGGCCCGGACAATACGGGTCACCCCGCCCGTGTAAACCACCACAACGGCCAAAATGATCACCCAAGGACCGGTACCGAAGATGGTCACAACCACCAACATGGACAGGATTGCCGGTACCGCCAGAACCGAATCCAACACCCTGGTGATGATGTCGTCCACAATGCCGCCACGGTACGCTGCGATGCCCGCGATGACGGATCCCAGCAAAACCGTGAGCCCAGTGGCTGTGAAACTGATAGCCAATGCGTACTGGCCGCCAAATAGGGTTCGCGTCAAGGTATCCCGGCCGAGAGCATCGGTGCCTAGCAAGTGAGCCGCCGAGCTCTCTTGCAGTGCGCTCATGGCATCCGTGGCGATCGGATCATAGGAAGTCAGCACCGGGGCGAGGACGGCCACCACGATATTCACTATCACCAGGGCAAACCCGAAAGTGGCCGCCCGGGACTTCAGAATGGACCGGACCGCCCGTCCAAGGCTGCTCGAGCCCTTGGGGGCCGGGACCTTGGGTGCCCGGGCCGTCGTCGTCATTGCGCTCATTTGCTGCTCCGTGTCATTTGCTGCACCGTGTCATTTGCTGCTCCTCGGGTATCGCAGCCGTGGATTCAGCAGGAAAGCTGCAAAGTCCGCCAGCAGGTTGCACACCACATATGTCAACGCGCTCATCACCGTGATCAGCAAGATGGTGGGAAGGTCACGCGTCTGGACAGATCTGATCATCAGGGTGCCGATTCCCGGATAGTTGAAAATGCTTTCCACAACCACCACACCGCCGATCAGCCAAGCTATGTTCATTGCGATCACGTTCAAGGTGGGCAACATGGCGCTGGGCAGCAGGTGCTTGAAGACCACCCGGGAAGTCGAGTTGCCCTTCAGGATGGCCGTGCGGACAAACTCGCTGTCCATCACATCGATCACCGAGGTGCGCATCATCCGGATGATGTAGGCCGCAAGAACGCAGATCAGCGCCCCGGCAGGTAGCCAGACAGAGGGTAGAAGATCCGCGAGGGAGGCATTCTGCCCCGCGATCACCACTGCCGGGAAAATCGGGATGTAGATGGAGAAAAGGAGCACCAGCACGGTGGCGACCACAAACTCCGGAACGCTCATTCCCACGAGCGCCAGCGTGGAAATCGAGATGTCCGGCCACCGGTCGCGGGTCAGGCCGGCAACGAGGCCGAGCACAAGGGATAGCAGGATGCCGATCACGATGGTAATGCCGGCCAGAAGGGAGGTGTTCACCAAGGCGGAGCCCACTTCCCCCGCGACGCTACCGCCGCCGACGAGGGAGTTGCCGAAGTCGCCGTGCAAGGCCTTGCCTAGCCAAGTGAAGAAACGCGAGACGGGCGACTCATCCAGCCCGAGTTGTTGCCGCAGGGTGGCCACGGCCGACGGCGTGGCGTTCTGGCCCAGCAGCTGGGTGGCCGCGTCTCCAGGCAGCGACTGGATGGCGCTGAAAACCAGTACCGTGGCCAGCAGCACCGTGAAGACGGACCAGCCCAACCGCTTGGCGAAAAACGTGACCATTATGCACGGAGCCCTATGTTGATGTAGTCGAATTCGAAGCCGTGCTCGCTGTAGTTGACTACCTTCTTGCTCAGGCCAGTAATCCGGTCGGAGAAGAACGGAGTCAGGGAGCCGCCGTCGTCGATCAGGATCTTCTGCGCGTCCTGGTAGAGCGTCTTCCGCTTGGCCGCGTCCACGGTGGCGCGGGCGGCGTCCAGTGTCTGGTCGAACGTGGCATTCGAGTATGCCGTCTCGTTGTAGGAGGACCCGGTACGGAAGATCTGGTTCAGCAACTGGTCGATAGGGCGGCCCGTGTACCAGTAGGTGGTCATCAAAGGCTTCTTCATCCAGACGTCGGTGAAGTAGGAATCTGCAGGAGAGTTGGTCACCGCCAGGTTGATGTTGGCGGCCTTCATTGAACTCTGCAGGGCCAACGCGAGCGGCGACAGCACCGGATCATAGCTGGAGGTGTAGATGGGCACATCGAAGTGGTCAAAGCCCTTTGCCTTCAGCAGGGCCTTCGACTTATCCGGGTCGTAGCCCAGGCCATAGTCGAGGTAGTAGGCCTCGGAGGGCGGCACGGGGTTGTTGTGCGCGACGGTTCCGTTGCCCTGCACCGCCAGTTTGAACACGTCGTCAGGGTTGTAGGCATGGGCGAAAGCGCGGCGGATATCCGGGTCTTTGAATTCCGGGCTGGTGTTGAGCATGGGTACCGGATACCACTGGGCGTTCTTCACGCTGGAGACCGTTGCTACCGAAGAGGCCGAAACCGTCTTGGCAGTGGCGAAGTCGAGGTTGGTCTGGGCCACGAGGTCCACCTGCCCCGCCAGCAAGGCGTTCACCCGAGCCTGGGTGTCGGCGATGGAGGAGAACTCAATCCCGTCCAATGCGGGTTTGTCCCCGAAGTAGTTGGGATTGCGCACTATGGAACCGGGCCCTGCTGCCGTGAAACTCTTGAGCTTGAACGGACCAGTGCCGATGCCGCTCGCACCGATGGTAGCCGCGGAACCGGCCGGGATGATGTAGCAGTTGTACCCGGTCAGCAAGCTGGCGAATTCGGCGTTCGGAGACTTCAGGGCAAACACCACGGTTGTAGCATCCGGGGCCTTGATGGAGTTGCCATCGACAAAGGGGGAAAGCACCCCGGCCTGCGGAGACTTGGTGGCCGGATCCAGGATGTGCTGGATCGAGAAAATGACGTCCTGGGCAGTGAACGGCTTCCCGTCGTGCCAAGTCACACCCTTGCGCAGTACAAAAGTCCAGCTCATCGCATCTGCGGACAGTGTCCAAGACTCGGCCAGGTCCGGAAGGATCTCACCCTTGGCCGAAAGCTTGACCAGGCGGTTGTAAAGGGCACCCAGATATTCATAGGCGGACAAAGAACTGGCAGGGTCCAACGTTTCGGCCTTCGACGCCGGCGGCCGGGCGATGCGCAACGTCCCGCCCTGGCGGGCAGCCCCGGTCGCGGCACCCGTGGTCGACGACGACGGGCTGACCCCGCAGGCTGCGAGGACCGCGGGGGCCAGCAACAGGGCTGAACCGGCGAGAAGGGTGCGCCGGGACAGCCACCCTGTTGGTGCTTCGATCCGTGAATCCATGGTGCCGAATCCTTATCTTTATTTCTTCCGCGAACGATCTAATTCCTGTACTGTACGAATAAATCGTCTGAGAGAGCAATAGTTCTCCGAATAATTTAACCGCCCTGAAACAAAGGGCCATTTCACCGGGAAGGCCCCAATTGTGACCGGATGGTACCGAAGACCAGATGTGCTGATGGTGCTGTCTTCCGCGCCCACATACGTGGCTACCCGCGAGGCACTGAAAGTGGTGGACCCGCAGGACCTGACGCCCCTGCGCTACTTGGGTGCCGCCGTCGTGCTCGGCTTGGTCTTGCTGGTCCGGCGGCAGAGACTTACGCTGCGGGGTCGTGACATTCCGAGGATGCTGGTTGCGGGAGTACTGGGGTATGCAGGCTTCGGCCTACTCTTGAACCTGGGGCAGACGACCGTTCCGGCCGGAACAACAAGTCTCCTGCTTAACATCTCGCCCGTTTTCGCGTTCGTCCTCGGCCATCTCATGCTGCGGGAGAGAACGTCCAGCCTGGGCTACTGGGGGATGCTGCTTGCGGTGGCAGGGGTCGTAGTCATTACGCTTGGCGATTCCGTGGCCGTCGGCTTCAACGGCGACGCGCTGTACATCGTGGCAGCTGCCCTTCTCCTATCGGCATTCCTGATTGTCCAACAACCCTTGCTGGCACGCGTCCCCCCGCTCGAAGTGGTCTTCTGGGGATCCCTCATCGGCGGAGTCGCCACGCTGCCGACCGCCCGATTCGCAGTGGCACCGGCGGAGTTCACGTGGACCGTGTGGCTGGCGTTGGCCGTGCTCGTGGTGGTCTGCACGGTGGTGGCCTACGGGTTCTGGAACGTCTCGCTGTCGCGGACAAGCGTCGCCGAGGGCGGTTCGCTCCTATACGTCGTGCCAGTGCTGTCCCTGCTGCTCGGGTGGATTTTGCTGGGCGAAGTCCCGAGTATCGCGTCCCTCCTCGGAGGCGCGGCCGCGTTGGCCGGCGTCGTCTTGCTCTCCCGGGCAACCGCATCCATCGCACCCGAGAAAGAACTGGAGCCCGCGCCATGACCGTCCCCCACTTCGAGGAGGAATACGTCGAGATTCCCCTCACTACAGCCGCGTCTGCCAAGCTCGCCGGCATCGCCGCCTCCGTCACAGCGGACGTGGGGGCATTGTTGACAACCATCTCCCTCTGGCGTCCTGGAACCGGGGACCTGGTCCGGGTGTATTCCACCATGCCGGAGCTCTACCGGGTGGGTGGGATCTCAAGCGAACTGGGCGAGGACTGGCTCGAACACTGCGTCGTGCACCAGGAATCATTCCTCGCTTCGGACCAGGGAGCCATCGATTCGGATGCGTTCGAACACCAGGATGTCCTTGGCGCGCTCAATCTCGGCGCAGCCATCAACGCGGTGATCGTCGACAACGGCCGATTCCTCGGCTGCCTCAATCTCCTGGACGTCGCAGGGGCGTACTCGGAGCCGTCGGTGCGACGCGCCGAGGCCTACGCCGCCCAGCTCGTGGAGACTCTTCGCACCCTCTGAAGTTCAAGTAACATCGATTGCTCCCCACCGGCCCAGTGCCCTTTTTGGGAACTGGGCCGGCGGGGAGACACCGACGATTGTGGGGACGCGCCTAGCTTGGACGGGCGTGCCCAGCGCGGCGCAGGACCATGTCTTCCAGGAGCGAAACGAGCGAGTAGAGAATGATGGACGCCAGAGTGATGACCACGACGGCGGCCCACACCTCATTGTTCTTGGCCCGGGAGACGGCCGAGATGATGGCGTAGCCGATCCCCTTGCCGGTCGCGAGCCATTCGGCCAGGAGCGCGCCCGTGATGGCTCCCGGAATCGAGACGCGAAGGGCCGTGAAGAATGCGGGCAACGAGGACGGAAGAGCCACTTTCAGCAGGGAGGTCCAGCGCGAGCCCCCGTATACCTCAATCACCTCGAGCATGGCCGGCGAAGCTGATCGCAGCCCGAACACCACGGTCACGAGCGCCGGAAACAGCACCACGATGCCGCCGATTGCCGCCACCGCGGGTTCCTGCCGCCCGAAAATCAGGATGATGATGGGCGCGAGGGCCACGAGTGGAACGGAACGCAGCAGCATGGCGATGGGCATGAGTGCATGCTCTACGCCGCGAAAGACCACGAACAGGGCCGCGATCGCCACGGCGCCCACGATACCCGAAGCGAAGCCCATGGAGGCGTCGATGAGCGTCTGTCCGAGGTTCAGGAAGATGGAGGTCCTGTTGGCCTCCGAGGCCGGAACGGTGAACAGGAAATTGAACACATCGACTGGACCCTTGCCGACGAACGGCGAGATATGGAAAAGCTCCAGGAGCCCCATCCACAGCAGCAGGACGACTCCCAGCGACACCACCAGGCCAATCAGTCCCCGTCCCAGGCCTCTAAGCAGTGATCCAGTCATTTAGAGCCGCCCTTCCGTCCGGCGATGCTTGAGGCTGCCCAAGGGACCAGCAACCTCGTCAGTACACCGAAAGCCGCGTAGCCGAGACCGGCGAGCAACCCGGCCATCAACGCAACTCCCCAGGCGCGGGCAATTTGCAGGTTCTGCTGCGCATTGACCATCGCGGGGCCGATGCCCTGGTCCACGCCACCTACATATTCGCCCAGCACAGCGCCCAGCACGGCGGCTGGAACGGCGATCTTGAGGGCGGTCAGGATCCCCGGGAGTGCAGACATGAGCTGGACCTTGAACAGTTGTTTGATCCGTCCACCACCGTAGACGGCGATGAGGTCGAGGCTGGACTTGTCTGCGCTCTTGAGCGCCGCTACTGCTCCCACCACGGTGGTGAAGAAGACCGAGATACCGGCCAGTAGCACCGCGGTCCCCGATGATTCGCCGTGCCCGGGCGAGCCGATAACGATGAAGGCTAGCGGGCCGATGGCGACGATCGGCAGGCAGTAGCTGATCACCGCCAGCTGGGTGACCAGCCGTTCCAGCGCCGGGACCACCAAGACGGTGGCGGCGAGCAATAACGCGGCGAGATTTCCCCAGAAGTATCCGATGGCGGCTTCTGTTACGGTGACGCTCACATTGGGCCAGTAGAAGCTGACACCATCGGTGACGAGCTGGCGGACGACGTCGAACGGCGTCGGAATGGCTCCACCTCCGCCGCCGGCGGAAGCCCCGACGCCCGCCAGTACCGTTACTGCGGCGATCCACCACAAGGCGATCGCGCCAAAGACTCCGGCAAGGCCGATGCCCCACGGCGGGAGGCCGCCAAGGCGGGCTCGGAGACCCGCGCCCGTTGTCATCTCGGTCATGTCAGTGCCTCGTTTCCGCGGCTAGCCCGACGTCGCCGAAGAGCAATTCGGAAGCGCGGTCGCAATAGGCGTGGAACTCCGGCGTGCGCATCATCTCGGGCGTGCGGGGGCGCGGCAGGTCCACCGTGATGATCTCCTTGATCCGGCCGGGTCGGGCGCTCATCACGGCAACCACGTCCGAAAGGAAGATCGCCTCGGAAATTCCATGGGTCACCATGAGCGTCGTGGCCGGTTTCTCGGTCCAGATCCGCAACAGCTCCAGGTTGAGCCGCTGCCTTGTCATGTCATCGAGTGCACCGAACGGTTCGTCAAGGAGCAGCACCGAGGGCTTGAGGACAAGTGAACGGGCGATCGACACGCGTTGCCGCATGCCTCCGGAGAGTTCTGCCGGTTTCGCCTTTTCGAAGCCTTTCAGCCCGATCAGATCGATCAGCTCGTCCACCAGCTCCTGATCCACGGGCCTTCCTGCCACTTCAAAGGGCAGACGGATGTTGGCTTCCACGCTGCGCCACGGCAAAAGGGCCGAGTCCTGGAAAGCGATGCCGAGTTCGTGGCCGGCCCGGAGCTCGGCCGGGGTGTGCCCGTCTACCACCACCTCACCGCTGCTTGGATCCTCCAGCCCGGCCAGAATCCTCAGGATGGTGGATTTTCCGCAACCGGAAGGCCCCAGGAGGGAGAGGAAGGATCCCCGGGATGTCCGAAGATTGGCGTCTTCCAAGGCCACGACTTTTCGCCGGCCCACGGTGAACGTTTTGTTTAGGTCCCTGAGCGAGATGCCGGTGCCGGAGAGGAACCCGGATCCCGATGTCGAAGTAGTCTGAGCGCTGGTTTCCATGTGACTGCAGTCCTTGCCCCGGGTCTTACTTGAGGCCCGGGTTTTCCTTGTAGACCTCGCCAAGGAGGCTCATGTCGAAGATCTTGTCCGCCGTGGTGTCGTAGCCGGCCAGCTTGAGGATCTCGATGTTCTTGGCCATCAGCGCATCTGAAACCGTGAAAAGACCATTCGCCTTGGTTTCATCGCTGACGATCAGCTTGGTGTTCTGGGCTTCGGCCTGGCCCTTTTCCTTGGCTGCGCTCAGGCCAAGCTCCTTACCGTAGACCTCCACTGCGAGACGCGCCGATTCCGCTGAATCGGCTACGGCGTCCTTCCAACCCTTGATGGAAGCCGCCAGGAAGGCCTTTAGCTCCGCGCGCTTGTTCTTGATGGCGTCCTCTGTGGCCACGAAGCTTTCGGCAATGAACGGCAGGCCGTTGTCGGCGAAGGGCAACACGGCCGTCTTGTGTCCGCCGAGCTCCAGCGTGAGGACTTCGTTGGTCAGGTAGGCGAAAAAACCGTCGACATCCCCGTTGGTCAGGGGCTGGGGATCGTATTGGACCGGCACCTTGGTGACCTTGCCGGCGTCGATCTTGTTGACCTTCAGGAGGGCATCAAACAGTGTCTCGTTCACGCCGGCCTGCACCCCGATCTTCTTGCCGATCAGGTCCTCGGGCTTGGTGATCGGCTTCGCGGCGAGCGAGACGATGGTGAAAGGGTTCTTTTGGTAGGTAGAGCCGATGATCTTCAGCGGAGCGCCCTCATTGAGGATGACCGGCGCAACGCCCACTGGCGACGACGTACCTACCAGCGCCTTGCCTGAGAGCACCATGGTCTCCGCAGAAGCACCACCGGGGCCACCGGCAATCAGGTTGACCTTCTCGAAGCCAGCTGCCTTGTAGTAGCCCTTGGAGTCGGCAAAGTACTCGCCGGCGAACTCCGAGTTCTTCAACCAGGACAGCTGGACTTCGAGAGTTCCGAACGAGGCAGCAGTCGGAGTGCCCGACGAGGTGGCTGCCGAGCCGGTACCGCAGCCGGCCAAAGCCAGCAGGCCGAGCGAGGAAATGCCCGCAATTACCGCTCTGCGCGAGGGGCGGGCGGTGGCCTGTTCCTGAATGCTGCTGCTCATTGTGATCTCCATATCGGGATGCCTCCGGTTCAATCGGGACACAATCGTCCCGTGACGTTCACGCTATGGAACAAATGTTTCAGCGAATGGATGTGGCTTGTTTCTGGCGGGTAACAAGTTCCATCGGCGCCGGGCCGGGAGGGCTACTTCCGGGCGCGCCACTCCGAGTCGAGCATGGCGTAGATGACTTCGGTGGACCATTGGCCCTTGTAGTGCCAGTTGTCCACCAGCTCGGCTTCGCGTCGCATCCCAAGCCGCTCGCACAATCCCGACGACGAGGTGTTCAGTGCATCCAGCTTGGCATCGATCCGGTGGAACATGAGGGTCTCAAAACCCAGGCGGAGCACGGCCTCGGCCGCCTCGGCGGCGTAGCCCTGGCCACGGCTTTCCGGCGCCAGGATCCAGCCGATTTCCGCTTGCCCCGTGCCCGGCAGCCACTTGAGCACCACTTCGCCGAGCAACCCCGGCGAGTCCGCGCGCTCGATGGCGAGGCACACCCAGTCGCCCTCTTGCTCGAAGGTGAAGTTGGCGTAGCGGCCCAGCGCTTCCATGGACTGGGTGAGGGTCAATTCCTGCCGGAGCAGGAATCGTGCAGTCTCGGGCAATGACTGGTAGGCGTGGAACCGCTCCAGGTCCGTGGCCTCGAACCTGCGAAGGACGAGCCTCGGAGTCCGGATGGGAAGTTCGATAAGCGGCATTCCTCGAGGCTACTACGTCGGGGTTTTGGGGGTCCGGAACCGTCCCGCCGAGCGATCACCTCTTGACAGTTCAAGCAAACTGGGATTACCTAATGAACATTCGGTAAATAAAGCTGGAGGCAATGACGCATGGTTGAGACCACCCTTTCTGGCGCAGCGCAGCACCAGATCCTCAAGAACGACTACGCCTCCGAGTGGATGGGCCTGGAGGTGCTTAAGGTCGACGACGGCCACGCCACCGTCCGCATGAAGCTTCGGCAGGAAATGCTCAACGGCTTCGGAATGGCCCACGGCGGAATGATCTTCGCCTTCGCGGATTCAGCGTTCGCCCTCGCGTGCAACCCGGCCAACCCCTCACCGTCGGAAGCTGACACCATAACTGTCGCCGCCGGCGTCGACATCAACTTCCTCAAGCCGGCCTATCAAGGCCAGGTGATCACCGCCGTCGCGAACCGTCGCGCCAACAACGGGCGCAGCGGCCTGTACGACATCCAAATCTTCGCGGCCGACGCAAGCGAAGCTGCCGCCGTCGGGTCGCCCGATGATCCGGGCAGCTACGGCGAGCTCATCGCCGAGTTCCGTGGCCGCAGCCGCACCATCTCCAAGAAGTAGGAAAACCATGACACAGAACACCGTCGCCGCTCCCGACACACCCGTGCTGGACCGCGAAGAAACCATCTCCCGCGACGAGCTCGAGGCCCTGCAGCTCAGCCGCCTCCAGCACACCGTGGCCTACGCCTACGATCGGGTGCCGCTGTACAAGCGCAAGTTCGACGACGCCGGCGTCCACCCCTCCGATCTCCGCGAACTGTCCGATCTCGGCAAGTTCCCGTACACCACCAAGGAAGACCTCCGCCAGGAATACCCCTTCGGCATGTTCGCCGTGCCGCAGGACGAAGTAGCCCGCATCCACGCGAGCTCCGGCACCACAGGCCGGCCGACCGTCGTCGGGTACACCAAAAACGACCTCGCCAACTGGGCCACCCTGGTGGCCCGCTCGCTCCGTGCGTCCGGAGTCCGCCCCGGCATGAAGGTCCACAACGCCTACGGCTACGGCCTGTTCACCGGCGGCCTGGGCGCCCACGCGGGTGCCGAAGCGTTGGGGTGCACTGTCATCCCGATGTCCGGCGGCCAGACCGAACGCCAGATCCAGCTGATCCAGGACTTCAAGCCGGATGCCATCCTGGCAACCCCCACCTACCTGCTCACCATCGCCGACGCGATGGCCCACATGGGCGTCGATCCGGCGTCGACCTCGCTCAAGTACGCGGTGCTCGGCGCCGAACCGTGGACCGAGGAAATGCGGCACGAGCTCGAGACCACCATGAACATCAAGGCCTGCGACATCTACGGGCTCTCCGAGGTCATGGGCCCGGGTGTTGCGGGCGAGGCCGTGGAGACCCAGGACGGCTGCCACATCTGGGAAGACCACTTCCGCCCTGAGATCATCGATCCGTTCGACCCCTCCCGCGGGGAAAGCGCCGTGCTGGCCGACGGAGAGCCGGGCGAACTGGTGTTCACCTCGCTCACCAAGGAAGCGCTGCCGATCATCCGGTACCGCACGAAGGACCTCACGCGCCTGCTGCCCGGCACCGCCCGCCCCGCGCACCGCCGCATGGGCCGCATCACCGGACGCAGCGACGACATGATCATCCTGCGCGGCGTGAACCTCTTCCCCTCCCAGATCGAGGAAATCGCCCTGCGCATCCCCGAGCTCAGCCCGCACTTCCAGCTCGAACTCACCCGCCCCGAGGGCAAGCGCATGGATTCGCTGACGGTCAAGATTGAGCGCCGCGAGAACGTTTCCATCGAGGCGGGCACGACGGCGGCACACGCCTTGCGCGAACAGATCAAGATCCACGTGGGTTCTTCGTGCGTCGTCGACGTGGTGGAGCCGGGTTCCCTCGAGCGTTCCAACGGCAAACTGCGCCGTGTGTATGACCTGCGACCCAAGAGGTAACCTGGCCGGGCGCGTGCACGAATCAACCGACCGTTCATGAGAAAATGGCCAGCATGCCTAGTGAAACAGCAACCAAGCGGGGACGCCCCGGATACGACCAGCAATCAGTGCTGCTCATCGCCGTCGACGTCTTCAACCGCCACGGTTACGACGCCACGTCCATGGGCATCCTGGCCGAAAACCTCGGGATCTCAAAGTCGGCCATCTACCACCATGTGCCGTCCAAGGGCGATCTCCTGAAGCTCGCCCTGGAGCACGCACTGGGTGGGCTCGAGGCCATCCTGGAACAGCCCGAGGCGTTGTCCGGTCCTGCTGATTCCCGGCTCGAGTTTGTCCTGCGCCAGACCATCGCCGTCCTGGTGGACCGGCTGCCGTTCGTCACGCTGCTCCTGCGGCTCCGCGGCAACACCGACATCGAGCGCGACGCCCTGGAACGGCGTCGTGCCTTCGACCACAAGGTGGCTGCACTGATTTCAGCCGCCCGCGAAGAAGGCACGCTGCGCCAGGACATCGATCCACGCACCGTGACCCGGCTCCTGTTCGGCACCATCAACTCGATCGTGGAATGGTACAAACCGGGAGGCTCCCTCTCCCCGCAGCGCCTCGCCGACGACGTCATCACCATGGCGTTCGACGGCCTCCACGCCTCGGCGTAGGGCTCGTTCCTCCCTCCCCTGCCCTCCCCTGCGACGCCCGCTCACATATATGGCCCTTTCGACCGACGCCCGCTCACATATATCGCCAATTGACAGAACGCTCTCTCACTAAAAAGTGAGCGAGCGTTCTGCGCGGTGTTCGTGAGTGCTTTTCAGCCGGTCAGAGCTGGTATTCGGCCTGGATACCCAAGCTTTCATGGACGCAGAGGATGTTGTTTTCCGTGTCCATGAACCAGGCACAACGGTCGGCGTCGGTGGTACAAATGTGGTGTTCGGTCTTGAGATCGGGGAGGTAGTAGTCCCGGAATTCGACGCCGCTCGCCTCCATTTCGTCGACTGTCCGCTCGATGTCGCTGACTTCAAAGGAAAGGGCAGTGTGCGATGAGTGCATGCCGTCCTTGATGGGCATCAACTGCAGCATGGGACCGCCGTCGATGCCGAACAAATCATTTCCATCCCAGGTCATGCCGCGATGAGGGAGGCCGAGTTTCTCTGCGTAAAAGCTGCGGGCTCGGGCTACGTCGTCGACGGGCAAGACGGTTGTGGCCGTTCTGAGTGCTAGGTTCATTTCGCCACCTCCTACGCAAAAAATCTTACGCCGGGCGGGATCGGAAAGACCTTGTGAGCGAGCGTTGACCTAGACCGTTGTCAGGGCGACGACCTCGGCCTAGTATGTGCACAGCCCCCTCGCAGGGGAACAACTCCGGGACCTTCCCTCAACGGGTGATGGGAGCACCTTAGGAGGCCCGAGTCCTGGACATCACGGGACGGGAAGACAATGACCAAATATCTATTCGAAGCAAACTACGTAGGCGACGGAATCAAGGGGCTGTTGCGCGAGGGCGGCACCAAGCGCCGCGATGCTGTGGTCGATGCACTCAAATCCGTAGACGGATCGCTCGAATGTTTCTACTACGCTTTCGGCGAGACCGACGTCGTCGGGGTCTTCGAAATCCCGGACGCGGCCAGCGCTGCCGCTCTCTCACTCATGATCAATGCGACAGGCGCTGTGCGCCTACATTTGAAGCCGCTCATGACGGTTGAGGATCTCGACGAAGCTGCCAAGAAGTCCCCGACATACCGCGCACCCGGGCAATAGAACCAACCAGCCGGCCAGAGGGATTCCCTCCAGCTTAGACACGGAACGCTCCCCATTGATGGGGAGCGTTCCACGTATGCAGTACACATGTGAGCGAGCGTCCGGCCAAACACCGACACAAGTGAGCGAGCGTCCGGCCAAACACCGACACAAGTGAGCGAGCGTCCGGCCAAACACCGACATAAGTGAGCGAGCGTTACTTCTCCACGAGGGTCAGGACGTCGTAGGTGGCTACGATTTCATCGTTCTGGTTGGTCAGCACGGCGTCCCAGGCTACTTCGCCGTATTCGTCGGTCTCGCGCGGCGTGATCTTCTTGGCCGTGAGCGTGACGCGGATCGAATCTCCTGCGGCCACGGGAGTGATGAAGCGCAGGTTCTCCAGACCGTAGTTGGCCAGGACGGGGCCCGGAGCGGGTTCCACGAACAACCCCGCTGCCCAGCTGAGCAGCAGGTACCCGTGCGCCACGATTCCCGGGAAGAACGGATTGGCCTCCGCCGCTTCCTGGTTGGTGTGTGCGTAGAAGGTGTCGCCGGTGGAGTTGGCGAAAGCGGTGATGTCGTCCAGGGTGACCTGCCGCAGTCCGGACCGCACGGCGTCGCCGATCCGCAGAGTCGCAAGCGACTTCCGGAACGGGTGCGTTCCTTCCGTCTCCACCGTGAAGTTGCGGTCCGCGCCAGTGTGCCAGACGCCGGTCACAGCAGTGAGCATGTTCGGCGAGCCCTGGATGGCGGTGCGCTGCATGTGGTGCATGACGGAGCGGATGCCACCGAGCTCCTCGCCGCCACCGGCGCGGCCCGGTCCGCCGTGGACCAGGTGCGGAACGGGCGAACCATGCCCGGTTGACGAGCGGGCATCCTCGCGGTTGAGCATCAGGACACGGCCGTGGTGGGCCGCGATTCCGGTCACCAATTCGCGGGCAACGGCAGGGTCATTCGTGCATACGGAGGCCACGAGGGAGCCGCCACCGCGGGCGGCGAGGCGGACGGCGTCGTCGAGGTCCGAGTACCCGATCACGGACGATACCGGACCGAAGGCCTCGAGCGAGTGGACAGCTTCCGAGTCCACGTCAGCCCAGCTCAGGACGACGGGCGACATGAACGCGCCGTCCTCCACGACGCCAACGGTGCCGTCGAGTGAGGTGACCGACGGCGAATCGAGCGTCCCGTACGCAAGCTCGCCACCGGCGTCGAGCATTGACTGCACGGCGGCGCGGACGTCGGCGAGCTGCTCGAGCGACGCCAGGGCACCCATCGTGACGCCATCTGCGCGGGGGTCGCCGACCACGACGCGCTCGTCGACGCGCGCGCCGATGGCGGAGACGACGTCGGACACCAGGGCCTGGGGCACGATAGTGCGGCGGATCGAGGTGCACTTCTGGCCGGCCTTGACCGTCATTTCGGTGACGACCGACTTGATGAAAGCGTCGAACTCGGGGGTGCCGGGCACGGCGTCGGGTCCCAGGATGGCGGCGTTGAGCGAGTCGGTTTCGGAGGTGAAGCGGACGCTGCCCTGGACAACGTTGACGTGGGACTTCAGCGAGTTGGCGGTGGAGGCGGAGCCGGTGAAGGCGAGAAGGTCGCGGTAGTCAAGGTGGTCCAGCAGGGTGCGGGCCGATCCCGAGATGAGCTGCAGCGAACCTTCCGGCAGGATGCCCGACTCGACAATTGCCTTGACCACGACGGCGGCAACGTAACCGGTGGGGGTGGCCGGCTTGACGATGGTGGGGACGCCGGCGATGAATGCAGGCGCAAACTTCTCGAGCATGCCCCACACGGGGAAGTTGAAGGCGTTGATCTGCGCCGCGACGCCCGGGATGCGGGTGTAGATGTGCTCGCCGGCGAATGAACCGTCCCTGGACAGGACTTCCATGGGACCGTCCACCACAACCTGCGAGTTCGGCAGTTCGCGGCGGCCCTTGGAACCGAAGGTGAAGAGCACGCCGATGCCGCCGTCGATGTCCACCATCGAGTCGATCTTGGTGGCGCCGGTCTTGAAGGACGAAGTGTAGAACTCCTCGCGGCGGCCGTTGAGGTACTGGGCCAGTTCCTTGAGCTTGAGGGCGCGCTGGTGGAAAGTGAGCTTGCCGAGTTCGCACTGGCCCACCGTGCGGCCGTAGTTCACGACGCCGGCAAGGTCCAGTCCGTCCGTGCTGACCGTTGCGAGGAGCTCTCCTGTGCTGGCGTCGCGGACGGGAACGCCCGCGGAGGCGTCGGCGCGGGGGGTCCACCACTCGCCCTGGACGAAACTGGGCACGGTTTCAACGGTTGTGGCTTCCGGAGCGACTGCGGTACTGGTCATCGTCGACGGGTCCTTCCAAGGCACGGGCACGAAATGGACTGAACGGCCGCAAATTACTGACCGGCCGTTCGGTAATATCCCCAGAATACATGAGAGCCCCGATCTGCACACTAGATGCTTCTTGGGACTGCATCCTTCCTGACCCTCTTTGACGCGTTTTGACGCCCGGAAGTTGCGACTCGCCGTGTCGCAAGCGCTTTCCGAAATCAAAGAAGGTCACGACGGCGCGTGGCCGGCACTGCTTCTACCGCGCCGGGGCGTTGAGCTTGGCACGAATGGCGGCGATTTCGGCTTCCGAGACGCCGTTGGTTCTCAGGAAGGCTGCTGTGTCCAAGGAATGCGCGAATTCCAAGAGGCTCACACTGCGTGCTGCCAGCATGGCTTCAAGTGCGTCTTCCTCAAGAAATGCATCATGGGCGTGCGGGGCGCGATGGTGGCGGTGGCGCTCGTTGATTCCTCGCATTCCCTGCTGGTAACCCCGTACGATTTCCTCGTCGCCGGCTCCGGCCAGGTTCTGCAGCATCACGGCTATGATCCCGGCGCGGTCGCGCCCGGCCGCGCAGTGCACTACTACCCCACCGCGCGCTGCGGCTATGGCCTTGAAGACCGCGGCAAGCCTGTCCGGGAAGAGCCTCAGATAGTCGGCATAGTGTGCTGGGTCTTTCAGGTACGGGCCAAAGAGCTCGGTGAACTCTTTGTTCGCCGGGTCCTCGGTGGGGCAATGGACGATGTCGAAGCGTGCAGTCGCCTCCGCTGAAACCTCGGGATCGACTTCCCTGGGCTGCTGCTCGCGCGGAGTCCGGAGATCGATCACGGTGCGGACGCCGGCGTCGTACATTTGCTGCCACCCGGCGTCGGTGAGCCATTCCCGCCGACCCATCCGATACATGCCTCCGGCGATATGCCAGGCGTTCACCGCGCCGTCCCAATGGATGCCCCGTTGCTTGGCGGCGGTTGAGATCCCATCCATACCGGATAGCTAACCACACGACGAGATAGGTGAGCGAGGGTCTGTGGGAAAGGCGAGATAGGTGAGCGAGGGTCTGTGGGAAAGGCGAGATAGGTGAGCGAGGGTCTGTGGGAAAGCCCACATAGGTGAGCGAGGGTTGGGTCTTGCGCGCTTTACGTGACTTATGTCATACTTTTTCTCGATGCGCATCGACGATGCGTATCGACAACACGGAACCACACATCACACCAAGACCACTGGACCCGGCGAGGAGGCCTGGAAGTGCCCACCAGCAAGGATGTCGCCCAGGCGGCCGGCGTAGCCCAAAGCACCGTTTCGTATGTGCTCAGCGGCAAGCGGCCCATTTCCGAGAAGACCCGGAAAAAGGTCGAGGCCGCCATCGACCAGTTGACGTACCAACCCAATGCGGGCGCCAGAGCCTTGGCAAGCCGAAAAACCCGGGTCATCGGCCTGGTCATTCCGTTCATCCCGGAGCTGGAAATGGGATCGATCATGGAATTCGTCTCGGTCATTGCCAGCACGGCCCGGCAATTCGACCACGACATTCTCTTGGTCACCGACGACGAAGGCGCCGCCGGGCTGCGCCGCGTCGTCGGGCAGCAGATCTGCGACGGCCTGATCCTCATGCAGGTTGAGGACGAGGACGAGCGCCTCCCCGTGGCGCGCAGCCTGAACGTCCCGGTGGTGCTGATCGGCATCCCTCGCGATCCGTCGGGCCTGGTCTGCATCGACGCGGACTTCGAAATGGCCGGTGAGCACTGCGTCCGCGATCTCGCCGCCGCCGGCCACTCCGTGATTTCCGTCATTGACTGGCAGCCCGCAGTGATGGACCGGCATGTGAACTACGTCGACCGGTTCTTGCACGGCACGGATGTCGCGGCCAAAGCTCTCGGCGTGACCGTGCTCCACCTTCCAGGCGGGACCGACCGCGCCACCATCTCCGAATCGGTCGACAAAGCACTCGCCAGCACCACGGGCAAGCCCGCATTCATCGCCCCCGATCGCACCATCCAGGACATTCTGCGCCGCATCTTGAGCAGCCGCGACCTGACCCTGGGGCTGGATGTTTCCGTTATCGGAAGCGCCTCCCCCACCCTTGCCGAGCTCCAACCCATACCGCTTTCCACCATCGATCTGCGGCCGGCAGAAGTATCCCGGCGCGCAGTCAAAATCATGTGCCAACTCCTCGAAGCCGACTCCCACGGACCACACGAATCCTTGGAGTTGGTGCCCGCGGTCATCACGCACCGTTCCAGCACCCTCCATCCGCAGTGAATCGCCACCCCTGATTCGCAGCGGGAACCTTTTTGTTCCAGCTCCATATCCTTTCGCTTCAGCATCGTCGATACGCATCGATGAATTCGCTTCCCATCAACAAACGCACCATTCCCTTCCTACACCAACAAAGGAACAGACAATGAAGTCAGCTATCAGGACACGCCGCCCGCTCGCCCTGGCCGTGGCAGCTCTAGTCGGCCTCCCGCTCGCCATCTCGGGCTGCGGTACCACCGCCTCCGCCTCCTCCACGGACGCCGTGAAGGAAATCTCCGTGATGGACTACTACAACAATGAGCCGGACAAGTCCTTCATCGGCGATGCCCTGACCGCCTGCGGCACCAAGGCCGGTGTGACGATCAAACGCGAGACCGTGCCGGGCAAGTCGTTGATCTCCAAGGTGCTCCAGCAGTCCTCTTCCAAGACGCTGCCGGATGTACTCATGCTCGACAATCCGGACCTGCAGCAGATTGCCGCTACGGGGGCGCTGGCTCCGTTGTCCGATTTCAACATCAGCACCGCCGATTTCGCGCCCGGGGTCCTGAGCGCGGGCACCTACAAGGACAAGGTGTATGGACTCGCCCCCACTGTGAACACAATCGCGCTCTTCTACAACAAGGACATTCTGGCCAAGGCCGGAGTCACCCCTCCCACCACCTGGGACGAGCTGAAGGCGGCGGCCACCAAGCTCACCTCAGGCGAGCAGTACGGCTTGGCTTTCAACGCCAACCCCACCTACGAGGGCACGTGGCAGTTCCTTCCTGTCATGTGGTCCAACGGTGGCGACGAGAAGAACATCGACACCCCCGAGACCGCACAGGCCCTCCAGCTCTGGACCGACCTCGTCAAGGACGGATCCGTGTCTTCGTCGGCGCTGAACTGGACGCAAGCAGACGTCAAGGACCAGTTCATGGCGGGCAAGGCAGCCATGATGGTCAACGGCCCCTGGCAGATTCCCGCGCTCGACAAGAAGACCACGCTGCAGTACGGCGTCGTCAAGATCCCGGTCCGTGATGCTAGCCAGACAGCCGTTGCCCCGCTTGGCGGCGAAGTGTGGACCGTTCCGCAGACGGGCAACAAAGCCCACCAGGCCAAGGCCGCAGAAGTGGTGGCCTGCATGAACAGCGACGAAAACCAGCTGGCCATGGCCAAGGTCCGCAACACCATCCCGTCCAAGACCTCGCTGGCCGCGAAGTTCGCCACCGACAACCCCAAGCTCGCCACCTTCACCGATCTCATCAAGACCGCCCGGGCCCGCACCGGCGAACTCGGAGAAGGATGGCCGGCACAGGCGACCAAGATCTACACCGCCATCCAGACTGCGCTGACGGGCAAGGCCTCTCCGGCCGATGCCCTCAAGCAAGCCCAAGGCCAGTAAGCAGCTGGACATGTCCCTCACAACTGATTTGTCGCAGGCCAAGTCACGCGCCAACCAGCGCGCCAAGTCACGCGCCAAGTCCGGGTTGGGCAACACCCGGGCCCGGGAAGCAAGCCCATCACCCCACAGGCGCAACCGCAAACGCCGCGAGCGCCTCTTCCAATGGCTGTTCCTGGTTCCTGCCGTGACCTACATGGCGCTGTTCTTCGGCTACCCCGTGGTCAAGAACATCGTGATGAGCTTCCAGGACTACACCACGGCCACGTTCTTCACGGGCGAGGCCCCCTGGGTAGGGTTAGCGAACTACGCGAAGGTGCTGTCGTCGTCGTTGTTTTCAACGTCTTTGGTGAACACTGCCCTGTTCACCCTGGGATCCATACTGGGCCAGTTCGTGATCGGCCTGGCGTTGGCGATCTTCTTCCAGCGCAAGTTCCCGCTCAACGGAATACTGCGTTCGCTGCTCCTGCTCCCCTGGTTGCTGCCGCTCATCGTGTCCAGTGCCGTGTGGAGATGGATCCTGGACAAGGACAGCGGAGCCTTGAACCGCTTCCTCGGCGAATTGCACATCGTGAACACGGGCGTTCCGTGGCTGACCAGTACCTCGCTGGCGCTGATCGCCGTGGTGGGAGTGAACATCTGGATCGGCATCCCGTTCAATCTGACCATTATCTATGGCGGCCTCCAGGAAATTCCGGATGAGCTCTATGAAGCCGGTTCCCTGGACGGCGCGACCGGTTGGAAGGCGTTCCGGCACATCACCTGGCCGATGCTGCGTCCGGTAGTGAGCGTGGTCCTGGTGCTCGGCGTCGTCTACACCCTGAAGGTGCTGGACATCATCCTGGGCCTGACCAACGGCGGCCCGGCGAATTCGACCCAGACCATCGCCACCCAGTCCTACGATCTGTCCTTCCATGAGTTCAAATTCGGCGAGGGCGCCGCGCTGGGCAACGTCCTGGTGGTCATTTCCCTGGTCTTCGCGGTCCTGTACTTGCGTGCCAGCCGGCGGTCCGTCGATGAGTGAGGAAACCATGACGACGACGAAAATCACCATCCGCCGTTCGGCGCCGGCGAGCGCCCGCAAAGGTAGCGCCCGCAAGGGCCACGGACCCGAGCGCGCCGCGAACGGGCCCGGACGCAAACAATGGGGCTACACCGTCCTGGCCATCTTCTTCCTGGCCATCATGCTGTTCCCCGTCTACTGGATGATCAACGCTTCTCTGCAGCCCAACGGCACCACGTTGGAAACCTCGTGGCTGCCGCTCAAGCCGGACTTCTCGGGATACGCCACGGCCATCAGCGAGCAGGGCGGGAACCTGGTCACCAGCCTCGTGATCTCGCTGGGCAGCGTGGTGCTCAGCCTGGCCATCGCCGCGCCGGCCGCTTATGCCTTGGCTTATTTCAAGGTCAAGGGCGCTGGCGTGGTCCTCTTTGCGATCCTGATCAGCCAGATGATCCCCGGGATCGTGGTGGCCAACGCGCTGTACACGGCCTACAACGATCTTGGCCTCCTCAATTCCATCCCGGGCCTGATCCTGGCTGATTCCGCCCACGGCATACCGTTCGCGATCCTCATCATCAGGGCCTTCATGAACGGCATGCCGGCGTCGGTCATCGAGGCGGCACGGGTGGACGGTGCCGGGCATTTGAGGGCGTTTTGGTCCATCGTGGTGCCGCTGAGCAGGAACTCGCTCATCACCGCGGGGCTCTTCACCTTCCTTTTCACCTGGAGCGACTTCCTGTTCGCCCTGACCCTGACCACCACCGAGGCTGTGCGGCCCGTGACCCTGGGAATCTTCCAGTACATCGGCGCCTACGTGAACGACTGGAGCTCCGTCATGGCGACGGCGGTGCTCGCCTCCATTCCTGCCATCATCCTGCTGGTCGCGGCGCAGAAGTACATCGCTGCGGGCACAACCGGCGGCGCGGTCAAATAGACCGCCCTTCAACATCAACAAGGAGAAACCATGTCTGAACCAATCCGCGTTACCGTCTGGAGCGAAAACCGGCACGAAAAGCGCGACGAACTGGTGGCGCGCCTCTACCCCGAGGGCATGCACGGGGCCGTGAAAGCCGGCATCGAGGAGAACCTCGGCGCCAAGGTGAGCGTCCGAACCGCCACCCTGGACGAGCCCGAGCACGGCCTCACCGAGGAAGTCCTCGCCAAGACGGACGTCCTCACGTGGTGGGGGCACATGTCCCACGGTGATGTCGACGACGAGATCGTCGATCGCGTGCACCGCCACGTCCTGTCCGGCATGGGCCTGATCGTGCTGCACTCCGGGCACTGGTCGAAGATCTTCACCAAGCTCATGGGCACTTCGTGCACATTGCGCTGGCGCAGTGAGCAGGACCGTGAACTGGTCTGGACCGTGGACCCTACCCATCCCATTGCGAAGGGCGTGCCTCACCCCATCGTGATCGATCAGCAGGAAATGTACGGCGAATTCTTCGACATCCCCACGCCCGAGGAGCTCGTGTTCATCAGTTCCTTCAGCGGCGGGGAAGTCTTCCGCTCGGGATGCACCTTCCGCCGCGGCCACGGCAAGATCTTCTTCTTCAGCCCCGGCGACCAGGACTACCCGGTCTACCACCACAAGGATGTCCGCCGGGTCATCTCCAACGCCGTCGAATGGGCAGTGACCGATCGGCCGGAGCGCGCCCACCCCGAACTGCTGCGATATGAGACCAACGACTTCTTCAACGGCAAGAGCTACCAGGGAGCCAACGCATGAGTACCCCTTTCGCCACCATTCCCGACGACGGCACTCCCGTTCGCGTCGTCGTCGTCGGCGCCGGGGGCATGGGCCGCGCGTGGCTTCGGACGGTGCAGGAGTCATCGCTCGTGGAGCTCGCGGGCATCGTTGACCTCGATCTGGACGCCGCCCGCGCAGGCGCGGCGGCTATCGGGCGTCCCGATCTGCCGGTGGGCACCGGGACGGCGCAGTTAGCGTCCGACGTCGGCGCCCAAGCGGTCATCAACGTCACCGTTCCGGTAGCCCACCATCCGGTGACCACCGAGGGGCTGGCGGCAGGGCTCCCGGTGCTTGGCGAAAAGCCCGTGGCCTCCACGGTGGCCCAGGGGCTGTCGCTAGCCGCGGCGTCGGAGCTTACTGGCCAGTTGTTCATGGTCAGCCAATCGCGCAGGTACAACAGGCATCTTTTCGAGGCCAAACGGCTCGCCTCGGCGCTCGGCACTGTGGGCATCGTGTCGGCGGAATTCTTCAAGGGCCCGCATTTCGGGGGTTTCCGGGATGCCATGGACCACCCGCTGCTGCTGGACATGGCCATCCATCAGTTCGACATGGCCCGGTTCCTGCTCGACGCGGATCCCGTCTCGGTGTTCTGCGAGGAATACAACCCGTCCTGGAGCTGGTACCGCGGCGATGCAGGGGCCACCGCCATCTTCGAAATGACAGGCGGGGAGCGCTTCGTGTTCACCGGGAGCTGGTGCAGCCCGGGTCAGGAGACCTCCTGGAACGCGGCATGGCGGATCAGCGGCGAACGCGGCACGGTCCTGTGGGACGGCGACAGCGAACCTGTGTCCTCGTTGCTCTTTCCGTCCGGAACCGGTTCGGAGGACCCAGGCCAGGAGATCGCCGGCTCATTGCGTGACTTCGTGGCGGCCCTGCGCACCGGGAGCACTCCCATGGGCCAAGTCCACCAGAACATCATGAGCCTGGCCATGGTGGAGGCGGCCATGCTCAGCGCCTCCACCGGAGCGCGCGTTTCCGTTGATGCGCTCCTTGAGGAATCCTACGCACAGGCCGTCCTGACTGAACGCGACCCGGACGTGCTGGAGGTCCTCAAGTCCTGGACCTCGGTCCGCAGCGCCCTTACTCTTCCTGCCCACCAACCCAACTAGCGGGCGGTTAGCTGGAGGCGAGGGATTTCGTCAGGATTGTCCCGCCGACGCCGATCAGTACAGTCCCCGATCCGCCGGTGATGATCCGCTTCACTCGGGGACGGGCCAGTGCCGAGGCGATTCTCTTGAGCGCATGCACCAGCAGCACGTACCAAACCAGCGCGGTGAGCAGAAAGATGCCCGCCATCAACGAGTGCTGGCCCAAAGGGGGAAGCGGTGCGAGGTTGAATTGAGGGAAAAGGGAAAGATAGAAGACGGCGACCTTGGGGTTGAGCAGATTGCTGACCATTCCCTGCAGGAACGGTGAGTTCCCGCGGAATCCTAGCCTGGGTTCCGGCGCCGTAGCTTGGCCGGCTTGACTGCGAGGGCGACCGAAGGCCTCCAGCAGGGCGCGGGCCCCAAGATAGAGCAAGTACACAGCACCGGCGATCCTGATGGCGTTGCCAAGGACTTCGGAGGCACCTAGGAGCGCCGTGACGCCGAGCACCGCGAGAAGGGCAAGGACCGTGTTGCCGACCATGATTCCGATCGCGGTGGTTGCCGCTGATCCGGGTCCGCGGGGTGCGTTTTTCAGCACAAGCGCAAAATCAGGGCCGGGAACGAGGACCACGACGACGCAGGTCAGCGCAAACGCCATCAGTTGTTCGACCATTGGGGACTGCTTCCGGAGGAATGGATCTTCGGCACGTGTTGCCTTCAAGAGTGTAGCCGGACGTGGGGGCGCCCCCGTTTCCCTCCCGCTAACCCAACTGGCTCGCACTTAATGTCGTTATCAGGGCTCAAAACGGCATCAACTGCGAGCTACTTGGGGAGGCGTGACGCGAGCCTGAACTCGAGACCGGTGCGGACCGCGGGCCACTCGTGTTCGAGGATCGAGAACACCACGGTGTCACGGAGCACTCCGTCCGAAGTCCGAGAGTGGTTCCGCAGGACGCCGTCCTGCTTAGCGCCCAACCGTGCGATGGCCTCGCGGGACTGGTGGTTGAGCCAGTGTGTACGGAATTCGACGGCAGGGCAGCCAAGGGTTTCGAAAGCGTGGCGCAGGAGCAGCAGTTTGGAGTCCGGATTGCTCCCGCGACCCTGCGCCGAGGCAGCGTTCCACGTGGAGCCGATCTCGACGCGCGGGGTGGCGGCGTCGATGTTCATGTAGGTGGTCATGCCGATCAACTTGCCGGTCGCCTTCAACCGGGTGGCGAACGGCAGCATGGATCCTTGCTCCTGCAGCCCGAGCCGGCGGTCGATCTCCGCGGCCATGCCCCCCGGCGTCGGAACCGAGGTGTACCAGAGTTTCCACAACTCGCCGTCTTTAGCGGCATCCACAAGGCCGTCGTGGTGCTCGGGGCTAAGAGGTTCCAAGGTTACGAAGCGGCCGTCCAGGGTCACGGGTGCAATGAGAGTCACCCAGCCAGCCTAACCGACCCAACTAGCTCGCATTTGTTGTCGTTATGGCGGCTGAAAACGACAACAACTGCGAGTCAGTTGGGGTTCCGGGGCGGTTGCCTGTGGATAACCCAAAATGGCGTTCCAGGATTTGCAACGATAGGGCGATGAGGACCCCGCAACCCTTGCCTGCGCTGCTGGCGTGCGCCCCGTTCACCTTTCAAGAAGCGGTCGACGCCGGCGTGAGCCTCCGGCGGTTGCGGCACCGATCGCTGCCCGCGCCCAGCCGGGGCATCAGGATTCCGGACCAGGCCTGTGCCCAAGGGCAACCAAAGGAGGTCAGTTTCGTCCGGCCTTTCACCGCGGTGACCGAGTTCTCGGCAGCGTCTCACGCCACGGCCTTCGGTCTGTGGTCGTTCCCGGGGTTCCTGCCAGGCAGCGATGATCCGCGCATCCACATTTCGCGTCCGGACACCATGGCCATTCCCCGGCGAACCGGAGTGGTTGGGCATGTGGGGCAGTTCTTCGACGACGAAATCACGAGTCTTGACGGCCTTCTGGTCACCACGCGCACCCGGACCTGGCTTGATGTGTCCAGGAAGATGAGCGTGGACGAACTGACCGTTGTGGCCGACCATCTGGTGCGGATCCCCCGGGCGGAGTTTGAAGGCCGGACAGAGCCGTACGCAACATTGGAACAACTGGCCGACATGCTGGACCGGCACAAAGGCACTCCCGGGATCCGCAAGGCGCGCCTGGCCCTCGAACAGGCGCGGATCGGCTCAGACTCGGCCCCCGAAACGCGGCTCCGGCTGGCCCTTGAAAACGGCGGACTGCCGGAACCCCAACTGAACGTAGCCACTGAGCTAAGTGCCGGCGTCGTACGTCAACCGGATCTCGCCTATCCGGAACACCGTGTGGCGGTCGAATACGACGGCGAGCCGCATTCCGAGCCGGCCCAGATAGTCCGGGACATCGCCCGAGAAGAGGATTTCGCCCGTGCGGGCTGGCACTTGGTGAGGATCTCCAAACGCCACATGGCTAACGAAGCACGGTCCGCCGTCGCGAAAGTCCGTGCCGTGCTCTTGGACCGAGGCTGGACGCCCAAGTGACTCGCATTTGTTGTCGTTATAGGGCCTGAAAACGACAACAAATGCGAGCTAGTTGGGCGCACGAGGCGCTAGTCAGTCCAGTCGAAGAAACCCTTGCCGGTCTTGCGTCCCAGCTCGCCGCGGGCAACCTTGTCGCGCAGGATCTGCGGCGGGGCGAAGCGCTCCCCCAGCGTCGAATGCAGGTACTCGGCGATGCCGAGGCGCACGTCCAGGCCCACGATGTCCGTGGTCTTGAGCGGTCCCGTGGGGTGCTTGTAGCCGAGCACCATGGCGGCGTCGATGTCCTCCGCGGAGGCCACGCCTTCTTCCACCATGCGCATCGCCTCGAGTGCGATCGCGACGCCCAGCCGCGACGAGGCAAAGCCGGGCGCATCGTTGACGACGACGGCGGTCTTGCCGAGTGCCTCGGTCCAGCTTTTCGCCGTGGCGGCGAGCTCCGGCGAAGTCTCCTTGGCCAGGACCACCTCGATGAGCGTGGAAGCCGGGACCGGGTTGAAGAAGTGCAGGCCCACGAAATTGGCGGGCCGCCGGAGCTGCGAAGCGAGCCCGGTCACGGAGAGCGACGAGGTGTTGGAGGCCAGGAAGGCGTCGGCGGAGAGGTGCTCCTCCACAGCTTTGAGGGCCGCAACCTTGAGCTCGTAGTCCTCGGGCACGGCTTCGACCACGAGCCCGCAATGGACGAAGGAGTCATAGTCGGTTGAGGTGCTGAACCGGGACAAGGCCTCTTCAGCGGTTTCCGTCAGGGTGCCTCGGGCGGCGGACTTGGCCACGGCCTCAGCAACGCGACCCTGCGCACCGGCGGCGGATTCGTGGTCTCGCTCGACGACGATCACCGTAGCGCCCTTGATCAGGAAGGCATGGGCGATGCCGGCACCCATGCGGCCACCGCCGAGGACACCGACAACATGCGGGATAGCGGGCGTTGCTGTCATTTTCGGGTCCTGTCTGGATTGTCGCTGGACTGCTTGGCGCTGGATTGCTTGGCGCTCTTTTTGTCCAGGAACGCCTGCATCCGGTCGAACTTGGCTTGCGATTCGAAAAGCATGCCCTGGGCCAGGGTGTCGATCACGGGGTGTGCCTCGGCCGGAGCGTGGAACACGGACTTGGTGATCCGCACGGCCAAGGGGTCCTGCCGGCCGATCCGGTCCGCAAGGTTGTGGGCCGCTTCCATCAGCACTGGGGCTTCATGGATCTGGGTGATGAGATTGATGCGGAGGGCTTCCTCGGCGCGGAGGACGGCGCCCGCCAAGAGGATTTCCTTGGCGATCGGTTCCCCCACGAGTTCCTTGAGGCGCCACGTGGCCCCGGCCGCGGCCATGATGCCCAGTCCGGTTTCCGGGTTGCCGATGCGCAGGCTCGGCGTGCCGATGCGGAAGTCCGCGGCGTAGGCGAGCTCGGCCCCGCCGCCCAGGCAATAGCCGTCCAGGGCCGCGATGACGGGCATGGGCAGCTTCGCGATCCGCACGAAGATGGTCGAGTTGATGCCGCGCAAGGCGTCGTCGCGCCGGCGTTCCCTCAGCTGGCCGATATCGGCACCTGACGCAAAGACGCCTTCGACGCCGGCAATAATCAGGATTTTGGGCTCGCGTTCAAGGTAATCGCACACCTGATGGAGTTCGTCCACCATTTGCTGGTCGATCGCGTTGCGGACCTCGGGCCGGTTCAGCAGCACGGTGACGCGGTCCTCGCGTTCCTCGATGAGCAACGTTCCGAATTCCTCGGGCTTCAACGCCATTACATGCCTTCCAGGAGAATCGCAGCGCCCTGCCCGACGCCGATGCACATCGTCGCGAGGCCGATCTTACGGTCGGCGGTGCCCAGCTCGCGTTCCATGCGGCCCAGCAAAGTGATCGCGATACGTGAGCCGCTGGAACCGAGCGGGTGCCCCAGGGAGATGGCACCGCCGTCGAGGTTCACGATGTCAGGATCCAGGCCCAGACGCCGCATGCTCGCGAGCGATTGTGTCGCGAACGCTTCATTGAGTTCGACGGCGCCAAGGTCGCCGACTGTGAGTCCGGAACGGCCCAGGATCTTCTGGGTGGCCGGAACAGGGCCGATGCCCATGATTTCCGGTTCACAGCCCGCCGAGCCGCCGTCGATGATGCGGGCCCGCGGGGTGAGGCCGAACTTTTCGATGGCAGCCCCGGACGCGACGATGATGGCTGACGCGCCGTCGTTGAGCGAGGAGGAGTTTCCGGCCGTGACAACAGAGCCGCCGGGAACCACTGGACGGAGCCCGGCGAGGACCTCCACGGTGGTTCCCTCGCGTGGGCCTTCGTCGGTGTCCACCACGGTTTCGCCCTTGCGTGTCCTCACGGTGACCGGCACGATCTCTTCCTTGAAGCGACCGCCGGCGATGGCAGCCAGCGCGCGTTCGTGCGAGCGTACGGCGAAGGCATCGGCGTCTTCGCGGGAGATACCGTCCACGCGGGCGACTTCCTCAGCAGTTTCAGGCATGGAATACGTCATCTTGCCGCCGCGGGACAGCTCGCCCTTGCTGAAAAGGGGGTTGGCGAAGCGCCAGCCGATGGAGGTGTCGAAGATCTGGCCTGGCTTGGCGAAGGCCGTGGTGGGCTTCTCCTGCACCCAGGGGGCCCGGCTCATCGACTCGACGCCGCCCGCCACCACGATGTCCGCGGCACCGGCCTTGATCATGTGGCTGGCCATGATGATGGCGCTCATGCCGGAGGCGCACAGGCGGTTGACCGTGATGCCGGGGATGTGGAGGGGCAGTCCCGCGAGAAGGGTGGCCATCCGGGCGACATTGCGGTTTTCCTCGCCGGCGCCGTTGGCGTTGCCCAGGATGACTTCATCGATCGCGTCGGGGTCGACGCCGGCACGGGCCACGGCTTCGCGGACCACGAGGGCTGCCAGGTCATCGGGCCGGACCGCGGAAAGGGCGCCGCCATAACGGCCTACAGGGGTGCGGGCACCGCCAACAAGAAAAGCCTCGACCATGAGAACATCCTTCGCGAAGGGAGCGGGGCCGGTGAATAATTTACCGACCGTTCGTTCTATAAAGATTACACGGCGCCGCCCCGCGGTCAACCGTCACGTCGTCAACCACCACCTCGCGACCCCGTTGCTCCACTCAGATCACCCGGATACCCAGGTGTCCGGCCAAAAGGGGTGCCAAAAGGCTGAGCTGGTAATCGTCAATGACCACGCCGGACAGTCCACCAAGTCCATTGATCATCCGGAAGTCCGAGCCACGCAGGTCCACATCCTTGAGCTTGGCCCCTGTGACATCCAGCGTCCCGATGGTGCAGTCCTTGAGCACCATCCGCGTCGCGGTACATGCCCCGAGGTCGAGCTCATTGATGATGCAGCCCGTGATCACCACATCCGTGAGCTTGGATCCACGCAGGTTCAGGAAGTCCAGCTTGCCGCCGTCGATCTTCACCGAATGCCAGGCGCCCTCGTACATCTCCGCAGAACCCCAACGCGGGTTGCTGATCTCCACTTCACGCCACGAGGTGCGTGCAGCGGTAAACACCGGCGCGTAGGGCTCATTCAGGATGCAATCCCGGAAGTTCGCGCCACGCAGCTGTGCCTCGTTGAATGAGACTCCGTTGAATTCACACTCGATAAAGTCCGCTCCGCTCAGCTCCGCTCCGTCAGCCACGGCCCGGGTGAGGCGGACGCCGTCGTACCGCTCCCCGCGCTGGAAGTCCGGCGCGGGATCGTCGCGGAGCTCGTCAAGCCTGATCGGGGAAATCCGGGGTGCCGTCACCTTGGCGACCGCCGCCATCAGAGCGCCTCCGCTTTCGCCGCGATCTCGGCGAGATCCTTCGCAAGCGCCTTGCGCGTGACGCTCATCCCGAGCTTTCCGAAGGCGGCCATCATGAGCTTGCTGAAGAAAGTCGACTTGACGACCTCGGCGCCGAAGAACAGCGCGAGTTCAGTCCCGCCGTCGCGCTCTTCCAAGGTGAATCGGGTGGTGTAGTCCGCGCCGCCCTGACGCGCCTTGACCGTGGTGCCGCGCGGAGGATCGCACTGGGAAACGTGCATTTCCACGGTTTCCTCCCTGCCCATCATGGCGCGGGTTTCCTTCCACCGCATGCCCTCACCATAGGGTCCCTCGCTGAGCATCTGAATGGCTTTGACGCCCGAGAGGGTCTTGGCCGAGCCCGGAATGTCGGTGATGACGGCCCAGACTTTCTCCCGGGAGGCGTTGACGTGCTGGCTGAGAGTGGTGCTGTGGTCCATGGATCGAGCCTAGCTGCGACCGCTGACAAAGACACTTGCGCGGACCGTCGGGATGGCAAACACTGGGCCTACGCCCGCAATCGGATCGGCCAACGAAAGGCTTCCACACCATGGTGCACATCGACTTGAGCGCGGACAGTGCGGCGGCAGGAGGCTCGCGGACCCTGCAGGGGTACCTTGCCGAGCCCGACGGCGAAGGGCCGTTTCCCGGCGTCGTACCTTTCCACGAAGCCTTTGGGCTCGACGACATGATGCGGCGGCACACAGACAGGCTCGCCTCGGCCGGCTACTTGACGCTCGCCGTCGATCTCTATAGCGACGGCGGCGCGAGGCGCTGCCTCGTGGCGACCATGCGCTCCCTGATGTCGGGCACGGGCCGGGCATTTACGGATGTGTCCACGGCACGTTCCTGGCTCCGCAGCGATGCCCGGTGCACAGGAAAAGTGGGGGTCATCGGTTTCTGTATGGGAGGCGCCTTCGCCCTGCTCGCGGCCCACGACGACTTCGACGCGGCCTCCGTGAACTACGGCCAATTGCCACGGGACCTGGAGCAGGCTTTGGAGGGCGCTTGCCCGGTGGTGGCCAACTATGGAGGCAAGGACCGGACGTTGCGGGGAGCGGCCGCGAAGTTGCAGGCTGCGTTGACGAACCTTGGGATCGAGCACGACGTCAAGGAACTCCCGACGGCGGGCCACGCCTTCATGAACGACGTTCCGGTCGGGCCCCGGCCACTGCGGCCGTTGATGCGGGTAATGGGCATCAAACCCGATCCGGCTGCGGCTCCGGAAGCCTGGCAGCGGATCGAGGACCACTTCGCGAAGCATCTGAGGGACTAGCGGCTGAACAGAGTACGACGGCGGGCGCCCCCGGAGCGGGAGGCGCCCGCCGTCGTGTGGGCCCACTCCGCCAGGGTTCCCTGGCCGAGCTTGCGAGGCGAGGGTGGCGGTGGGGACTAGCTAAACAGCTCGCTCTTCGGCTCGTTGTTCTTGACCTTCTGCCAGCCGAGCCACAGCACCAAGGCGAAGAACGGGATGGTCGCGAGGGTCCAGAGGCCCAGGAGGAACACCTCGCCCGTGGCCTTGTCCGTCATGGTGTCCATGCCGATCAGCACGGTGATGGCCAACAGGGCGATCAGGCCAACCCAGCTGGTCCACGGCGAACCCGGCATCGGCAGGCTGGAAACGTTGCCCTTCTTCTTGCGCAGCGCGATCTGGCTGGCGAAAATCGAGCCCCATGTGAAGATGACGCCGATCGAGGCCGTGTTCAGAGCGAGGTCGAAGGCGTGCGAACCGCCCAACCAGATGTTGAGCAGGATGCCCACGAGGTACACGGCGCCGATTGCCAGGATGGCCGCGTACGGCACGTGGCGGGTGGACATCTTGGTGAGCCACTTGGGGGCATGTCCGTTGTTGGCCATGGTGCGGAAGATGCGGCCGATCGAGTACAGGCCGGAGTTGCACGAGGACAGCGCGGCGGTGATGACGACCATGTTCATGACGTCGCCCATCCAGGGCAAGCCCATCTGGCCGAAGACCGTGACGAACGGGGAGGTTCCCGCGTGGTACTGGTCCGAAGGCAGGAGCATCGCCAGCAGCATGACGGAACCGACGTAGAAAACCACAATGCGGACCACGACGGCGCGGATCGCCTTGGGCACTTCGCGTTCCGGGTTCTGCATCTCGCCAGCGGTAATGCCGACCAGTTCGATGGCGTTGTAAGCGAAGATCACGGCGTTGAGGACCAGGATCATCACCAGGCCGCCCTTGGGGAACATTCCGCCGTCGGCAGCGAAGAGGTTCCCCACGGAAGCGTGGCCGGTGCCGACCTGCGCGTTCGTGACCACCATGAAGGTGCCCACGGCCAGGAAGATCAGGAT
Source organism: Arthrobacter sp. GAS37 (assembly GCF_044908325.1). Taxonomy (NCBI): domain Bacteria; kingdom Bacillati; phylum Actinomycetota; class Actinomycetes; order Micrococcales; family Micrococcaceae; genus Arthrobacter; species Arthrobacter sp. GAS37. Next base: position 199,521 of record NZ_JBIYDB010000004.1, read on the forward strand.
CGCGGCCACCTTGAGGCAGGAAGCCCAGAATTCGAACTCGCCGAAGGCCTTGACGCTGAACAGGTTCACGGCCACCAGCAGCACCAGCGCGGCGATGGCGGACAGTTCAACGGGAACGTTCGGGAAGAAGAACTGGAAGTACAGGCCGATGGCAATGAGTTCGGCGATGCCCGTCATGGCCCAGTTGATGAAGTACATCCAACCGGAGAGGAAGGCGCCCTTTTTGCCGAACATTTCACCGGCGTAGCTGACAAAAGAGCCGGAGGTCTGGCGGTACATGATCAGTTCGCCGAGGGCCCGCATCAGCAGGTAGGCGATGACGCCGGCAATGGCGTACGAGAAGATCAGGGCCGGCCCGGTGGAGGCAAGGCGTCCACCGGCACCCATGAAGAGGCCGACGCCGATCGCACCGCCCATCGCGATCATCGTGACGTGGCGGCGGCTCAGGGTCTTCTGGTAGCCCTCGGCGCTGAGGTTTTCGGAAGTTGTAGAGGTACTGGGCGCAGCCAGGGTTCCCGGCTCGCGCTGAAGGTCGGTTGTGGTGTTTTGAGGCACAGCTGTTCCTTGTGGGTTGAGGAGATGCCGGCCCTGGCTTCACGCGCATCGGCACAAGCAATTCGAGCTTTCACCCTGTTGGCGAGTCGAATCAGTAGCGAATACACGGAAGCGTCGAAGGTAAATCCGGCAAAACCATCCTACCCGGTGATTTCGGCGGAGAGTGACGCGGGCAACAAACAGGGGCGTTACGCTGGGCATATGGGCACCATTCCGTCAGCCGGCAGGCTATACCGTTTCACGGGCTTGGACGCTGCGGCTTTCGGACTCTATGTGTCATTGGCGGCCGTTCTGAGCCTCGCCACCGCCCCGGTGACGACTTTCGTGCAGCGGATCTTTCCCGATCCGGCCACCGCCGTCTTCGCCATCAACCTCGCTTTCTACGCTTCGGTCGGCCTGTTCGCGGTTGCGGCTGCGTGGCGCGTCATAGCCCGCGACCTCCTGATCCTGGCCACCCGTCCGTGGTTCACGCTTGCCATGATTCCGCTGTCCATCGTGGCGATGCTGGTGATCACCGCCATCCTGGTGACGGTTACCGGCTCGGCCAAGTCGTCGCAAAACCAACTGGGCTTGCAGTCCCTCGTGCTGCAACTGCCGGCTTGGTTCGTGGTGCCTTTGCTGGTGGTGTTGGGTCCCTTCGTGGAGGAATACCTGTTCCGGCACCTGCTCATCGGCAAGCTGTCCCGTCGTGTCAACATTTGGCTCTGTTGCGCCCTGTCCGTGCTTTGCTTCGCCGCCATCCACGTGGTGGGACGTGAAGGCCTGGTGCTTCCCGCGCTGGCCCCGTACCTCGGAATGGGCGTTGTCCTGGTGGCCGTTTACGTCTGGACAGGCAGGAACGTGATGTTCTCCTACTTCGTTCACGCCGCCAAGAACCTGTTGGCGGTCGTGCTGATCTACGCGATCCCGCCGCAACTCCTGGGCGGCTGACCCAACCCACCTAGCCCACCCAACCTGCCTAGCCCACCCAACTAACTCGCAGTAGATGTCGTTTTCAGGCCGCTAAGCGACAACAAATGCGAGTCAGTTGGGAAACCCGGACCGGAACTGTCCGCTAGGCACTTCCCCGGCCACGCGCCGTCGTCGTAGGTTCAGTCCATGGCACTGAACTTTCAGGTAGTGATCGACTGCAAGAATCCGCACGTCCTCGCCGATTGGTGGGCCGAGACGCTCGAGTGGATCGTGGAGCCCCAGGACGAAGCGTTCATCCGGTCCATGGTCGATCAAGGCTTCGCCACGGAGGCTGAAACGACCACCCACAACGGCAACCTGGTGTGGAAGGACGGCGCGGCCATCGGCCCCGAAGAAGACCAGGACAAGGACACCCGCCGCCGCTTCCTGTTCCAGACCGTTCCGGAGGACAAGACCGTCAAGAACCGGGTTCACTGGGACGTGCGCCTCAACGGACAGGACAAGGACGAAGTCCGCGCCGCATTGGAAGCGCGCGGCGCGAAATACCTCTGGACGGCCAGGCAAGGGCCGCACGAATGGCACACCATGGCGGATCCCGAAGGCAACGAGTTCTGCATCAGCTGAGCGGATTACTAGACTCTGAGGGTGAGCAACGACTTCCCCGCCAAGGTATCCGACGTCTTTGACCCGTCGCGCTGGCGTACCGTGTCCGGTTTCGACGATTTCCAGGACATGACGTACCACCGGCAGGTCGAGCGGGACGCCGACGGAAAATTGACAAGGGACCTTCCGACGGTCCGGATTGCCTTCGACCGCCCGGAGGTCCGCAACGCCTTCCGTCCCGGCACCGTTGACGAGCTCTACCGCGCCATGGACCACGCCCGGATGACTCCGGATGTCGCTACAGTGCTGCTCACCGGAAACGGTCCCTCCCCCAAGGACGGCGGCCATTCCTTCTGTTCCGGCGGGGACCAGCGGATCCGCGGACGAGACGGGTACCGGTACGCCGACGGCGAGACGCAGGAGAGCATCGACCCCGCCCGCGCCGGCCGCTTGCACATCCTGGAAGTCCAGCGGCTCATGCGGACCATGCCCAAAGTGGTCATCGCCGTCGTCAACGGCTGGGCCGCTGGCGGCGGGCACTCGCTTCACGTTGTCTCTGACCTCACCATCGCCTCCCGAGAGCACGGCAAGTTCAAGCAGACCGACGCCACCGTGGGAAGTTTCGACGCCGGCTACGGCTCGGCGCTGCTCGCCCGCCAGATCGGGCAGAAAGCCGCCCGCGAGATCTTCTTCCTGGCCCGTGAATATTCCGCGGAGGACATGGTGCGCATGGGTGCAGTCAACGAAGCCGTGGACCACGAGCGCCTCGAGGAGGTTGCCTTGGAGTACGCGGCGGACATCGCGCGCCAATCTCCGCAGGCCATCCGTATGCTCAAGTTCGCCTTCAACCTGGCCGACGACGGCCTGGCCGGTCAGCAGGTGTTCGCCGGGGAGGCCACGCGTCTGGCCTACATGACGGACGAAGCCGTCGAGGGCAAGGAAGCCTTCCTCGAGAAGCGCGATCCGGACTGGTCCAACTTCCCTTACTACTTCTAGGACTCGCCCGTGAACATCGATCCCGTTCTCAATGCCCTCGCCGCCGCCCTCCACGACGAGGGCCCCGCCGTCGAAATCTTCGTCCGGGAGGACGGCACCCCGGTGGCGGTCCCCGTTGAGACACCCGGTTTCGATGACGCCGCGGTAGTGGTCCGCACCTCCGGTTCCACCGGTACGCCCAAGGCCACGGTGCTCACGGTCGACGAGCTCGCTGCTTCTTCCATGGCCACGGCCATCGCGCTCCGGGGCGAGGGCCAATGGCTCCTGGCCCTGCCGCTGCAATACGTCGCCGGGGTCCAGGTGCTGGTCCGCTCGCTCTTCGCCGGCACGCGTCCATGGGCCATGGACCTCTCGAACGGCTTCACACCGGAGGCCTTCACCGCCGCCGCCGAAGAGCTGACCGACACGATCCGCTTCACCTCCTTGGTGCCGACGCAGCTGCAGCGGCTCCTGGACTCGCCCTCGCCGCAGACCCTCGCGATGCTTCGCCGCTTCAATGCCATCCTTCTAGGCGGCGCGCCCGCGCCCGCCGCGCTGCTGGACGCCGCCAGGGAGGCCGGGCTGAAGGTCGTGACCACCTATGGCTCGGCTGAGACGTGCGGCGGTTGCGTGTACGACGGAAGGCCGCTTGACGGCGTCAGGGTCATGCTCGACGACGACGGCCAGGTCCTCCTGGGCGGCGACACCGTAGCTTCCGGTTACCTGGACGCGCCCGAGGCGACTGCCGAAGCGTTCTTCGAGGAGGACGGCACCCGCTGGTACCGCACCAACGATCTTGGCGGGCTCGCCGCTGACGGTACGCTCACTGTGCTGGGACGCGCCGACGACGTCATCATCACCGGCGGCGTCAAAGCCTCCGCCGCGTTCATCCAGGCGGAGCTTGAAAAGTTCGACGGCGTCACGGCGGCTTTCGTGGCCGGGGTGCCTTCCCGTGAGTGGGGCCAGGCGGTGGCAGCCTATGTTGCCGTGGAGGACAGCTCCCCGGAAAGCATCGCGGACTACAAGGCCCACTGCCAGGAATCGCTAGGTACCCTCGCTCCGAAAACAGTGCTGACCACGGATGGACTCATCATGCTCCCTAATGGAAAGCCGGACCGGCTGGCGATGATCGAGCTTCTCACCGAGGTGCATCAGGGAGAATAGACACGTTCTCCCCGACCGTCATTTGCCTTCCCCCAACGCGAAACAACACGAGGTACTGAACGTGGCAACAGCTGCACAATGGATTCAAGGCGCCCGCCTGCGCACCCTGCCGGCAGCGATCGCGCCGGTGCTGATCGGCACAGCGGCCGCCTACGAGCTGCAATCTTTCCGGATCTTGAATGCCATCCTCGCCGCCCTCGTGGCGCTGCTGCTGCAGATCGGGGTCAACTACGCCAACGACTACTCGGACGGCATCCGTGGCACCGATGAGGACCGCGTGGGTCCGCTCCGGCTGGTCGGTTCCGGCGCGGCACGCCCCGACCACGTCAAGTGGGCCGCCTTCGGAGCCTTCGGCCTCGCCATGATTTTCGGCCTGGTCCTGGTGATCATCACGCAGAGCTGGTGGCTGATCCTGGTGGGCGTCGGCTGCGTCCTTGCTGCCTGGGGGTACACCGGCGGCAAGAACCCGTACGGCTATATGGGCTTCGGCGACCTGTTCGTGTTTGTCTTCTTCGGCCTGGTGGCAACGCTGGGCACCACCTACACGCAGGCCGGGCAAGTGAGCCTTCCGGCCGTCATCGGCGCCATTGGCACAGGATTGATCGCCTGTGCCCTGCTGATGGCCAACAATGTGCGCGACATCCCCACGGACATGGTGGCGGGCAAGCGGACACTGGCCGTGCGGCTGGGCGACCGCCACGCCCGCGAGAGCTACGTCCTGATGCTGGCAGTCGCGATCCTATTGGTGGTGGTGTTGGCGCCTACCAAGCCCTGGATGCTTATAGTGCTGCTGCTGATCCCCGCCTGCCTCATGCCGGCCTGGCTCATGGTCAACGGCAGGAAGCGCAAGAGCCTCATCCCGGTGCTCAAGCAGACCGGACTGATCAACCTCGGCTACAGCGTGCTGTTCTCGCTGGGCCTCATCCTGAGCCACGGCTTCTAACCCTCGCTCACATATAGCCCGGATTTCCCGAACCCTCGCTCAGTCATGTGAGCGAGCGTTCGTCGAAAGTGGCCTAAAAGTGAGCGAGCGTCCTCCTCCAAACCCTCGCTCACATATAGGCCGGTTTTCCCGAACCCTCGCTCAGCTTTGAGTTTCTAGGATTCCTTGGGGCGTCGGTCGTTCTCGACCGTTACCGCAGGGTTTTCATCGACCAGCCGGTCCTCGATCGAGGCATCTTCAATCTCCAACGCAGAGCGGATGGGCTTGGCCCGCCCGGAGAAACGTTCGCGCATAGCAGCAGTGGCGGCGTCGCGCTGCTTCTGGAAGAACAGGTAGCTGACGGCGAACGCGATGAGGCCCGCGAAAATCGCTGCCAGGAACAAACCCGTCTGAAGGAGGGCGAAGAGGACGAAGAGCGGTACGAAGATCGCCAGGCGGATCAGGGAGTATTTGAGGAAAGCCACGGATCAAGTTTAGCCTCCCAGCCTGATTGCACCCTGATCGCACAGCTATCGTTGGACCCGGCGGCGACTAGACTTGACGGTATGCTCCGCGTTGTTGCAGTTGTCGCCGTCCTGCTCGTGTTCGTCTATGGGCTGGTGGACGTCATCCGCACCGACCGCCGCTCTACCCGGGGAATTTCCAAAACCGCATGGATTGTCGTGATGATCCTGCTGCCGGTTCTCGGCGCGGTCCTCTGGTTCCTTATCGGCCGTCCCTACAACATCCGGCCCACCCCGCAGCCCACGAGCCACCCCACCGCCCCCGACGACGACCCCGACTTTCTCCGCAACCTGGAGGTCCGCCGTCGCAACCAGGCCGAAGCCGAACGGCTGAAGAAGCTCAAGGCCGAACTCGAAGCCAAGGAACGCAAGCTCAAGGGCGAAACCAAGGCTGACGACAGCGGCGACGTCAACAGCTGACTGGGCCATGGCACGAGCGGGCGTCAGGGTCTTGCTAAGGAGCGCATCGCCGACCAGAGCTGAATGAGGCCGCCCGCGGCCGAATGAGGCGTCGGGAGGTGTCTAAGCGACGGCAAGGCGCTGATGCCCGCGGGCACCAGCGCCTTGAACTTACTGCGAGAGCCCCGAGTAAGAGTGCAGGCCGTTGAAGAACACGTTGACCACCGTGAAGTTGAAGATCACGCACAGGTAGCCCGCAATCGACAACCAGGCCGCGCGGGTTCCCGTCCAGCCGCGGGTGGCGCGCGCGTGCAGGTACCCGGCGTAGACCACCCAGATCACGAAGGTCCAGACTTCCTTGGTGTCCCAGCCCCAGAAGCGGCCCCAGGCTTTCTCGGCCCAGATGGCGCCGAACATGAGGGTGAAGGTCCAGCCCACGAATCCCACGGTGTTGATGCGGTAGGACAGGTTTTCCAGGCTCAGCGCGTTGGGTACGAGCCGCATGAAGCCCAATTTGTCGACCCCGCCGGCCGCCAGGGTTTTCTGCCGGTGCGATTGCAGCAACTGCAGGGCTGACATGGCGAACGTCAAGGTGAACAGGGAAGCCGACATCACGGCGATGGAGACGTGGATGACCAGCCAGTAGCTTTGGAGTGCCGGAACCAAGTGACCGACCGGGGTCCAGTAGGTCACGGACGCGGCCACCATCATGATCACGGCGAGGCCCAGCACGAAGGTGCCCAGGAAGCGAAGGTCGCGGCGGATGAGCGAGAGCAGGAAGACTGCAACCACCAGGAAAGCACCGGTGGTCAGGAACTCGTACATGTTGCCCCACGGCACGCGGCCTGCGCCGATCGCACGGGTGATGACCCCGGCACCATGGATTGCCACTCCGATGATCGCGACTGCCACCGCCACACGGGCGGGAATGCGGCGCTCGGCGGCGTACTTCATGTCACCGCCGGCGGTCTGGTTGACGGAGGTGATCGCCGACGTCGGGCGCTCGGTACGGCCGGCAGGTCCCCCGACGTCGTTTCCACCGGCACGGCCGGCGGCGACCGGAACCTTGACCTCGGCCACCACCGAAGAGGCTGCCTTCAGGTCCACTGCCTTCAGCATTTTGCTGCTCTTGGCGAGGTCCCACGCGAAAGCGACGAACGCCACCGTGTAGGTGCCGGCCGCGAGCAGCATGAAAAGCTCGCTGTATTGGCCCATGGTTTCGTTGATGGGGAACATTACTGGTCCTTCGAGGTTGAGGAAGAAACGGTGTCGGTGGACTGCTCTGTGGTGAGCAGCCATTCTCGTTGCAGCAGTTCGCGGATCGCGGCAGCTTCGCCGGCCAGCCTGTGGTCCTCGCCGCGGGCAAGGAGACCATACTCCACCATTGTGCGCCCGTCGTCGTGGGTTCCGGTCCGGACCCAGACTCGGCGTCGGTTCAGGTAGAGGGAGAGAATCAGTCCGGCGACCGCCAACAGGGCGAACACGAGCGCGGTGGCCTGGCCCGGATTGTGGTGGATGTCGACGCCAACGTACTTCTTGACGCCGTCAAAGGTGATGCTGCCCTTGCCGTTCGGAAGCGTGTAGGTGCCTCCGGGGGCGATTGCGATGGCCTTGTCCGCCATGCCGCGGCCATTGAGCGGGGTCAGCTTGGCTACGTCGAGTTCGAAGACGTTCTGCGGGGTGCCCTTGTTCAGGCCGAGGTCGCCATAGTACGAGTTCAGGTTCAACTGGGGGTTGATGAGTGAGGGATCGCCGCTGTAGGAGACACCCTTGTCCGTCACCATGGCGGTGGGAAGGAAAAACCCTGCAAAGCCGAGCTGATCGGGCTTGGCATCGGGAACCTTGATGACCACCGAGGAGTAATAGTTGTCACCTTGCAGCTTGGCCACCACCGGTCCCTGCATCGCGACGTTGCCGGCGCCGTCCCGGACGGTGACGACGGGAGCGTAGCCGTTGCCCGTCAGGTAAATGCTGGTATCGCCAAGTGACACGGGATCGTTGACCTTGAGGACCTGCTTCTTGGCAGGCGCGTCCGGGGTGTCCTTGGTGGTGACGTCGGCCGTGAAGTCGATGGGCTGGCCGAAGTGCGCCGGCGATTCCCGGTCGAACTGGACGTCGAACTTGTTCAGCTGGATGGAGTACGGCTGCAGCCAGCTGCTCTGGAAGTTGGTGCCGGGGCTGAATTGGTCATAGCCCACCAAGGTGTTCACGAAGGTGTCACCTTCCACCAGGATGCGCTGGCCGCTGTAGCCGAACAGCCCGCCGACCGCCACCGAAACCAGCACTCCGATCAGCGAAGCGTGGAACACGAGGTTGCCCACTTCCTTGAGGAAGCCGCGCTCGGCACCCAAGGAAGGCATGGCGGCGTCGACGTCGCGTACCTCCACACGGTAGCCGCGCTTCTTCAGCACCGCGGCGGCGTCCGAGATAGCCTTCGACGCCGGGATCCCGGCGTCGGCGGGCAGCACAAGCGTGCCGTACTCCGGGAGGCGGGACAGGCGCTTCGGGGTCCGCGGCGGCTGGGAGCGCATCGCCTTGTAGTGGGCGATGGCCCGTGGCGTGACACAACCGATCAGGGAGATAAACAGAAGAATGTATATCGCCGAGAACCAGGCAGAGGAGTACACGTCGTAGAGCTGCACGGAGTCCAGGAGCTTGCCGTAGTCCGGGTGGTCGCTGATGTACTGCGTCACGATCGAAGGGTTCGCCGGGCGCTGCGGGAACAGCGATCCGGGAACTGCCGCGACGGCCAGGAGAAGCAGCAGGAACAGCGCTGTGCGCATGCTGGTCAGCTGGGTCCAAGCCCAGCGCAGCATGCCTACGATGCCCAGGACCGGCAGTGCCGCTTCGGCCTTGGCCTTGTCGATCGCCTTGTCATTCGCCTTGTCAGCTGCGTTGTCAGCTTCCGCGGATTCGCTGGCGGACTTGTTTGACTTCTTTTTACCTTGCACGGGCTCGCTCATCAGATCGGCAACTTCACATCGGTTTGGAACCAGTACTGGAGCCCGGTTACCCAGGCGCCCCACACTCCCGTGGCCATCAGGATTCCCAGGAGGATCAGGATGCCCCCGCCCATCCGCTGGATCGCGAGGCGATGCTTGCGGAAGAAGGACATCACACCCATCCCCCGGCGGACTGCCAGGGCTATCAACAGGAAGGGAATGCCAAGGCCAAGACTATAGACAAACGCCAGGAGAGCCCCCTTTGCCGCGGACGATCCCCCGGAAAGGCTCAGCAACTGGACGGCGGAATAGGTGGGACCAATACAGGGCGCCCAGCCGAGTCCGAACGTGATGCCCAGCAACGGCGCACCCCACAGCCCGGCAGGCGGCTTGGCATGGATTTTGGCGTCGCGCTGCAACCACCCGAAGCCACCCAGGAAGACGACGCCCATGATGATCACCAGTACGCCCAGCAATTGCGTGATCCACGCGTTCTGCGGACCGGTGATGAGGGTCCCCAGTTGGCCGAAGGCACCACCGAGCAGGACAAAAATCGCGGAGAATCCGAGGACGAACAGGCCGATTCCCGCGAGCATGCGCCCGCGCCTTTGCTTCTGGAGGTCGACGCCGGTCAGCCCGGTCACGTAGCCAAGGTAGCCAGGTACCAGGGGCAGGACGCAAGGCGACAGGAAGGACACGAGTCCGGCCAGCAAAGCCACGGGGATGGCCAGCAGCAAGGAACCGCTCAGGATGGTCTCGGCGAAAGGGCTGTTCACGCTGTCGAGGCCACCTACTCGGCAACCGCGGTGGTGATGAGCGCCTTGAGCGTGCTCTTATCGATCTCGCCCAGGACGCGGGCGGCAACCTTGCCTTCTTTGTCCAGCACCAGCGTCGTCGGCACCGCACCCGGGGGAACAATGCCGGAGACCGACAGCAGCACGGCGCCGTCTTTGTCGTTGAAGCTGGGGTACGTGAGGTTGAACGTCTTGTCGAACGCGTCCGCCGTCGCCTTCTCGTCCCGGAGGTTCACACCGTAGAACTGGACACCTTTGGGCTTGAACTCCTGGTGCAGTTCCTCAAGAATCGGCGCTTCAACCCGGCACGGCGCACACGCGGCGAACCAGAAGTTGAGGACGGTCACCTTGCCTAGCAGGTCCTGCGGGGTCACGGCAGTTCCGTCGAACAAAGTGCCTTTGATCCCGACGGCGGCCTTGCGGTCCGCTTTGGCGAATTCGGTCACCGAGCCGTCCCCGGCGACGTAGTTCTTGTTGTCGCCGGCTTTGGCCTGCTGGGCCAGGGCGTCTTCCTGGGCACAGGCGGACAGGCCCATGGTCAATGCAGAAAGTGCCACGCCCCCGACGGCGAGGAAACTGCGGCGCGAGGTCAAGGTTGCATTGGCCTTCTGGCCGCTGGTCTTGCGGCTGGTGATATTGCGGTCCATTGTCATGCTCCGGGGGTCCTCGCGGCACCGGGCAGCAGCACGGCGGCGGGTTCGCTGTACTCCACCCGCGCAACCTTGCCGTCGTCGAACACGAGGGAAGTCAGGGACGTCAGAGTGCACTCGCGTTTGCGCGGATCGTGCCACAAGGGGCGGCCCTCCGCGCTGAGGCGCGTGGCGTAGATGGGGAGCTGGTGGCTGACGAGGATGGCTTCGGCGCCATCGCCGCCGAGTTCGGTTGCTTTCAGCCGGGCGTCCTCGACGGCGGCACGCATGCGGGTGACCTGGTCCTGGTAAGACTCGCCCCAGGACGGACGCAGCGGGTTGCGGTACTCGCGCCAGTGCTTGGGCTTGATGAATTCGGAGATGTTGGCCCTGAGCCCTTCGAAGTGGTTCTCCGCCTCGATGATCCGCGGTTCCGTGTGGATCTGGAGGTCCAGCGCCTGCGAAGTGGGAAGGGCGGTTTCCTGCGCGCGGGTCAACGGCGAGGAAACAAGGTAAACGATGTTGGCCCCCTGCGCGACACGGGCAGCGAAGTGGTCCGCGAGCATCTTGGCCATCTCGCGGCCGCGTTCGGAGAGGTGGAATTCAGGCAGCCTGCCGTACAGAATGCCGTCGGGATTGTAGACCTCGCCATGGCGGAGCAGATGGACAGTTGCTTGGGGCATGTTTACCAGTTTCTCAAAGAAGGCGGGCGATCTGAAATCTTCTACGTTTCGTAGAACTGAAAGTTTCTTCAGAATGTTCCCTGAAGGTGGAATAAAAGATGCATTTGCATGTTTATACTTGACACAAGGTTCGGTTGACACTTCAACTAAGTGCGGCCGAACGCCCGATGAAGCTACGATCACACCTTCCCAAGGAGAACCCCATGACTCTTCCCGCAAACGTCACCACCGGCGTCTGGACCCTCGACAACTCCCACAGCGAGATCGGCTTTACGGTCCGCCACGCAGGCATCAGCAAGGTCCGCGGCCAGTTCACCGAGGCCGAGGCCACCCTTGACCTTGGCAGCAGCCTGACCGACTCCAAGGTCGCCGCAACCATCCAGACCGCCAGCTTCGACTCGGGCGACGCCAACCGCGACGGCCACGTCAAGGGCGAGGACTTCTTCGATGTGGAGAAGTTCCCGGAAATCACTTTTGTCTCCCGCCACGTCAAGGCCAACGGCGACAGCTTCGACCTCGTGGGCGAGCTGACGATCAAGGGTGTCTCCCAAGAGGTCACCATCGAGACCGAGTTCAACGGCGTGGCCGTTGACCCGTTCGGCAACACCCGCGCAGGCGTCTCCGGTGAGACCACCATCAGCCGCAAGGACTTCGGCCTGACCTGGAACGCAGTGCTCGAGGCCGGCGGCGTGCTGGTCAGCGACAAGGTTGTCATCAACCTCGAACTGGCTTTCATCGCGCCTGCCGCCTGATCCACCGGTTTCCCGGACTGAATGGCGCCTCCGGGGCTGCACATGATCCCGTGTGCAGCCCCGGAGGCGCCATTTCTTTGCTTGCGGTGTCACCCGCCTATTGTTCGGCGAAAAGCCGATACTTAGCGGCGAATTAGCCAAGAATTTCCTATGAATCCTTAAACCTCAGGTCTAAAGTGATGCCATGAGTAACCCAAACGAAGCTCCTCAGCCTCAACAGCCCGGGGCCCAGCCACCGCAGCCCGGCAACGTCCCTCCTGCGGGTTACCAGCCTCCGCAGGGATACCAAGCACCTCCTTCTTACCAAGCGCCCCCCTCCTACCAGCAGCCCGCCCCTGGAAACCAGCAGCCGGGCCAACCCGCCTATGGCATGCCAGCGGGTCCGAATAGCGCCCCGCCGGCAGGGCTGGGCTACGCGGCGCCGGCGCGGAACACTTTTGGACTCGACTTCAACAACGTCGCCCAGCGCTTTCGGGACACCACGGGAGTGCCGCAGCAGCTGACCATCTCCTACTGGTTGTGGGTCGCGGCTGCCGCCTTGGGTATTGTTGCCAGCTTCCTGAACATCTTCACGATGCGCGGCCTCTTCGGCGAGATGATGGTGGGCCCTGGCATTGTGGGCCTGATTTTCAGCCTGGTGTTCGCAGCCCTCTACATCTTCATTGCCATTCGGCTCAAAGAGGGATCCCGCTGGGCGCGACTTGTCCTGACCATCCTCGGAGCGTTCGCGGTAATTTCCCTTCTAGTCCAGGTGGTTACCCTTAACCTCAACTTCATCGGATCGGCGGTAGCCGTCGCGGCTGCGGTCTTGATGTGGCTTCCGGAGTCCAGGAAGCACTTCGTCTAGCAACAACGCAGCACCCATGGCTGAAGGCCGCGGCAGGTCCCGGGAGGGCCCCGCGGCCTTCCGTTTGTCCTCGCACCATTCAGGGGAGATCCGCCGAAGCTTGTTTAGCGAGAATTCTTCCCGTGAATCATCACCAGCACTGTGCCGCCGGGGTACGGTGGAATTAAGCCGAGCTGGGGGCAGGGCACGTTGCACCCGGCAGCCGTATCTGCAGTCGACACGCAAAGGAATGCCATGAGCACCCCTCCGTACCCGCCGTCCACTCCCGGCGAGAACCCCACCCCTGAGGAGCCGAAATACGGGCAGCAGGCACCCCAGCAGGGTCAGCAGCCGCAATACGGCCAGCAAGCTCCGCAGTACGGCCAGCAGACGCCTCAGTACGGGCAGCAGGCACCGCAGCAGGGTCAGCAGCCCCCTTACGGCCAGCCTTCCGCGCCGCAATACGGACAGCCTTCCGCGCCCCAGTACGGGCAGCAGGCTCCGCAGTACGGCCAGCAGGCACCTCAGCAGCCGCAGTACGGCCAGCCTTCCGTCCCGCAGTACGGCCAGAGCGGACCGGTCATCTGGCCGAGCCAGCAGCCCGCCGCGACGTCGGGAGTCCCACAGCTGGTCACCATCTCCTTCTGGCTCATGCTTGCCGCCGGTTTGCTGACCTTGATCGGCATCCCCATCACCATCGCCGGGCTGAACTCGCCCGCGGGCAAGAGCATGATCGACCAGGCGTTGGCGGGGCAGGGGACCAACGCTTCAGGCCTGGACACAAACAGCGTCATCGGCATTGCTGTCACCTTCGTGGTTGTTTTCTCGGTGATCTTTGCCGGGCTCTACGCACTGGTTGCGTTCAATGTCCGCAAGGGGAAGAACTGGGCCCGAATCCTGGGCACGGTCTTTGCCGGAATTTCCCTGCTGGGCCTGACCCAGGTCGGGATGGGCACCATCACCATCCTCTTGGGCATCGCCGCGATCGTGCTGCTGTACTTGCCGGCCTCGGCGCCGTATTTCCGGAAAGCCCAGCCGTTCGCGAACCCCTACGGCCAGGCGCCTTACGGCCGCTAGGCCAGACGGCGAACGGCCACGGGGCCTATAGCCAAGAACAAAACCAACAACGGGCGCAGACCCGAATTGGCCTAGAGGGCCTGGCGCGGAGTCTGCGCCCGTTGTGCGTGATACGCCAGGATTTGAAGCTCAGTTGCCATGTCCACCTTGCGCAGATTCACGTACGGCGGAACCTGCAACAGCACAGGAGCAAAGCTGAGGATGCTGCGGATGCCCGCGCTGATCACGCGGTCGCAGACGTCCTGTGCCACCGCGGCCGGGAGGGCCAGGACAACCATGTTCGTGCCGGTCCGCTGAAGGACCGTTTCAAGATTGGCGGCGTCGCTGACCCGCAGCCAGCCGACTTCGTTCCCGATGATCATCGGATCGGCGTCGAGGATCGCCACCACGTCGAAACCGCGCGACTCGAATCCGCCGTACCGTGCCAAGGCTTTGCCAAGGTTGCCGGCGCCCACAATGGCCACTTTCCAGTCGTGGGTCAGGCCGAGCGCCGCCGCGATGTGCCGGCTCAAGTACTGGACCTCGTATCCCACGCCACGCGTTCCATAGGAGCCGACGTAGGAGAGGTCCTTGCGCAACGTGGACGAGCTGACTCCCGACGCCTCGGCCAGCGCCTCGGAGGAAACGCGTTCCACGCCTTCGCCCAGCAGGGAGTTCAGAGCGCGCAGATAAAGCGTCATCCGGGCCACAGCCGCGGGTGGTATCTGCTTCGCGGCAGAGTCCTTGTCCCCGGGTACAGCTTCGGCAGACGGTTCCAGCGCAGTCACGTTCTTCTCCATTGCGTCGCTTTGTTTTCCCACTCTATTGCCAACAAAGCTCTGCACGCATGTTCAGGCGGCGATGGCCTTCTTCAGGACCCGCACCAATCGTGCCTCATCGATTTTCCAGAAATCCCGCTGGATTCCGTCCACGAACACCACCGGGATCTCCTCGGCGTAGCGCTCGCGCAGTACCGGGTCAGTGTCGATCGACTGTTCCGTCCACGTGAGGCCAAGGCTTGAGGTCACGCGTTCGACGGCGTCACGCGCCGCGGCGCAAAGGTGGCAGTCAGCTTTGGTGAGGAGTACGACGTCGGGATTTGGCATGGTTCAACGGTATCGCTTCAGCGTCGGCACAACCGTCGCGAACGGCAGGGGGCCGGGCGATTGACTAGACTCAAGGCATGCCCGTCGAGAAGAACGCCGTTGTGGCCACCGCGCCGGCTGCAACGCAGCAACACGGCGAAGCCGCATTCTTCGACGTCGACAACACCCTCATGAAGGGTGCCAGCCTCTTCCACGTCGCCCGGAAGATGTATGAACGCAAGGCCTTCACGCTCTCCCAAGCCGCGGGCTTTGCCTGGAAGCAGTTCAAGTTCGTCCTGCGGGGCGAAAAAATGGAGGACGTCCATTCCGTCCGGGATTCCGCGCTGATCCTCGCGGCCGGTATCAAGGTGTCAGATATCAAGGAGCTGGGCGAAGAGGTCTACGACGAGATGATCGAGTCGCGGATCTGGCCTGGTACGAAGGCCCTGGCAGAACAGCATCTGCGTGTTGGCCGGAAGGTCTGGCTCGTGACCGCCACGCCCATCGAAGTTGCCACCGTCATTTCCACGCGCCTCGGCCTGACCGGCGCCCTGGGTACCGTGGGCGAAGTTGAAGATGGCGCCTACACGGGCCGGCTGGTGGGCGAGATCCTCCACGGGCCGGCCAAGGCCGTGGCGGTGCAGCGCGTGGCGGACGAAGAAGGCCTGGACCTGAAACGCTGCTGGGCGTACAGCGATTCACATAACGACATCCCGCTGCTCACTTTGGTGGGCCACCCGGTGTGCATCAATCCCGATGCCGGGCTGCGCCGCCATGCGCGGGAGAACAACTGGCCTGTTTACGACTTCCGTTCCGGCCGCCGGGCAGCCACGCTCGGCCTCAAAGCCGCGACCGTCGGTGGCGCCGTCTACGGTCTGTGGCGGGGTTTCTCCAAGTTCCGCAGCCCGAGGGCCTAACCCGCGTTCTTCCTGCTACGCGCAAAGAGCTGCGCGACACAGAAAATCCCTGGCGACACCTGTATTCGGGTGTCGACAGGGATTTTGCGCGTCGCCAGCCAATTTGGGCGTCGCGCGACGTCGCCACCCCACCCCCGGACGCAAGAATGCCCGCCGCCTCGGGAGGCAACGGGCATTCACGCTGTAGGAAGTATCTCTACTTCTTATTGCGACGCTGGTGGCGGGTCTTACGAAGCAGTTTGCGGTGCTTCTTCTTGGCCATACGCTTGCGGCGCTTCTTAATAACTGAACCCACGTAAGTTCCTTACCAAACTAGATTGAGATTCTGTCTGCTGGGTGAGGTCCTTGAACTGAGCAACAGACTTTACAACTGACAGATTCTTACAATGACGTAAAACGTTCCTTAACAGGGTACCGCTTATCGGGGGCACCCAATGACCGCCGGCCCCTTCGGGAACCAGGCATGGCTCAAGCCGTCTCCGAGTGTCCGTCGACGACCGCGCCCTTGAGGTACTGGCTCACGGCTTCTTCGGGGACCCGGAATGATCGTCCAAATCGGACGGCCGGCAATTCTCCCGAGTGGACCAGACGGTACACGGTCATTTTGGAAACCCGGAGGACTTCGGCAACTTCAGCCACTGTCATGAAACGCGCGTTCGAGAAGTTAGTCTCTGCGGACATTTCTCCATATTCCTTTGCTCTCAGCGGTTAGCGGCGAACCCCAGCATTCATTACCTGGTGTGCCGATGCTGAGCCATCAAACAACCATGTGCTAGATACTCTAGAGGCTGCTGGTACCAAAGTGAAAGTCTTTCGGCCAACTGGAGACTAGGTTTCACTTAGTTGGAAGCAGCCATCCGACGCTTGCGGGCCGAGGCCGCCAACTGGTCCAGGACGGACACCGTGACGTCCCATTCCATGCAGGCGTCCGTAACGCTCTGGCCGTACACCAGCTCTTGTTCGCCAGCAGACTGCCGCTCCACATCCAGGTTCTGCGCCCCACCGACAAGGAAGCTCTCCAGCATGACGCCGGCGATCGGCGAAGCCACGTCATCTTCCAACTGCGCACCGATCTCCAAGGCGACTTCGGCCTGGCGATGGTGGCTCTTGCCACTGTTGGCGTGGCTCGCGTCAACGATCAGGCGCGGATTCAGCCCCTTCGCCGAGAGTTTCTCCGACGCAACCGCGACTTGCTCGGCGGCGTAGTTCGGACCCTTGCGGCCACCGCGCAGGATCACATGCGTGTCCGGGTTGCCCGCAGTCGCCACCAGGGCGGCGCGGCCATCACCGTCGATCCCCAGGAACGCCTGGGGAGCGGCAGAAGCGCCGCAGGCATCGATCGCTACCTGGAGGTCGCCGTCGGTCCCGTTCTTGAAGCCGATCGGCATGGACAGTCCCGAGGCGAGCTGACGGTGGATCTGGCTCTCGGTGGTCCGCGCACCGATGGCGCCCCACGCCACGAGGTCGGCCATGTATTGCGGGCTGATGGGTTCCAGGAACTCTGTGGCGGTCGGCAAGCCCAGGGCCGTGACCTGCTGAAGAAATCCGCGCGCCGCACGGAGTCCGGCCGCAATGTCGTGGCTGCCGTCCAGGTGGGGATCGTTGATGAGGCCCTTCCAGCCAACCGTGGTCCGCGGCTTCTCGAAGTACGCCCGCATGACGATCAAAAGGTCTTCCTTATGCTTCTCCGCCTGGCTGACCAGCCTGCGTGCGTATTCCAGGCCGGCCTTCGGATCGTGGATGGAGCAAGGGCCCACTATCACCAGGAGGCGATCGTCCACGCCGTCCATGATCGCGCGGACTCCATCGCGTCCGCGCTCGACGACGGCGGAAGACCTCGCGTCAAGCGGCAGTTCCGCGCTGATTTCCTGCGGCGTGGGGAGCGGCTCGAAGCGGCTGACGCGCAGGTTCGACGTCGACTGGGCGCGGGAATTCCCGACGTCGACGTTATGTGTGGTGGGCTCTGCGGCGATGCTGGTCATGAAAGGGGTCCTGTTCCGAAAGAGGTGCGGACCCTACTCAGAGCCCGCCTGGAAATGGCGAAGGGCAGAGAATGATCTCTGCCCTGTTGGCTCTGAAGGAAAGTTGGATGCGTGTCAGTTAGACGCGGGCCCCTCCAGAGCCAACGAAAAATACGCATACCAACGCTTAGTCATAGCCAAACCATAGCGTCAGGCTCCGGATGCCCGCAAATCGAAATGCAACGACATCAAGGGAAACCGTTTCCCCACGCACTATAAACTTCACCTCAGAACACATGTCGCCGCCGCGTTGGAACAGGGCGGCCCCGGCTCCAGGAAGGAAACCATGCCAGGCAGAAGGAACACCCGGCGAGTGGGCATCGCAGATGTGGCATCCATGGCCGGTGTTTCGCATGCCACGGTTTCCCGCGTCATGAACGGAAACACCACCGTGGACGCGGACATTGCCGCTCGCGTGCGCGCGGCCGCCTTGGAGCTGAAGTACAAGCCAAACCCGGTAGGTCGGAGCCTGGCCTTGGGAAAGACGGACACCATCGGAATCGTGGTGCCGGACCTTTCCAACCCCACGTTCCAGGCCATTCTCCGCGGGCTGAGTATTGCCGCCGCCCGCGACGGCTACCGCGTGTTGATTGCCGACTCGTCCGAAGTCTCCAGCGAAGAAGCGATCCTCGCCGGGGAGGCGCGTAGGCGATGCGACGGCGTCGTTCTTTGTGCCCCCCGCATGAGCGACGCCGACCTGGAAGAACTCGCCCCCTCGCTCTATCCGCTCGTCCTCATCAACCGGACCACCGAGTCGGTGCCGACTCCCAGCCTCGTGGTGGACTACGGCCAAGGCATCCAGGAACTTGCCGCCCATCTGGTGGAGCTGGGTCATCGCAAACTGGCCTACCTGACGGGACCGGACCGCAGCGCGTCCAACGTGCAGCGCCTCCGCGGGCTCGAGAAGTTCACCGCCGAATTCCCGGACGTCGAATTGCAGCTCCTTCCCGGAGGCAACACGTTCGACGCCGGATTCGAGTCAAGCGATGCGGTCGCCTCATGCGGTGCCACCGGCATCCTCGTCTTCAACGACGTCGCGGCGATGGGCCTCTTGAGCGGACTAAGCCAGCGCGGGATCCGCGTACCGGAAGACTTGTCGCTCACTGGTTTCGACGACATGCCCTTCGCCCGGTACACCATGCCTCCGCTGACCACCGCCGCCGTGCCGATCACCGACCTCGGGGACCTTGCGTGGCGCCGCATGCGGGAGCAGATCCAGACCAACGACGCCGCCTCCCCCACGAACTACTTCCCGCCGCGGATTGAGCTCAGGGGCAGCACCGGACCCGTCAAGGCCTAGGTTCCGCAGGAGCCTGCCCCAGCCCGGCTTCCCGGTAGTACCCCTCGATGTGTGCGGCAACGAGGGTCGCTGCCCGGCCGCCGTCGCCGTCGTTCACGGCCTCCAAGATGGCGCGGTGCTCCGACCTCAGGCGCTGGGCGGTGCTATCCCAATCCGGCAGGTTCGCAGTGAGCGCCGCGGCGTAACCCTCAATCGCTTCACGCAGCGATCCCATGATGGTGCTCACCACGGCATTTCCGGCGGCTTCCGCCAGCGCGAGGTGGAAGGCGACGTCGAGCGCGAGGAAGTCGTCGACGGCGGCACTCACGTCCATTTCGTCCAGCAGCCTCGCTGCCTCCTTGAGTTCGGGGGCATCGGCCTTGGCGCGGGATACCGCCCATGATTCGAGCAGGACCCGTGTTTCCACGATGTCAGCGACGGGCAAATGCTGCGTGGCCACGTGGAGGCGGAGCGCGGAGCCGAGTGCCGTGGCCGGTTCCGCGATGACCACGGTCCCGGCGTCCTTGCCGGAGCCGACACCGGCCCGCACCACACCCATGGCTTCCAGGATCCTGATGGCTTCGCGGACCGAGGTCCTTGAGACTTCCAGCTGTTCTGCCAGCGCCCGCTCGGCAGGAAGCCGCCCACCAAGCACCAAGTGCCCGTCGGACAATTGCTTTTCGATCCAACTCAGGACGAGCTCGTGCGTTCGCATGGATAAATAGTAGTTGATGTGGTTGGACCACATGGCATAGAGTGTGGTCTAACCACACAAGCACACTGGAGACAGCACCATGACGCAGACCGTCCAGCCGAGCAACGCCCCTTCCCTTGAGGTGCCAGCGAACGTCCCCACCGCCGTCGGGCGCCCCGCAGCACTCAAGCGCCGGGTTCCCAAATACTCGGACCTCGCTCCTCTCATGAAGTTCAAGAAGCCCGAGTTCAGCAACGCGGCGAAGCTGCGCCGCGCATCCACCATTTGGGAACTGCGGGACATGGCCAAGCGACGCACTCCCCAGGCGCCGTTCGACTACACGGACGGTGCAGCGGAGGCGGAGATCACACTCCGCCGGGCCCGCCAGGCGTTCCAGGACATCGAGTTCCGGCCGGGAATCCTGCGCGACGTCTCCAGTATCGACCTCAGGACCGGGATCCTGGGCAAGGAATCACGGCTTCCGTTCGGCATCGCGCCTACGGGATTCACGCGCATGATGCAGTCGGAGGGTGAGTACGCGGGTTCGCAGGCGGCCGAAGCGGCCGGTATTCCGTACACTCTCTCCACGATGGGCACGGCTTCCATCGAGGACGTGGCCGCGGCGGCTCCGAACGGCCGCAACTGGTTCCAGCTTTACCTCTGGACGGACCGGGACCGTTCCCTGGAGCTGATCGAGCGCGCCGCCAAGGCCGGAAACGACACCCTCATGGTCACGGTGGACACCGCCGTCGCGGGCGCCCGGCTGCGGGACGTCCGCAACGGCATGACCATTCCGCCGGCGCTCACGGTGAAGACCGTCCTGGATGCCTCGTACCGGCCTGCATGGTGGTTCAACTTCCTCACGCACGAGCCGTTGACTTTCGCTTCGCTCTCCCGCTACACGGGAACCGTGGCCGACCTCATCAATTCAATGTTCGATCCGACCCTGACCTTCGACGACCTCGACTGGCTGCGCGAAACTTGGAAGGGCAAGCTGGTAGTCAAGGGCATCCAGACGGTGGAAGACGCCCGCAAGGTGGTGGACCACGGCGCGGACGGCGTCGTGATCTCCAACCACGGCGGGCGCCAACTGGACCGGGCACCGATTCCGCTGCACCTCGTTCCGGAGGTCGCCGCCGCACTGAAGGCGGACAACAGCGATGCGGCCATCATCCTGGACACCGGCATCATGAGCGGCGCCGATATCGTCGCAGCCCTGGCCCTCGGCGCCGACTTCACGCTGATCGGCCGCGCCTACCTCTACGGGCTCATGGCCGGCGGGAGGGCCGGCGTGGACCGCACCATACAGATCCTGGAGAAGGATATGGCCCGCACCATGGCCCTGCTCGGAGTCACGAAGATTTCGGAACTGAACCCGGACCACGTGCGCCTGCTGCAGCACTAGGTCCGGCTGCCCAACTAGCTCGCAGTAGGTGTCGTTTTGAGCCTTCAAAACGACAACAAATGCGAGTCAGTTGGGGTGGGGTGGGCAGGATGGCGCGGGTGCGCGCGTGTGTGCATTGGGCCTAAATGAGGCCCTGCGCCAACATGGCGTCGGCGACCTTCACGAAGCCGCCGATGTTGGCACCCAGGACATAGTTGCCGGGCGCGCCATATTCCTCGGCGGTTTCGGCACAACGATCGTGGATGCCCACCATGATTTCTGTAAGGCGTGCTTCGGTGTATTCGAAGGACCAGGAATCGCGGCTGGCGTTCTGCTGCATCTCCAACGCAGACGTCGCCACACCACCGGCGTTGGCTGCCTTGCCCGGGGCAAACAGGATGCCCGCGTCCTGGAAAACCGCAACGGCATCACGGGTGGAGGGCATGTTGGCGCCTTCGGCGACTGCCAGCAGACCGTTGCTGACGAGCTTGGCCGCGGCGTCGCCGTCGAGCTCGTTCTGCGTCGCACACGGCAGCGCAACCGTGCCGTTGACGTCCCAGACCGAGCCGCCGGCCACATAATTGACTCCCCGGCGGCGCTCCGCGTATTCAGTGAGGCGGCCCCGTTCGACTTCCTTGATCCGGCGGAGCAGCGCGACATCGATGCCGGCCTCGTCCACGACGTACCCGCCGGAATCGGAGCAGGCCACCACGGTGGCGCCGAGGGCCTGGGCTTTGGCGATGGCGTAGATGGCCACATTGCCCGAACCGGAGGCCACCACACGTTGGCCATCGAAGGACCGGCCCCGGGTCTTGAGCATCTCCTGGGCAAAGATGACCGTGCCGAAACCAGTGGCTTCCGGACGGACGAGGGAGCCGCCCCACGACATTCCCTTACCCGTCAGCACGCCCGACTCGTAGCGGTTAGTGATGCGCTTGTATTGGCCGAACAGGTAGCCGATCTCGCGGCCTCCCACGCCGATGTCGCCGGCAGGAACGTCCGTGTATTCGCCGATGTGGCGGTACAGCTCAGTCATGAAGGACTGGCAAAAGCGCATGATTTCGGCGTCGGAGCGGCCGCGGGGATCGAAGTCCGAGCCACCCTTGCCGCCACCGATCGGCATGCCTGTCAGGGCATTCTTGAAGATCTGCTCGAAGCCGAGGAACTTGACGATGCCCAGGTAGACCGAGAGGTGGAAGCGCAGTCCACCCTTGTAGGGGCCCAAGGCTGAATTGAACTCGACGCGGAAACCGCGGTTGACGTGAACCCGCCCGGCGTCGTCGGTCCACGGCACGCGGAAGATGATTTGGCGCTCCGGTTCGCACAGGCGCTCAAGGACCGCGCCCTCCAGGAATTCCGGGTGCCTGTCGTGTACCGGGCCGAGGCTTTCAAAGACCTCGGTGACGGCTTGGTGAAATTCCAGCTCGCCCGGGTTCCGCGCCAAGACGGTGTCCCGGACTGCTTCCAGCCTCGAATCCATGTGACTCCCTACAACTTCTGCGCCTAAAGGCGGGTCTGCGTACAATCCCGCCATGCTCGCATCAGAGGCGCGGCAGTCTCCATCCGAACCGATTACGACCGAGCAGCTCGCGAGGCAGCGGCAGTCGAAAAGCGAAGGGTTTCTCTTCAGGAACGCGACACTAGATCCAAGGGACCCAATATGCGGGCCTCTGACCGGGGCCTATTCACATTATTGCTTCCGGGATGTCGAACCGCCTCCCAATGAGTATGCGAATGGCCGCGAGTAGAGGCTGATCTTCCAGCGCAACGCCCTCGTCCCCGTAATACACGCCCGTTTCGTCGCCCACTGCTTCGATGTCAAAAAGGTTGAGGACCTCGGCCACACGTAACTGATACTCGGTGGCAGTCATTTGGCGAGACGCGCGGACTGGAATTGTGCTGAGTGTGAGCGCGACCTCGGCATCGGATTCATTCACTTGGGCGCGTCACGTTACTTCCGCAATAGTCGGTCGCCGTCTGGATGTCACTGCTTACCACCTTCCAGTTCACCGCCCTGGTTCCGTAGTTGAAGACATGGTCATAGCCGCCGGTGTCCGCGTAGCGCTTGGCGGTGCCGGAGTAAAACGTGGCCGGCGCGTAGGAGTAAGTCACGACGTGTACCCACACGACCTGCCCCACGGGGCAGAGTTTTCAATGCTTCCCCCCCGAGCGTCCGGACGGGATTACGGTGCAGGCCCGCCACTTGGTTTTTACAGTCCTGGAACTTCGAAAATGCCAAAAAAGTCATACCTACCCCCGATAGTAAAGACGAATTGGACTACCGAGAATAGATGATGGCCTGAGTGCTGACAAGATCTTTAAACAAACAGGTCAGAGGATTTTTTTGGCGAAGCATGTGATGTATTTGTCAGCACTCAATTCATGCTCAACACCACTCAAAACGTAGCTTCTATGTACTCAATTTCGGCTTTTCACCACTCAGCAGGTCCGGGGAATGCCTCCGCAGGAGCGAATCATGGCCTGACCGGGATCACCCCGGTTTACTGCTACTTCTTCCGCCCGAACTTCGGCAGGTTGGGTAGGTTCGGCAGGTTCGCCAAGAGGTCCGCAGCCTTGGTGGCTGCCCGGCCAACCGTACGGCCGATCTGCTGCGGCATGGTGTCGTCGATACCCGCGACGGAGGCAACAGCTCCGGAGGTAGGAACGGTTTCAGGCGAGCGTTCGACGTCGGTGCTCGCCGGAGACGTGCCGAGCGGCTCGCCGTCGGGCTGTGTCCGCGCGGTGCCCGGCTGGCCCGCGGCACCCTGGCCAACCGCACGTGCGCGGGGGCTGCGGGCCAGTGTGGCGGGCTCGGCCGCGGGCTTCGCGGGACCGACGTCGAACGTCTCCAGCCAGCTGGCAATCCCGGCGAGCGGTTTCGGGTTCAACGCGTAATAGCGTTTCTGTCCCTGCGCGCGCATGCTGACGAGATCCGCCTCGCGGAGCACCTTCAAATGCTTTGAAATGGTGGGCTGGCTCGCTGCGAGCTCCTCCACCAGTTCCCCCACAGCCTTATCCCCAGAGCGGAGGGAAACCAGAATGTCACGCCGGGTTGCCTCAGCAATGACGGCAAATACGTCGTCAGTCACCATGCCTCCCACCCTAGCGACATATACGCCAAAAGGCATCAACTATTTCGCATGTGCACGCGGTGTTGACCCCGCCTTGCGCCAGCTGGACGAACCCGCATCAGTCGAACCAGGGATCCAGCCCGTAGAGCGGGAAAATCTCCTTGCGGGTGGCAATGATGGTGCGGTCCACGGCATCCGCGGGGTCGTACCCGACCTCCCACGAACGCCACCACGTGTCGACGCCGTCGCCCATGAGTTCGGGCACCGTTTCCCCGTACTTCTCCCTGACATAGCTCCGGAAAGCCTCCGGGACCGGAGCCGTCAACTGGACGGGATGTTGGGCCACGATGCCGATCAAATGGCTCCACGTCCGCGGTACCACTCCCGTAATGTTGTAACCCCCTCCACCGGTGGCGATCCAACGGTTTTCGCAGAACCTGGCAGCGAGGCCCGCGACGGCGGTGGCCGCCTCGCGTTGGCCGTCCACGCTGAGGTTGAGGTGCGTGAGGGGATCGAGTTTGTGGGAGTCGCAGCCATGTTGGCTCACGATGACTTCCGGCTCAAAGGCCTGCACGAGTTGCGGCACCACGGCGTGGAAGGCGCGCAGCCACCCGGCGTCGCCCGTCCACGCAGGCAACGCCACGTTGACGGCCGTGCCCAGCGCGTCCTGGCCGCCGATCTCGTTGGCGAATCCCGTTCCGGGGAACAACGAGAGGCCGCTTTCGTGCAGGGAAATCGTCAGGACCCTCGGGTCGTTCCAGAAGATGCTCTGAGTGCCGTCGCCGTGGTGGGCATCGACGTCGATGTACGCGACCCGCCGGACACCGCCGTCGAGCAGCCTCTGCACGGCGAGTGCGGCGTCGTTATAGATGCAGAAGCCGCTGGCACGCTCGCGGGAGGCGTGATGCATGCCGCCGCCGAAGTTGACGGCCCGGACCGCGGTCCCGGACAGGATCGCCTCGGCCGCGAGTAACGACCCACCGGCAATCCGGGCGCTGGCTTCGTGCATCCCGGTAAAAGCGGGATCATCTTCGGTGCCGAGCCCGCGTTCCGGGTCCGGCGTCGTCGGGTCTTCGCTTGCACGCCGCACCGCGGCGACATATTCGGCACTGTGCACTGCCAGGAGTTCGACGTCGGACGCGACCTCGGGCGCCTGGACGGACACATGCTCCAGGTCGAAGAGTCCGAGCGCCGCGGCGAGCCTGGCCGTCA
Source organism: Arthrobacter sp. GAS37 (assembly GCF_044908325.1). Lineage (NCBI taxonomy): Bacteria > Bacillati > Actinomycetota > Actinomycetes > Micrococcales > Micrococcaceae > Arthrobacter > Arthrobacter sp. GAS37. The sequence continues at coordinate 224,920 of NZ_JBIYDB010000004.1, forward strand.
GTTCCAGCCGGGCGGGGGCCATCGGATGCGAGGGACCGAAATTGTATGCGGTCATGGCAGGATCCCACGCCACCGTCGTTGGTAGCGGGGACGGACGGAGGCCTGCCCAGGAAGTCATCAATGACAGGCTACCCGAGCGGCGGGAACCCACCTGCCCCGTTACACCGGGTGATTAGTGGTTTACTACTCAGGAAAGCAGAATCAATCGACCAGAAGCGAACAGCACTGCCATGACTCAGAGCCAGTCGAGGTCCCGAGACCCGGCCAGCTGGCAAACCGTCCAGCCGGAGCGGGGAGGCCTGTGGATTTTCACGGGTATCCGCGACTTCATCGACAACATCGCCAACTCCTCTCCGGCGCGATTGGCGCTCACGGCGTACGTCTTCGCGATTCTCTTGTTCACCGGTCTGCTTTCCCTGCCGGCGGCATCGGCGGACGGTTCGGTCACTCCTATCCACCAAGCCTTGTTCACCGCTGTTTCCAGCGTTTGCGTGACTGGCTTGACGGTTGTGTCGACGGCGACGCACTGGACGTTCTTCGGCCAGCTCGTGATTCTCGTGGGCATCTTCGTCGGTGGATTGGGAACCCTGACACTCGCTTCCCTCCTGGCACTCATGGTCAGCAAACGGCTGGGCGTGAGGGGCAAGCTCATTGCCCAGGAGGCCATGAACAACGCCGGACGCTTGGGCGAAGTGGGTACTTTGTTGCGGATCGTCATCTCGACGTCCGTGACTATCGAGGCCGTCCTGGCCGTCGCGATGATTCCCCGGTTCCTGACACTCGGCGAGGACTTCGGGCAGGCCGTCTGGCACGGGGTTTTCTACTCGATTTCTTCCTTCAACAATGCCGGTTTCACACCCCATTCCGACGGAATCGTGCCGTACGAGACCGATCTGTGGATTCTTGTGCCGCTCATGCTTGGCGTGTTCCTCGGCAGCCTCGGCTTCCCGGTCATGTTGGTGCTCCGACGGCACGGCCTCAATTGGAAGAAGTGGAGCCTCCACACAAAGCTGACCATCCAGGTATCCCTGATCCTCCTCGTTGCCGGCGCAGTCCTCTGGGCCCTGATGGAATGGGACAACACCAACACCATCGCCAACATGAGCTTTGGGGACAAGATCACGCATTCCATTTTCGCCTCGGTCATGACGCGCTCCGGTGGCTTCAACCTGGTCGACCAGGGCCATATGGATTCAACCACCAGGCTGCTGTCGGACGCGCTCATGTTCGCCGGCGGCGGTTCGGCATCGACGGCGGGCGGCATCAAGGTTACGACCATCGCGGTCATGTTCCTCGCCATCGTCGCTGAGGCCCGGGGCGACGACGACGTCAAGGTCTACGGCCGCACTATCCCCGAAGGCACCATGCGGGTAGCCATCTCGGTGATCGTTGCCGGCGCCACCTTGGTATGCGCATCCGCATTCTTGCTGCTGGCCATCAGCGGCGCCAGCCTGGACCGGGTACTCTTCGAAACCATTTCGGCCTTTGCAACCGTAGGACTCAGCACGAACCTCAGCGCCGAACTGCCGCCGTCGGGGGTCTACGTTCTCGCCGCCCTCATGTTCGCCGGCCGCATCGGCACCATAACCCTTGCCTCCGCCCTGGCCCTCCGCCAGCGCAGGCAGCTATTCCATTATCCGGAAGAGAGGCCGATCATTGGCTAATTCAACAGGCGCCCCCAACCGGCCGGCGCACAACGCGCCCGTGCTGGTGATCGGCTTGGGCCGATTCGGTGCAGCCACCGCCGAGCAGCTCGTCAAGCAGGGACGCGAAGTCCTGGCCATCGAGCGGGACCGCACGCTCGTCCAGAACTGGGCTTCCGTGCTGACCCACGTAGTCGAGGCGGACGCCACCAACATCGATGCCCTCCGCCAACTCGGCGCGCAGGAATTCAGCTCCGCCGTGGTGGGCGTGGGAACGTCGATCGAGTCCTCAGTGCTCATCACGGTTAACCTCGTGGATCTTGGCATCGAACACCTTTGGGTGAAAGCCATCACGGCCTCGCACGGCAAGATCCTCACCCGCATAGGCGCCAACCACGTCATCTACCCCGAGGCCGACGCCGGCGTCCGTGCAGCACACCTGGTCTCCGGGAGAATGCTGGACTTCATCGAGTTCGACGACGATTTCGCCATCGTGAAAATGTACCCGCCCAAGGAAACCGTGGGCTTCACGCTGGATGAGTCAAAGGTCCGTTCCAAGTACGGCGTGACCATTGTCGGCGTGAAATCCCCGGGCGAAGACTTCACCTACGCCCGACCGGACACGAAAGTCTCCGGCCGCGACATGCTGATCGTGTCCGGACACGTGGACCTGTTGGAACGGTTCGCGGCGCGGCCTTAGCTGACTCTTGGGGCAAGCCTAGGCGAGCTGCTGCGTGATTTCCGCGGCCCGGGCCGCTGCAGCGCGGGCTCCGTCGGCGATGATCGCGGGCATCCCGCCGTCGTTGAACGCCGCGATGGCGCGTTCCGTGGTGCCGTTGGGGCTCGTCACGGCGATGCGGAGCGCAGTGGGGTCTGCTCCTGGCTCGGCGAGCATGAAACCCGCGCCTGCTACGGTCTCGCGGGAAATCATGAGGGAGAGCTCGGGATCCAGGCCAAGCTCGACCCCGGCGGCAGCCATGGCCTCCGCAAGGTAGAACGCGTACGCAGGGCCCGAGCCACTGATGGCGGACAGGGCATCAACCTGTTCCTCGGGGATTTCCACCACGGTGCCTGCGGCGGCGAGGATGTCTTTGGCCAGCTGAAGCTGCTCGGGAGTGCAGTTGGTTCCGGGCGAAACGGAGACCACTCCACGGCCGAGCTTGGCGGGCGTGTTGGGCATCGTGCGAATGACGGGCTGGCCCGCCGGAAGGGCTGCTTCCAGCTGGGCGATGGACACGGCAGCGGCAACGCTGATCACAATGGTGTTCTTGGCCAGCGATGGCGAGATTTCCCGGGCGAGATCGGCAATGCCGACAGGCTTGACACCCAAGATGACAACCGAAGCGCCCTTCGTAGCCAGCTTGTTGTTGTCTGGCTCCTCGGCTCCGGCGATGGTCATCACATGGTGGCGCTCAGCCAGTTCGGCGGCGCGTTCTGCGCGACGTACGGTGGCGACGACGTCCGAGGGATCCGTTCCGGCAGCCAGAAGGCCACCCAGGATGGCCTCGTTCATGGACCCACAGCCAAGGAATGCGATTCGGTTGCTCATGGCTCCATGATGCCAGTTCGGCTGCGCCGCTGCAGAACCAGTTCCGGGACTCAGCAGGGGAACCTGGATTCCCAGCTAGTTCCCAAGGTTATTGCAGGCTGCACCCAAAATCGCTCCGTAACTTAGTAGTTACCTCATTGAGGGTGCGAGTGATGAGGCGGGCATGGGGATGTCCGCCACAAGCACCGGTGGTCGAACGGGTTTCCCCCCATTTTCCCGTATCGACCGCCGGTGCTTTCTCGTTTATGGGGTGCTGGCAGAAGCGGGCGGCAACCGGCCGCGCCGTGTCCGACGGCAGGCGCGACCGCGCGACTCAGCCGCCCGACGTCGTCGGGCCCTGAATCTCGCGGAACCTAGATCTCGAAGGCTCCCACGAGCGGCGCCCCCAAGTGCTGGCGCGCGAAGCGAAGCGTTTCGGCGAGCCACTCCTCGCGTTCACCGGCAGCTTTGGCCTTGCGCGTGGAGATCTCGGCAACCACGGTGCCCTCGAATCCGTTGGATGCGAGATACTGCAGCGCCTCGGCGCACTGTTGGGTCCCGTAACCCGGGATCAAGTGTTCGTCCTTGCCCGAGCCCGATCCGTCCGTGAGGTGGACGTGACGCAGCTTGCTCCCGAGCGCCCGTATCGCCTCAAGGCTGTTGGCACCCGCGGTGGCGGCGTGTGAGAAGTCCCAGGTGACGTCGTCGTAATCCTGGCCCATCGGATCCCAGTGCGGAAGGTAAGCGAGCGCCTCCCGGCCGCGCACACGCCACGGGTACATGTTCTCTACCGCGATGTGCACTTGGTACATCGCCGCAATCTCGCGTACACCGGCAGCGAAGTTCTCCGCATAGTTCGACTGCCACCGGAACGGTGGATGGACCACCACGGTGTTGCAGCCGACCTCGCGCGCCATCTGGCAGGACATCTCGATCTTGTTCCATGCCGGACCCCAAACCTGCTGGGTCAGCAGCAGGGTGGGGGCGTGTATGGAGACGATCTGCTGGTCGTAGCGATGGCTTAGCTGGATGAGGGCATCCGGGTTCTGGCTGGTGGCGTTGTTGGTCACCATCACCTCGACACCGTCGTACCCCAGGTCCTGGGCCACGGCAAAGGCGTCATGGACGCTGAGCGGATAGACAGAAGCGCTGGATAGCGCCACCGGGATCCTCGGCGTGTCTTCTTCGGAGTGCTCGACGTCGGTGCTCATGTTAGTTGGCCTGCCTCCCGGCGATGGGAATTGGTATGGATACTGCAGCGGGCGCGGCCGTTCCGGTGTTGGCGCCCAAGCGTGGTACCGGTACCGCGCCTCCGAGCCCGACATGCGGAGCCGGGGCCAGCGGGCCGTCGAAGATCAGCTGGTCGAGTCGGCGCAGGATCAACCCCTCGCGCAAGGCCCAAGGGCAGATCTCCATGCTGGGAAACTCGAACATTTCCAATGCGGCCTCGGCCACAAGGGCTCCCGCGAGGATCTGCGCTGCCCGTGCATCCGACACGCCTGGGAGGTACAGCCGGTCCTCGACGGTCATGGCCGAGATCCGCTGCGCCCAGAGTCCCAAGTCCGTGGCGTGGAGTTCGCGCTTGACGTACGGACCGGCGCCGCTGGGGGCCGCGCCTGCGATGCGTGCAAGCGAACGGAAGGTCTTCGAGGTTCCGGCCACCAGGTTGGCCCGGCCCAATTGCTTGAACTCACGTACGACGGGCTTGAGAGTATTGCGGATGTACTTGCGCAGCTCTTTGACACTCTTGGCCGTGGGCGGGTCATTGTGGAGCCAGTCCCTGGTGAGGCGGCTGGCGCCAAGCGGTACCGACACTGCGAGCTCGGGCAGTTCGTCCTGGCCAAACGCCATTTCGAAGGAGCCGCCGCCGATGTCCAGGTCCAGAATCGGCCCGGCGCCCCAGCCGTACCAGCGTCGAACCGCGAAGAACGTCATGGAGGCTTCTTCGCTGCCGGTCAGTTCCTGCAAGGTCACGGTGGTCTCGTGCTTCACCCGGGCGAGGACCTCGACGCCGTTGGTCGCTTCGCGGATGGCCGAGGTACAGAAAGCCAGGAGGTCCTCGGCCTTGTGGCGGGCCGCGAACTCCCACGCTTCAAGGACGAACTCGATCAACTCGTGTTGTCCGGCGTCGTTGATGTTACCCTCGGCGTCCAGGAACTGAACCAGCGAAAGTGGACGCTTGTGGGAGGCAAACGCGACCGGGCGTGCGCCTGGATGCGCGTCCACCAAAAGCAAATGGACGGTGTTGGAACCGATGTCTAGGACGCCAAGACGCATTCTGCCATTATTCCCCGATTCGAAGCATGTGAAGCAAGTACGACTGCCGATTCGTGCCGGCGGTTAGTCAATTAGTCCCGGGGTCCGTCGGTGCCTGCTTCTACGGCCGCATCTGCGGCTGGGTCGGCGGCTTCGTCGGCTTCGCCGGCTTCGTCGGCTTCGTCGGCTCCGTCGGCTCCGTCGGCTCCGTCGGCGCGGGTGAAGTCGCGGCGGACGTTGGCGATGCCTTCCGGGCCCATCTCGAAGCCGTGCTCGCTGCCGGGGTTGATCACGAGGCCCAGCTCGTCACCGATGCTGTCCAGAATCGCAGAACCGTGGGTGCCCAGGACGTTGGGCGCGGCCTCGAGGAAGTGGGATTCCACCCGGCTCGGGTGGCTGAAGACAGCGAGGACAGGCTGGCCCTCGGAGTTGGCGAGGACAAGCGGCTCCACGGCGGCGTCAGGCTTATCCAAGGAGTCGGTGCTCAGGATGTAGACCTCGTTGTTCAGGAAGGCCAGGATGACGTCCACCGGGTTCGCGTCGGGTTGCCCGGACTTTGCGAGCTTGGACTCAAGGTCATTCAAAGGCAGGGATTCCGGGGCTGCAGGCTGATCTGTCATGGTTCCACTCGATCACGGTTCCCCTGTTCGAAGCAATTCCCGGCTCTCCCGACGCCCGCCCGGCGCCCGCCCGCCCGACGCCCGCCCGCCGTCGAGATCGTGGGTGCGGGCCGGGGGCTGCGTTCCGGCCCGGGACGTAGTCCACGGCCCAGACCCACGATCTCAGCCCCGAAGAAGCCTGAGCAGACGTACTTTCAGACCGCGTTCGTCGAAGAGGCCTTTCCAATCAATGCGCAGGATCCGCCAGCCCTGCTCAGTCAGCAGTTTCTCCCTTTGCCGTTCTTCGAAGATCACTTCTGCAGTTGGCTTGTAGTCGAAGTACTTTGCCTTGCCGTCGAACTCGAGCGCGGCCCGAAGGTGCGGCCACGCGAAGTCGAACCGGTAAGCGCCACGAGGTGTTTGGACCCGCAACTGGAGCACGGGATCCGGGAATCCGAGCTTGGCGATCGCGTCCCGGGTCAATGTCTCCCCTGGGGATTCGGACAATGGGTTCGCAAAGGCCAGTGCTTTTCGGAACGCGGTGACTCCCCGGGCACCGACCAGATTGGCGCACGCTGACTCCAACCACTCACGATTGCATCCGCGCCTCAACCCGTGGTCCAAGAGAATCAGGCCCTGCCGATAATTCAGTATCTGCGCGCAGTCCAGAACGGTGCGGTCAAGTGATGTCACCGGAAGTCCATCAATCTCGATCCGTTGCCCGGGCAGGAGGAGGCCTGAATGAGCCCTGACGTCGGCAGCATGGGATCCACTAGCTGCGTGGTAGGGAATGATGACGTGGATCAACTGATCTGCCTTCCACAAATACAAACGGTGCAGACGGGCCGCGGAGGTGTGGCTGAACGTCAACCCGTCCGCCGTAACGCGGAGGGTCCGACGGCAATACGCCGCCAACTGAGCACGCTCCCGGCCATCGTCCGAAAGCCCACGCCAGAAGGTGCCCCGGACCAGGACGCCCGTGCGGACCCTCACCAGTGCGCCGGAGCGGAGGTTCTCATTGATGTGTCGCTTGCTCAGTCCTTGGGACAGCAATTCCTCTGTCCGCCACATGTTCCCGCCCGCGGGAAGCAGAGGCACCCCCGAGTTTGTGAGCGCCGAAACCACGGCGGTTTGAGCGCCTGGCGGTGCGGAAGCTGCCGAGGATTTCGCCGGTTTCATGTAATCCCAAAGTTCCGCTAGCGGGTCCACCGGGACGACGGAGTCAATGTTTCCGTAACTGTTCACTGCACAAGCTTCGGCGAACAGCGGACTGGCCGGAAGCAGCCAATCGAGCTATGTGGAAACCCGGGAAACCCCGTACGTGGGTGTGGGGCGGGGGGGGGGGGGGGGGGGCCCCCCCCCCCCCCCCCCCCCC